>NC_013925.1 GCF_000025625.1 Natrialba magadii ATCC 43099 | reverse complement strand
TCTGATTGGTTCAGGCTCCGCTCTCCGTCGTGGGGTCCTGGTCGATACCGCACTGCAGCTCAGCGTGCTCGACGGCGCCGCGGCCGCCGATGGACTCGAGCGCCATCATGACTCTGCGGTGGGCTCGAAGTCGCCGAGTTGGCCGACCTCGTCGCCGTCTTCGGCGTCGGGATCAGCCTCCTCGGAGTCCTCCTCGTCATCCTCGTCGACGGCGTCGTCGCCGTCACTGGCGGGTTCGGTCGAGCCGTTGCCCTGCCAGTCGGGGTTGGAGCGCGCGAGTTCCTCGGCGTCGCGTACGATCGACTCGTCGAGGACGTCGCCGGCCACGTCCAGGAGGACGGTGGCGCGGCTTTCGTCGACGGTCCCGGTCGAGTCGATCGCGCTGGCCATCACGAGGAGATCCTCGAGGACGTCGCGAACGATGACGTCCTGGATGGGATCGAGGGCCTTGTTGGCCTCCTCGATCGGCGCTCGCGCCAGTCGGCCGGCGGGGAAGTCGTAGGTCCCGCTGGCGGGGTGGGATCCCGGCGTGTCGGGGATGTAGACGCACGTGAAGACGGCGTCGTCCTCACGAACGGGCAGGTTCGGATGGTGTTTGTACGACGCGATGTCGTAGTCCTCGCCCTCTCGGTGCTCGACGATCGAGTCCGCGACGCGATCGACGACCACCATCTTCCCGCCGCCCTTGCCGATGTCGTAGACGACGTCTCCGACAGAGATGTCGCCGTGCGTCATCGGCCCTGGCACCCCTTAACCGCCGTTTGAGTTGCAGCGTCGTCGCCCTCGCGAGCTTTATACTTCAGGCTCTCCGGGTCACCGCCTTCAGAACCGAACTGCCGCTCAGCCTCTTCTCGCGAGATCCGATCGCCCTCGTAGTACTCGGCATGATGCTGATTCCACGCATGCCGAGCCTCGATTGGGAGCTGCCGGTGCCACTTCCGATAAGGCGGCTTGTCGACTCGGTGAATGTGGGTGTGGCAGCTTTGACAGACTGGAATTAAATTCTCCAGTCGGTCGTCCGAGTCATCGCCATTCACGTGATGGATGGAGATTTTGTCTTGCGACCGGTCGAGATCCTCACTCTCGAGCCACTTTTCAGGTGAGCGCCCGCAAACAATGCACTCACACCCGTACTTATCGAGAACGAGCGCCCGAAGGTCGTCGTGCGTCATCGGACGTGCCTCCCCTGGTCGTTCTGGCCGACCAAGTCACCTTTCGGGCACTCCGGGTTGGTGCAGCGGTAGCACTTCTCGCTGACCTCGCCGCAGGTCTGACAGACGGTGCTCACTGCTGACCACCGGCTTCAGCCGCGGGGAGTCGTTCCGCGACGGTCTCGAGTACCCAGCTGGAGTAGTCGTCGACCAGCTGCTGACCGGTGTTGGTTGTAGAGTACTCGTTGGTCCGCCGATCCACCATCGATTTCTCGATCAGGCCGATCTCGACCAGCTCGTCCAGGTTGGGATAGAGCCGGCCGTGGTTGACGACGTCGACGTCGCGCGTTCGCTCGAGTTCGCGCTTTATGCCGAGGCCGTACGGTTGGTCCTCGGTCGCCTTCCCGCGCTCGATCCGGCGTAGGCAGAACATGATGTCCCGCTGGAATCCGGTGAGATCGCGCTGGAAGTTGACGCCGCCGTCAGTAGCGATGTATTCAGGTTCGGTGCACTGATGAGTCTCAGCATCGGTTGCCGAGAAAACTGTTCCGCAGTCGCCGCATCGAACGACAGCGCGGCCGTTTTGGACCTCTCCGTAGAGGTTGGACTGGCGCTGTTCGTTAAGCTTTACTGTATTGGGATTGTTCTCTCTCATGCTCTGGGCCTCTTTGCGTGGGAGCAAGCGGGCTAGAGCACGGACCTCATCACGAGGTTCGTAACCCTTGATTCGCGCGTTGTCTCGTTGTTTTCGCAGTGGGAGACGAGAGTCCGCGCGTCGTGATGTAATCCGTACTTTTCGCTTGCTCTGTCATGTCCGTGGAACCCCAGTATAATAAAATTGACCCTCGACGACTGTCATCGATGGTTTGAAATTAATCGACAGTGTCTGTGCTGTCGATGCCCGATCGGAATGAGGAGACGGGCCAGTTCGAATCGGCCGTCGACGAAACAGATATTGAGGATCTATTCGACTCCCGCGAACCTCGTAGCACGCGGGAGGTTGCGAACACTTTGGACATCTCACGATCGCGCGCGTACGAGCTACTCCAGGAGGCCGAAGCTAACGGCGTGATCGCGAGTAAAAAGTTCGAAGAACTCGCAGCAGTCATTTGGTATCGTGAATAGACCTTATCAAACATCAAAGGGCCGTTTTCGGTGTGCGTGTTTGATAAGGTCTTGAGAGCGCTCCCCGAGAGTGCCTCGGCTCGTCGACGAGTTGATCGGTCCACTCCACGGTCAGTCAGCCCCGGCAGTCGGAGCGGTGACCGGTTCCTGGATGCTCGTCTGTTCGGGTATCTTCCCGACCGTGATCACGTCGGGGTCGGGATGCGGACTCTTCGCGAGTGCCGCCGCTATCGAGATCCAAGCGTCCATCATCGGCCAGCGTCTGCCGAGTTCGTCGAAGTCAGGCGGCCACCGCAGTGCTTCGAGCTGGGCGTCGTCGGGATCGCCGAAGCGTTCAGCGTCGTCGATGAGGTCGAACGTGGCCTCCCAGAGGACGTCCTGGATTGTCGAGAGCGAGTCCTCGACGAGCGCCGGGACGCGGTTCTTCTCGCCCCGGTAGGAGATCGTCAGGCGGTACTTCCCGTCGTCGGTCTTCTCGATGATGTCGAACGCCCCGAGCTCGTCGCGATGATCACGGAACGACCGCGTCGAGAAGCCACCACGCTCCGCGATCTCCGATTGGGAGAGTGCGTCATCGGCACAGAGGAGTGCCTTCAGCGTTTTCCGCTTCGTCGGTGCCAGCTCGGGCATGATCCGGTCGACGTCCAGCTGCGAGAGACCGTACTTCAGCTCGTTGATCCGGACGTGACGAGGAACCGGCTCGCCCTCGAGGGCGGCGATCGCCTCGGTTGCGTCGTAGGCGTCACCGCAGAACGCCTCGAGGATGGCGATCGCATCTTCCGTCGGCTTGAGTCCACGCTGCCGGAGCATCCGTTTCGCGGCTCGTTCGATCGGCGTTCGTCGACGCTCGTCGAGAACGAAGTCGAGGGTGAACGGTTGGAAGCCGGGCTCCTCCTCCTGAAGGTCGATCTCTTCGCGATCGAAGTGCTCCAGGTAGGGACGGAGTTTCGAGAGTCCCTTCCCGACGAGGACCCACGAACCCTGGACGGTTCCACGGGGATCGGCGGCATCGACGTCGGGGCCGTCACCGATCACCTGGCGCTTCTCCGTCCGCGGTTCACAGAGAACTCGCCATGCGGAGTACTGACCGTACCTCGAGGACTGCGTCATCCGCATCGCGAGGAACTTCAACAGGCCGCGGACTCGTTTCGATCGGCCCCAGTAGTCCCGGTTGAAGTGCGGGATCGAGATCTCCCGGACGACGCGGATACCCAGGATGTCGTACAGGTCTGCGGCGATCGTCGAAAGACCGTGACCGAGCGAGAGGATCGAACGGTAGAGCTCGGGTTGATCCTTTTCCCGTTCGATGTCGTTGGTGAGTTCGACGAAGTCGTCACGGGCATCGATCAGGGCGTCCCGGTACTCGGAAGCAGACATCCCGTCCTTGAGGTAGCCCAGCTGGCGGAGGGATCGCAGCGCCCACCGGTTGCCCTCGAGGAGACCGGAGAGGTTCCCCGCCTCGCCGTCGAACGCTTCAACGGTGAAGATCTCGCGGAATGCGGCGTCACTCAGCAACGCTCGAACGTTGCACACCATACCAGCCCGGGGGCCGTGCCACTCGTAGGAGACGGCGACCTCGTCGCGGTCCTCGTCGTATCCCCACCAGGGTATGCGGCCGTCCTCGTCTCCGTTCCTTCCGGTTCGCTTCTCCATTGGCCGGTCTACGAGGCCAATACCGCCGTCTTCGGGGGCGCTCGCGACGGCTGCGTGGTGGCGGCTCCAGTTCGGGACGTAGTCCACGTCGACGCGGCCACTCCAGCGGGACGTCCGACCGGCACTGGCCTCCCCTTCCGGCCGATCGGCGTCTGGGGGGGCCTTCGTGCTCGGCCCGGAGTACACTGCATCGGCTAAACGATTTTCCGGTTGGGTTTCCGGACTCTCAGCGAAATCACTCAACTCGGTTTTTCTGCCACCTCGCGCCCTGAGAACCTCGAGTGCGGCTTCGCCAGTTGGGGTGAGATGCTCGACCTTCGCGTTACGTGGACCGTTGCTGAAAATGCAGGTCCAGGAACGAAGCGTCGAGAGGGCGTCACGGATCGATCCGTTCGAGCCGCCGAGGCGAACGTCGTTGTAGAGCTGCGTCCGGCGGCACTCGCCGCCGAGGTCCTCGATCACGCGCAGGATGTCCCACTCGCGACCGTTGGTCGGGATCTCGGCGATCGCCGCCTCGACCTGCTCCTGGTCGATGTCACTCAGTCCCAGTTCTGTAAGGGTTGGATGCGCGCTCTCAACAACGCTCTCGGGAAGGTCGTCGACGTGATCTTGGCGCAGCTTCGCGATCGTCGCCGGCGACGCGACGAGGTGGACGTCGGCGACCTCGGATAGCCAGCCGACGAACGTCAGCAGGCTCTCGCGCTGACTTCGCCGACTCGTCCATCGTCCATCCTGGTCGTCCCAGAGGTGGTCGACGTCGATCGCGATCGTCGGCTCGATCCCGACGATTCGGAGGAGCTCGAGCGGCCCGGACCGGATGTCGAACGGTTCGGTCTGGAGACCGAGCGGCCGACCAGTCCCGAGCGAGCGCGTGACCGAGAGCGCGTACCAGAAGCGGTCACCCGTATCAGCGTCTTCCGGGTCGACGTCGACGTTCGGATCCGTCGCGAGCCACTCGAGGACGGACTGGTAGACTCCATCCAACGCATTGATGGATGCAAGCTGCTCGTGGAACTCACCAGCGTCGCGACCAGCCGCTAGCGCACGAACGCCCGTGACGAGATGGCCGGGGAGCTTCGAGTGCTCCGACCAGGGATCGAAGATCTCCCGCCACAGGTTCGTCGGCGCAAGCGATGCGTCTCGTACGACGACGTCGTGCTCCGCCGGGAACTGCGCTCGAAGCGTCAGGCCCGTCGAGGCGTCATCCTGCGGTTTCGTATCTCTTGGTGTCGTTGTTGCTGCCATTGGTCCGCGAGCTCATCGCGAACCGGCGACGCCCGGAAAGGACGACACCCCAGCGCGACACAGTGACGCCTCTCACCGAGGCGCAAACGTTATCACGATGGGGCAAGAACAGGAGAGTGTCCAACCACTCCGGTTCTTGCCGGCGTTGATTTTTCGTGAGCCGTGCGTACAGGCTTTTTAGTCCATACGCTGAAACATGCCACTCTGGTACTAAAACAGTTCCCCTCGCGTCAGACATAGCTCCAACTACTGAAAGGTGGTGACGACCGTTTGAACGAGATCGGTGACAGTGTCTATTGGGGGTGTTCATTCCTGGGCCTCTTTGAAAGGAGATCCGCGGCGTAGTTGCGTGGGAGCAAGCGGGACTCGACGGATCTCCTTTCGATATCCTTGATTCGTGCGTTCAACACAAATGTACCATTAGGAGAGTAATAAAACCCCGCTAACAGCACGCCGGAACTGAACGCAAGACGGCAGAACCCTGTTAATTCCTTCTTTCCGGGGTTTAGACATAGCTTACCAGTACCGCTCCTGACATCAGAAGCGACATTACTTTTAGGGTGACGGTTGAAGCGGGCCATGTCTTCGGGATTTCCACGGTTTCGGGAATCGGGAAGACACTAAGCGGGCGTTAATTCGCCCGCACGTGCCTTCACGAGGCGTCTAACGTCGAAGGCAACCGCGGTCGGTGATACCAGCACCGGCTGCTTTCTGGGGGCAGCGTAGCGTGCGATTACCTTCGACAACGTGAACATTTAGCCAGCCGCTAATAAACCTTCTCACCCATATAGGTGACTCTAATCAGGAATTAAATCACCAGAAGCTGCCTTCAACGCGGTTAAAAACAGGAATTGTGTTGTCGGACTTATGCATCGCGAGGTCTCCTGGATGAAACCTGCCGATCCGTACATCTTGGATTTCATGGCCTCGCATGGCGCACGGATGAAACCTGCGTCCATCGCGTTGAACGTTCCATACACGTCAAATTGGGTGGGACAGCGCTGCCGCTCGCTGGCGAAACACGATCTGTTGGAAAGTTCCGGAGGTGCCTATTGGATCAGCGAGCGTGGAAGACGATTTGTCGCTGGCGAACTCAAACCCGAAGACCTTCTCGAAGAGGACTGATCGTGCGCCGATCGAGACGCCACTCACTACGACCTTATCAAACAGATTTATTAGACATGCGCTCTAAACGTTTGATAAGGTCATGCCAGAAAACGACCAACCCACTCCGCCGGAAGAAATCCCGAACTACGTCGCAGAAGGCCTCCAACGTCAAGCGGTTCCAACGCTTCGATTGATCATCGAGTACTGTCAAGACTTGATAGCCTATCTCGAGCAGCCGCCCGATCCAGAGGAGATCGCATCCGATGACTCTGTTGTCGACGTCGAAGAAAACGACAGTGGTGGTACGGTCGTCATTCGGCGCGTCAAGTGCGGAAGCGACTGCACTTGCAACAATGGCAATGGTCACGGACCTTACAAATATGTAGTATCACGGGACGGTAACGGCGGTCACAACTGGGAATACGAAGGGCCGGTCTAACCCGGTGAAAAAATCGGGGGCGAACGGCCTCCTTGCGCGGGAGCGAGTGCAACAATATTAGTCGGTGTATAACCGTTTAAAGACCAGCCAAGCCGAGTGAAAGTGAAGACTTTCGGAACTTTCCGGAAACTTCCGAAACGGATCGACGTGAGCGCCGAGTCAGTCGAGGTCGAGCTGCTCCTGAACGGTGGTCTCCTCGAGGGCAGCTTGAATCACTGCCGGGTAGAACTTCTCGTTCTTTGGGAGATCTTCACCGTGCTCACGACGCCACTCTGCTTCCAATTCAAAGAATCGGCCCTGTAACTCCTCCACTAGGTCCTCGGGAAGGTACATATTCACGTTCTTGCGCTCCCTAACAGTCGGTTTCCCGGACCTCTCTGAACCTTCTGACGTGATTTCTGTATTTGTCTTTTTTGAGGTTTTAGAGCTCTTTGAGGCCTCTGAAACATCCGATGTCTTTGTCTCTTTTGAACTCTCTGACGTCTCCGAGTTCTCCGCATCCTCCTCGTCATCGTCGTAGCGATCTTCCCACGGGTTGCGGTCGCGCTTCTCAGCCATGGAATCCCTCCAGGTGGCGAGCGACGTCGAGGTAGACTGACTCCATGTCGCACTCCTCCTCGTGCTCGAAGATCGAGACACCGTTGTTCCAGGCGCGCTGAAGGGCGACGCGCTTTCTGACCTCAAAGACAGCACAGTCCTCTTTGTCTTCAAAGACGTCTCTGAACCAGGCCATCATCTCATCGGCTTCCCCATCGACCTCGACCTCGTTCGCGACGAGTGCGAGCTCGTCGACGGGACCGAACGCGGACTCGATCGAGCGGAGCTGCTTGAAGAGAAGCTCGATCGCGCGGATGCTCGTGCTCTTCGCCTGCGCTGGGATCAGGACGTTCCCGGTCGCGACGATCGCGTTGTCGGTGAGCACGCCCAGGTTGGGCGGGCAGTCGACGAGAACGTAGTCCCAACGACCGTCGGCGTCGTCGAGGAGCATCTCGAGGCGCTCCTCTCGTTTCATCACGTTCGCCAGGGCGTCCTCGGCGTTGATCATCGTCTCGTGCGACGGGACGCAGTCGACCTCCTGGTGCTCGACGACGAGCTGCTCGAGCTCGTCCATCCGTTCAAGTTCGGGGAGGACGTCGAACAGCGAGTCGCGTTCGGGATCGTCGTAGAGGTCCTCGAACCCGAGCCCTTCCGTCGCGTGGCCCTGCGGATCCAGGTCGATCACGAGGACGTCGTTCCCGAGCTGGTTGAGCGCGCCGGCGACGTTGAGTGTGGTCGTCGTCTTCCCTGCTCCTCCTTTCTGGTTGGTAACTCCGATTCTCATGTAGCTCTCTGGCCTCAAAGAGAGCAAAGAGGTCGGAGAGTTGATAAAGCCTCGTCAGACGCTCGGCAGACCTTATCAAACACTCTAATCGCACACTCGGCCCAGATGTTTGATAAGACTCCAGCGAGATGCCGCCCTCAGAGTCCATATAGCAGCATATGATTTATTTGTCGGCGTATCGGCGATTTGGAGACCCGATCTCGGCGTACTACCCCTGGGATTGACGCCTGCAGAACTACCTTCCACGAGGAAAAATCGCAAGACGGCGTCCATTACAAGAGCTTGAACCGGTGGAAGTGTTCGATTCCAACGTCGAAGTCGAACACTATTAGAACAGTGACAGTGAAGGTTGCCAAACAGATGAGCAACGCGGACGAAGTCCACTGGTTGAAACCAGACCAGGTCGAAGCGATGCGTGCTGCCGTCCTCGAGGGCAGTCACCCTGAACGAGACAACGCGATCCTCACGCTCCTCTACGACACCGGCCTTCGCCGGGCTGAACTCTCTGGTGTCGATCGCGCGATGCTCGACGTCGACGACGAACTGCTCCGGATCCCGAGCCGGATCCAGAAGGGCTACCCCAACGATAGGGACCCGCGACCGGCCACGTTCGAGCTCGACCGCGGTGAGAATCTCAGGACGATCGCGACGCTGAATGCGTACCTCGAGGTTCGCGACGACGTCGACGCGCTGTTCCCCAGCCAGATGAGTACCCGGATGTCGCCGAAAGGTGTGAACGATGTCGTCAAGCGCGCGGCTCGACGAGCTGATATTCGACCGTTCACGTTCGAGGGACGCGGTGGGCCGGACGACGTCTCAGCGCATACGCTTCGTCACTCACTCGCCTGGCGAATGCTACGCGTGGAGACAGGAAACATCCTCTACGACGTCAGGAATCGACTTCGACACCGCTCGCTTCAAACCACAGAACGGACGTACGACCACTTCGAGACGATTTAGGACTCGAGGACCTCCTCCGGGGAGATCGCGCCGTTGTCGAGAAGCTCGCCATCGAACGTGACGAGCGGGCCGCCCACCTCTTTCGACGTCGCGAGGATCACCGTGTCCATCGTGTAGAGCAGCGTCTCGCGCTGGATCGCGTACGCCTCGAGGAGGTCGCTCGACTCCGGTCCGTACACGTCCATCCGGTCGAACAGCCCATCGATCAGCTCCTCGACGCGCTCCTGCTCGAACTTCTTCTTTTTCGTCAGGACCGTCCGGTACTCCATCACGTTCAGCAGCGTCGTCGCGAACTCGTAGTCGGCGTCGAGAAGATCCCGCGCCACCTCACCCCGCTCCGGTTCGCCGACCGTCGCCGCGATGAGGATGTTCGTGTCGACGAACAGCGTCATTCGCGCTCGCGCAGCTCGCGGACCGATTCAACCGAATCGATCTCGGAGTCCGGCAGCGCCTCGTAGAGGAACGTCCCCAGCGGGACGTCGTCCTCGCCATCGCTTCCGTCGCCGCCCGTCGACGTCGGCTCCATATTACTACGATTGGTGACGATTGCCATAGGTCTTACTCGGCCTCCTCGAGGTCGCGGTTGCTCATGTCAAAAAAGAACAGGCGCATCCGTAAGTAAATTTCGCGGCCTTCCCGACCACGCCGATTCGTCCGAAATCGCCATACTTGACGGTTAACTACGTGGGACAACCTTTATTATTACCCCTATGCATGAGACACCTGCAGGAGGCCTAAAACGATGAAAACAGACGGAAGAAGCCCGTTTACGCACGGAATGGAGATCGAGCAGTTCCCCGGCCCGCTCCCCAGCGACGTCCGGAGCTACACGATGAACAACAACCGCGGCAGCCTCGACGGCTGGCACAACGACGCGAGCGGCCCCCGCGAGACCTCGATCGGCGCGTACAAGAACTGCAAGACGATCCTCAACCGGTTCTACAAGGACACGCGCGACGAGGACATCACCTGGGACTGGCACGGAGCCAACAACGGCGCTGGCGCGGGCTCGCACGTTCACCTCTGCGTGGCCGGGGACGTCTTTGACGACGAGATCACCGCGTGGACGATCAGCTACAACACCGTAGCCGAGATCTTCCCGTTCCTCGCGCCGTACTTCTGCCACGACTGGGAGAACGGCTTCCGCGAGGGGACGACCTACCGCCGCAGCGAGCTCAACGTCGAGCACTGGGCGGACGGCCAGACGACGCGACTCAGCCAGGACAGCGTCCGCGACCGCGTCGCGAACCCCCGGAGCTACCGGCGCGAGTACAGCAGCGTCACGTTCAACCCCGCGCAGGCGAGCGGGAAACCGCTCACCATCGAACTGCGCGCGAACGACGCCCACCCGGCGATGGCCCTCAACGGCCTGCTTACGCTCCGGCGCGTCACCGGCCGCGCGATCGAGGCTGGCTGGAGCCCCAAGCTGGAGAACCACCGCCGCACCCTCGAGCGCGTCTACGAGAAAATCTACCAGCGCGCGACCGACGTCGGCCTGATGACCGCGATGCAGGAGCCCATCGAGGGCGGCATCACCTTCCAGGAGGGACGCGGGATCCCGGGCGTCGACCAGCGCGAGTTCGAGAGCGCGTGGGACGTCCTCCGCGCCATCCAGGTAGCGTACCCACAGACGCCGAACACCTGGCGCTGCCGGGCGTACAACCTGGTTCGAGCCGGGCGCGACGAGTACTCGCCCGCGAACAACGTCGACGCGCTCTGGAACATCGACGCCGAGCAGGGCGAGTTCCGCTGGACGAACGGCCCGCGCGACCACACCAGCACCGCCGACACCGCCGAGGAGGAGGCCTAAGACGATGTGCTGGATGAGCATCTACCGCGGCGACGACGCCCCCGAGCGGGCGGTCGCGGCCTGCCAGCAGAACGAGCAACGGTCGGGCGGCCACTCCTGGGGCGTCGCGGTTGCCGTCGACGGCGAGCTTCACCGCGAACGCGGCGTGGGCGCGATGCCCATCGACGCTGTCGACGCGCTCCCCGAGGCCGACGTCGCTCTCGGGCACACCCGCTTCGCCACCCGCGGCGAGATCTCGCTGCGGAACGCCCACCCGTTCGAGGTTCGTGACCGAGACGGCGAACCGGTCGCGATGCTCGCCCACAACGGCACCTGGCTGTCGGCTCCGGACGTCGACGACCGCGCGGACAGCTGGTACATGGCCCGACTGATGGAGTCCATCTACTGCGCCGAACCCGCGCGGCCGTTCGAGGAGATCGTCCGGGCGACCGGAGAGACCACCGGCGAGACGATGACCGTCCTGCATCGCGACGGGTCGGCGTACACCTACTCCGGCCGCTACGAGATCACCGAAGACGACCACTGCGTCCGTAGCAGCGGCGGAACACCTATTCCCGATGGGGTCGTGACGAAGATATGATGAAAGCAACCGAGATTCACTACAACACCGACACCGGCGTTGTCACTGCTCACCAGAACGGCGATCGTAAACGAACCGTCACCGAGAACTGTACCGGCGTCGACCTGGTCGCTGGTGACGACGTCAGCGTTCGCATCGACGCGAAGATGGTGCACGTCGAAACGCTGACCGAGGAACCGCTACTCGTCCGCGAGAAGAAGGACGGCGGCGAGCTCGAGGTGCTCACTACTCGCCGCCCCGATCGCGAGACTCCCGTCCACGAGTCGAAGCCGCGACGGTGAACTACGTAGGAGTACCGTTATAGTACTGGAGAGGAAAACAGAGACCATGACCGGAGGCGATGTCCGCGGCGACGTCGAACAGGCCGAGGACGGACTATTCCAGCCGAAGTATCGAGACGAGGACGTCATTGACGCGCTCGTCGAGGCGCACCCCGAACCGTTGACCGTCGGCGAGGTGGCCGACGGCGTCGGATGCTCTGAAACCACTGCACACAACCGCCTGCACGGGCTTTTCGACGACGAATACCCCGGCCTCGAGACGAAGAAAGTCGGTGCGAACGCACGCGTCTGGTGGGTGAACCCCGACCAGTTACCCGAGTAAGTCGTCTTCTCACTGCGGAGCCTTCAACCACTCAAGCCACAGATCCTTTGCCCTCGAGGTCGCCTCGAATCGGTCGTGTTCCTTCAGCTCGTCCGTGACCTCGCGGACGCCGCGGTCGATGTCCATCCCCTTCGCGATCAAGTGCCAGTACGCGAAGAACACGCTGTGAGCGGAGTACTCCTGGTGGGCGGTGACCAGCGTCTCGCCTGGCTCCTCACCCGGGAACAGCGTCGCGTGACGCTGTCTCGGGATCAGCAAGATGACGAGGAACCGGATCCCCGGCGGCATCCCCTCGATCACTTCTGCGTCGAACCAGATGTCGTATTTCTCGAAGCCGTACTTGACCAGCGACGCTGCCTCCTGGCGACCGTCCGGGAGGCCCTTGTGCGCGGCCACCGGTCCATCCAGGTAGCCGTGGTCCTCCTGGAAGACGTCGATCGCCTCGTCGACGTCGAGCTCGAGGACGCCGACCGTCTCCCGCTCCGGATCGATTTCGTAGTGAGTGTACGCTCCAGCCGACTCGGCCAGCTTGTCCAACAGCGGAAGCTGCGAGCGAATCCCGCGCCAGCCGTCGGTGCCGATGGACCAGAGCAGACCCTCGTAAAAGAGGACGTACGTCGCCAGGATGATGAACAGCGGCGCCGCGATCGTCAGCGGTTCGGACCGCGAGATCTCGTCGAGCGCGGTTCCGGTCTGTGCAACTGCGGTCTGTACGTCGATGGAGTTGTAACTCATCGTACTGGTTGTGGGTTTCTGGGTTAGTTCGTGATGGATCCGATCAGCGAGTCCATCGTCGCGATGGAGGCCGTGATCGATTCGGACGATATCGCGCTCCCCGCTGTCGTCGAGAGCCAGATCGCGATGGACGCGGTGAGCACGTCGCAGACCGCAATGGACGCGGTGAGCGACTCCCAGACGGCAATGGACGCGGTGAGCGACTCCCAGACGGCAATGGACGCGGTGAGCGACTCCCAGACGGCAATGGACGCGGTGAGCGACTCCCAGACGGCAATGGACGCGGTGAGCGACTCCCAGACGGCAATGGACGCGGTGAGCGCGTCCGCCGTCGCGATGGAGGCAGTCGCCGCCTCCACTATCGCGATGGATGCCGCGATCGCCTCGGAGGACATCGCGCTACCGACAATCGTCGAAACTGAGACGGCCATGAACGAGGTCAGTCTCTCCGATCTCGCGCTCGATTCGCTCTGGGAGAGCGACGTTGCGTGGGGGATGATCCGCGACCTCTCGATGGCCGTCGGGAAGTTCGCTGTGGGCCGAGCGGGCCTCAGCGGCTATGACTACGCCGATATCGACGATGTCGCCTCCTCTCAGACCGCGATGGACGCGGTAAGTACGTCCGAGACGGCCATGGACGCGGTAAGTACGTCCGACACCGCGATGGACGCGGTAAGTACGTCCGAGACGGCCATGGACGCGGTAAGTGCCTCCACCCTCGCGATGGATGCGATCTGGGATTCGCAGCTTGCCTGGGACACCGTTGCTGCCGTCTCGATGGCGGTCGGGAAGTTTGTAGCCGCCAGAGCGGGCCTGGAGGGCTCGAATTACGCCGATATCGATGCCGTCGCGTCTGACCAGACGGCGATGGATTCGGTTGCGGGCTCCCAGACGGCGATGGACGCGGTTGCGGCGTCCATCATGCCGCGAAGTGCCGTCTTCGACTCTGACTACGCTGTTTCCTCTCTTTGGGCGGCGTCTCCGGGCGCAAGGACTATCCTCGAAGAGGGAGGTTCACCGACGCTCCCGCACACCTACGACGACAGCCGTTCAGGATCGTCTGGGACACACCTCCGAATCGAAGACGGAAGCGACATCAGTCTCCCTGGAAACGCTACGTCGGCCCTCGAAATCGAGGTTGTTGATTCCGACGATCCCTACCGTCGTGGTCTCACATTGGAGTTGGATCTGAGCAACGCGACCACGCTCGAGTTCGAGATGCGAGCCGACTCCGTCCCTGACTCTCGTATTGATCACGGAGTCGAGGTTGACGGATCCACCCTATTCTCGAATAGCGGGAATAGCAGCTGGACGAATCGGAGCGTAGATGTTTCGGAGTACAGTGGTACCCACGACGTACTGTTCTTCACGGATACTGATTCGTGGACTGGCGGCGACTGGATGACCTACTTCAGCAATATAAACCTGATCTGAACCAATGCAACTGATCTTCACACCGGATGACTCCGGCACGAACCGGGCGAGTGGCTACGCGACCGTTCCATACTCCAGTGACAGCGAAGAGGAAACGGTCGCCGAAATCACAGAAGACGTGCTCGCAAGCGTATTTCAGGAGGCTCAGGACAACGGAGCCACACTCAAAGGTGCTGACGAATCGATCGACACTGCTGTCGATGATCCCCTCTCGTACCGCGATTACCTCATCCTTAGGGACGGCGAGATCGTCTTCGACGAGAGTTACTCACGCAACCAAAACGAAGGATGAAGTGGCGCGATCAGCCGTAGATCTCGAGTAGAGCTCGCTTCGTTCGGCCACCGGAAATCCGGATGTACTTCTCAGCTGTGGACAGCTTCGCCCAGCCCATCATCGCCTTCATCGACGCGATGTTGAGGCCCTCGTACGCGTGCGTCGACGCAGCCGTTGCACGGAGCGCGTGTGGGTAGACTCGGCGGTTGAGGTCCGAGGCCTCAGCTGCATCCTTCACGCGGCGGCGGCAGGTGTTGACGCTCAACGGAACCTCGTAGTAGTACTCGAAGAACGAGCTGACGACGTCCTCGACGTCCTCATCGAACTCGTAGGGGACGGCCCGCTCGGCCGCCTCTGTCTTCGGCTCCCAGTACGACTTCAGGAGCTCGTCGAGATCGCGGTTCTCGGGATCGTTCTGGTAGGTCCGGTTGGCCTGGCGCCGGCAGTAGCCGCAGAGGCCGCCGTCGCGCCCCTTCTCGCAGGGCTCGTGGCTCGGAACTTCAATCAGGCCTTGGTCGGGCTTGACCCAGGTCCGCTTCATGTGGGCGATCTCCCCGATCCGCATCCCGAGCTTCCCGCTCATCGTGATGACGAACGTGGCTTCGAGGTTCGCGGGCGGCGTCAGAAGGTGCGCGCCGTCCAGGAGTTTCTGGAATTCGGTCTCGTTCAGTGCGTCTTCGTGGGCATGTCTCTCTTTGGACATACACCACGCCGGTCACACTGGTGACCTATCTGGCCATTTATTCGTTGCTACGAGTATATCCCTCGTCGAAGACGATCTCGCCGTTCTTGAGAATTAGAAAGTCGCGGTAGGGGAGCGGATCCTCAACTGCTGCCCCGATCCCCTCATCCACGCTAGAGAGCGTCTTACCGTCAGACTTCGCCGCCTCGAAGATTGCCGCAAGCTCGCTTTTAGTTGTTTCAACGACCGTCTCGTCCTCCGCATCGCTGGAGTATGGAACGGTCGCGTAGCCACTCGCCCGCTTCGTGCCGGAATCCTCCGGTGTGAAAATGAGTTCCATCGGTTATTCGAGTTTCATGTCGCTGAACTCGGCATATTCAGACGAACTACCAACGCTGCCGAACGTTTCCATTCGGATGTAAAGAGATTCGCCGCCTGAACGACCGTTGTACCGGTCCGAGATATAGTCATCCGGACTGTTGTCGTAGCCTTCGAGCCCGAGCTCGATCGTCGTCTCACCGCTGTACGAGGAGACGTCAAAGCTCCGCTCAGTCCAAGAGGAGTGGTCGCTGTCTGTGCCGAATACCTCCGATCCACCGATCTTAATTTTCAGATCAGGCGATCCGTTGTCCGCCCTCGTGTAGACGCTGAAGGTGCTGCTGTTCGAGAGATCGAACGACTGGCTCCACCAACCGCTGTTCGTCGGGTCGTTCGCGAAGTCGCCCGTGTCCCAGATGGTGCCGCTCGCGAGGTCTGTCGACCAGATCGTGTCGTACGTGTACGCACTGGAAATCGCAGCGGTTCTTGCGATGATGGACGCCGCAACCGCGTCCATCGCCGTCTGGGAGCCCCCAACCGCATCCATCGCTGTTTCGGACGTACTTACCGCGTCCATGGCCGTCTCGGACGTACTTACCGCGTCCATGGCCGTCTCGGACGTACTTACCGCGTCCATCGCGATCTCCTCTTCGACAATCGTCGGTAACGCGATATCGTCTGAAGCGATCACCGCGTCCATCGCGAGGGCGCTGGCGGCGACTGCCTCCATCGCGACGGTGGAGACGCTCACCGCGTCCATCGCCGTCTGGGAGACGCTCACCGCATCCATTGCCCGCTGGTCGACAGAGACCAGATCCATCGCGGCCGCGTCGTCTGCGACTTCGCCGATATCGGCGTAGTCCGCCCCGTCGAGTTCGACCAGTCCAGCAACGAACTTTCCGACCGCCATCGCGACGTCTCGGACGATCTGCCAAGCGATTTCGCTCTCCCAGATCGTATCCAACGCGACGTCGGACACGCTGATCGGATCCATAGCTGTGGACGACTCGCTGATCGAGTCCATCGCGGTCCGGGCGATACTGACCGCTTCCATCGCCGCCTGCGTGTCAGCGATCAGCTGGGCTCGAGTTTCGTCGTCGATCATCTCATCGATGATCGCCTGATACCGGCAGGCGGTCGCCATCGTCGAGTAGGACTTGACGATATCCTCGAACGCCTCAGCGTACAGTTCTTGTCGATCCTGGGCGTCGAGGTCCTCGGGGTACATCCCAAAGAGGACCTTGTCGTCGACGCCACCGCTCGGTTCCCAGATTTTACTCATCTTGTGTTACCTCGTAGCTCTGGTTTTCCTCTTCCACGAAGAACTCCGTCCCGAGGGGGAAGTCCTCGGCGCTGGGGAGGTCCTCGATCGTTTCGACGGTCACCTTTCCGGCCTTGACGACCGGCCCGATGTACCGTTCGTTTCGTGCCTCAACGACGCCACTGCCGTCAGTGTCGAAGCTCCAGATCACGACCGACGGGTCATCGTCGTCGATCTCGCTCGCGAGGTCGACCAGGACTCGGTCGGCCTCGTCGCGAGTGTCGTGTTCATCGGAGTGGTAAATCGCGTCGGGATCCCACCCGATCGCGACCTCTTGGTCCTGGGTGTTGGCCTCGAGTGTGATCTCACGGGGTTCGTCGAGCATCACGAGGCCGTCGACGAACGCCTCACCCGGCCCGATCTCCACAGTCAGGTCTTCGCTACTGTACGTGACCTCGAACGCCGTGAACACCGTCTCGTCGATGTCCTCGTACCGCTGGGCGGACTTCGTCGGGTCGCTCGCCGGGACGATCCATCCATCACTGTACTGGCCCCAGGCCTCTGCCATCTCGATCCCGTAGAGGTTCGAGCCGGAGGCGCCGGGAAGGACGCGCTCGGTCATGAGCTCACCACCGTCTCGTCGGCGACGTCGTGGTAGCTGATATCGACCCGGATCCGGACCGCGTGATCGGTCGTCTTCGGCCGGAGGCGATCGTCGTCGAGGATGACGCGGTTCACGAGCATGTCCCCGGCGTCGCCGGGGTCGGCGGCCGTGACCAGTCCCGACTCGATCAGCTCGTCTCCGACCGCGTCGTCGGAGCCGAGAAGCGTGATCGTCCGGTAGCGTTCGACCTCCTGGATGATGTCGCTGAGTTCCGTCCGGTAGTTCTCGCCCTCGAGTTCCTCGTCGTCTTCGTCCGGCGGCGTATCGTCATCGCCGAACGCGAGGTGCGTTGCCTCGACTGGATCGACGTCGACGTCCGGGTTGAGTAACTCGGCGAGATGCGTTCGGTACTCGAGCGTCGTGACGTTGTGCTCGGAGAACTCGCCTACCGGGTCGACGTCCTCGAGTGCGCCGAGGCGCTCGCGGTCAGTCATCGCTTCCCAGCCGGGGATGCGATTCGCCAATTCGTCTGCGTCGTAGAGGTCGACCTGAACGTTATCGGCCAGGCTGACCGTTTCGCTTGCTGTTACTGAAGTCATGGATCAACTGAGTGTGTCGATGTTCGTCCGCGCGTCGTCGACGTACGCCGTCTGCACCGTGTCGATCTCGGCGGAGACGTCGTCCTGGACGCCGACAATTTCCTCGACGTCGAACTCGATGAGGAGGCCGACCGAGACGCCGATCGCGACAACGGTATCGACGACGGAGATGAACTCGTCGTCGCCAATCCCTGCATCGTCCAGCGCCTCACCGTCGACGCTGACGTTGAGGTGCATCGGCTCGCGATCGTACGGCTCCTCGATCTCGACATCGGCAGCATCGATGTCCAGGAGGACTGCGATGACGTCGCGGATCTCGTCGACGGTCGCCGACGTCAGCTGTGCTCGCAACGCAACCTGCAGTCGGGCTCGATAGTTCGAGTCGGGTTCGCCCCGCTGGCGGTCCAAGTCGAAGATCGTCCCGAGACGGTCCAGCTGCTCGCCGGTTGCATCGGTGACGAACTTCGATTCGAGGACCTGCTCACGGGCCTCCTCAAGCTCGGCGAACTCGGCGGCGAACGTTTCGAGAATCGCGTTCCAGATATCGCCGTCGGTCGGGTACGGACTGTTCAGCGTCCGTTCGAGGCGCTCGCGGACATCCTCACGACTCATCGATGGATACCTCATCGAGGCCGGTCATCGCCGCCTCACGGTCGTCGATGTCGATGTTCTCGGTGTCGAGGTCCTCCTCGTCAGTACCGACCTCGAGGTCTGCCTCGATGACGCCGCTGGTTTCCATCACGCGGCGGAAGATCTGGTCGTAGATCACTTCGTCTCCGATCTCCAGACCGGGATAAACGATGTCGTCACCGGCTTCGCCGCCGATGTACTGGATGATCCGATCGGTGATCGTGTCGATGTCGTCATCGGAGAACGAATCTGACGTCGTGAGTTCTGCGTCGACGTAGATCGTTATCTCTTCTGCCCGGTCGAAGTGCTCCGTACTCTCGTCACCAGCGTCGAACTCTGCCGTTCCACTCTCTTCACCGATCGATTCGGTCCCAGCACCACGCGCCTCGAGGATGGCCTGCGCGATATCATCGTCTTCAATCTCCGGTGCGAACACCGTGACTCGCGGTCCGAACCCTTCGTCTTCGTCTCGGACTTCGTCGATTCGGACGTCGATGATGTCCTCGTCGTAGTTGTAGACGCTCGATTCCATCGCCGGCGCGGTCGACGTGCCACCCTCGGCGAGCGAGTTCTGGTAGCGTAGTCTGAACTCGGCGTCGCTCTCCCGATCTCTACCTGGTTGAAAGCCTTCGTCCTCGTCTCCGGTGGGCAGTTCGTTTTCGACGTCGTCGACACCAGCAACGGGATCCCCGAACTCGGTTATCTCACCGGCGGGAATGTTGGTCTCTTCGCCGAGCCACTCCTCATCGAGGTCAACCTGCCAGGCTTTCCGGGCTTCGATCGATGCGGTGACCTCGGTCTGGCCCTCCTGGAGGATGACCTCTTCAGTCGTTTCGAACGGGATGGCCGGGCGGGTGTCGGATCGCCTCGTAGTCACCTCGGTCTCTTCGTCGATCGTGATGTCGTCGTCGGCGGGATCGTCGCGTTTGAAGACGACTTCGCCGGTCGCCGACTGAGACGGTTGACGACTGAAGCCAGCGAGCGCCAGCTGTTTATCAAGCGCCTCACCAGAGGCATCCTCGAAAAATCCTGCGTAGTAGACTTCTTCGAGCGCCATCCACTGAACAGCGGCCTCCTGTGTCAGTATGTCGATGATGGCCTGTTGCCCCGAGCTCGGGTTGAACTCGATGTCTTCTCCGGCTGTGTTTTTGAATCGACGCTCGGCGTCATCTCGAATGACGTCGACGTGCTTGCGCCGGAATGTTCCATCGTCCTGTACTCCGTAATCGCTGTTTTCACTCATCGTGATTTACACCTCCAGATCGAATCCGACCGACGTTCCGTCGACGAGCGTGACGTCGATATCGACGGTCGTCTTCCGGTTCGCTCCGGCGTCGTCGGTATCGACAGCATCGACTGACGAGACGCGATCGTCGTCCTCGAGCGCCGATCGGATTCCCCGTTCGATGATCGCTGGGTCGGCCCCTGCGGCCTCGAGGATCGCGAGACCGTGATCGGGGTTGAACGGATCCTCGCCCTCGATCGTCGCGAGCATCGTTCGAAGTTCCTGTTCTACACCGGCGGCACCGCCGGTAAAAACTAAGTTACCGCCCTCGACGCGGAAGTCACCCTCCGCTGTCTGGGCCAGTGTTCGTTTGAATTTCATGCGTGTGTTGTGAAGAATCGGTCTTATTCGTCGGGAGCCTCGGTAGTACCCGAGAGCGACGAGGAGTCCTCGCCACCACCGTCGTAGTCGAAGTCGTGGGAGTGCTCGGTGAACGCGATGCCGTCGACGAACAGTTCTGGCTCCACATGGACGCCATCGTCGTCGAGCCGGAACTCGCTCCCCGACTCGTGCTTGACCACGAACTCGTCGTCCTCGTGGTCTGGGACGTCGTCCTCGTCGAGCCAGAGTTGCGGGAAGAAGACAGCGTCTTCGAGCTCGAACCGGCGTTCGCTCCCGGGCTCCTGCTCGCCTCGCTGCTGGATCTGTTTTTCGAGTGGCTCCTTCGGATGGAGAACCAACCCTTCAACACCCCGATCGACGGGGATCACGACTCCGAAACCATCGCCTGCCCAGGTCGATGCGATCGGGACGTTGTCGATCAGCAGGTCGCTGTCGCGCTTGAGTGAGACAGTCGCCCGTCGATCGTCGTCGACCTCTTCAACTCGGACGAACGTTACTGTCTGAGCGGACTGTACTTCTGACCGGACGATGCCCTTTAATTCCGAGATTAGGTTTGATGGCATAATGATTATGCAACTGAGTAATCGGCGTCGATGGGGATCAGCGTCCCATTCACGATGTGTGTACCGGACGTAGTGTCCGATGAGAACTCGAACGAGTCCACACGGTAGCCGCCGCGGTGCTGATCGACGTCGACGTAGACGGCCGCGCCCTTACGGATCCGAGGGTCGAGCATGGTTTCGAAGTCCAGTTCGAGCTCGGCGTCGTCGTCCTCACTCGATGCTTCGTTGATCGAGACCAGCGAGGAGTCGTAGCTCAGCTCCGGTGCATCGACGGTCTCCTGGTTTCGAGGTTGAAAGTAGCCGCGCCCTTGCTCGGCGTACCACTCCCAGGCCTCTCCAGAGATCTCAACTGCGTACTCGAGCAGCTCGTCGACGAGGTCCCGGGCGCGCTTGTCTGGCGTCGCCGACCACACGCCCTGGATGTTCCCTCCAACCGGCTCGACCGCAGCGGTCAGGCCACAGGACTGGAAGATATCCGAGGCGATCTCGTCTGGTGAGGTGTTCACCCAGCTCTTCTGGCCCCAGTCCTCGTCGGGTCTGGCGTAGGTGGCACCTTCCGACTCGTCGATGCCTTTGATCTGGTAGCGGAGGTCGCCTCCATCCATCTCCGGCTTTGTGCTCGTGATCTCACCGAAGCAGACCGTCGCGATCTCCCCGTCGGCCCACCCGAGTTCGATGCGGCACTGGTCACCTTCATCGATTTTCCGCCAGGAGGCCTCGCTGAGGTTCCACGTCGACACCTCGAACTCGAGCGGGTCATCGCTCGATTTCGTGACGGATATATCGAGATCGAGCCCGTCCAAATTCACATCGCCCGCCTGGACGCTTCTGTGCTGTTGAAACACCATCACTACCACTCATCCGGCGGCTGGCCTGCTTCACCTGGGAAGGCAAACAACCGAATCTCGTCGCCCAGGTTCTCGGGTGTGATCTCCGTCTCGTTCCCACTCGGATCGATGAACACGAAATAAACGAACTCTTCGTACTCGTACGCTCGGAACGCCTTCGCCACGGATTTGGTGATCCTGTGCTCGCGAGTGACGTGCTCGATCTCCATCGTCCACTCGCCGGCGACGTCGTTCCAGTCCATCCGGATCGCGAACCGCTGTCCTGGCATCGATCGTGGTTGAAACTCGATGTTGATCGGCCGTTTGTCACGGGCTCTCCGTTCGGGAATTGGGATGATCTCCCCCATCTACAGCACCCCCGAGAGACCTTCACGAACGCTCGACAGCGCGCCGACGATTCCGCCGTCATCGGTTGTTTCTTCGGACGTCCCGGTGTCATCTTCTTCAGGCTGTTCGTACGACACGTCGGCGTCTTCAGACGAGCTCGAAAGGTCACCAGAGTCCGATTCGACCGACATCTCGGCCGTCTCGAGCTCGGCTTCTCGGACCTCTTCAAACTCTACTGTGACGCGGTAGTGAGACGCCGAACTCACCTCTCGGTTCGTGTCCAACTGAGTCAGTTTCGCGGAGCCGAGGACGAGCTGATCGACTGATGCCGCGAACGGCTCAGTAGCGTCTCGAAGCTCGACCAGCGTCGCCCTGTGCTCGGGTGTCGCCCAGGCCTCGAACGATGCTGTGATCGGTTCGGGTTGATTGTACGACGAGTAGTCAAACCCTTTTTCAACCGCCTGCTCTGGTGCGTCCCACGCTCCGCTGTCGTCGACGCTCGTGACGCCTTCAACATCGATATCCGACGACGGGATGCCGTCAAACACGATGTCTTCGATGGTGACTGTGGTCATGATCCGTTAGCTGAGCCGTTTGGCTCGTAGTTGTTTTCCCGTGCCAGGTGTTCCGAGATCTCCTCGATCACTCTGCCGGCGAGATCCTCACCGGCGGAACGGATGTTCTCCTCACTCGAGCCCTCGCCTCCGGCGTTGATCTCCTCGATCGTAATCTCGATGTGCTCGCCGCCACCGCCGCCACCGCCTCCACCGAGGGCATCGCCGACTGCACCGGCCGCAGATCCTGCTGCTTCACCGAGCGGTGTTTGACCGAGCGTCGACTCGAGGGCTGACGACAATGTGCCTCCCTCGCCTTCGACGTCGCCGGCGATCGTCCCCATCAGTGAACCGCCGACCTCATCGACGTCCTGGAGCGGACCGGCGAGCGCGGGTGAGAATGGGAGTCGGTCTCGAACACCGCTTGCGACGTCAGTCACCGCATCGACGGGCGCAGACGCTCGGTCGCGGATCCCATCTGTGATCGTACCTACTAAAGCTGGGCCGACGCGATCGAGGTCTTGCAGTGGCCCGGCGAGTGCGGGCGAGAACGGAAGACGATCGCGGATGCCGCTGGCGACGTTGCTCACAGCGTCGATCGGAGCAGACGCCGCGCTCGAGATCCCACTTGCGATCATCGACGGGATCTCCCGCCCTGCCTGGAGCCATCTCGATGGGTCCTCGAGGAAATTCAACGCCGCGGCGAACGGTGCGAGGAGCGCCATCACCGGGAGTGTCAAAGCGATCCGGCCGAGTTCGTACAGGATCCCGATGAGTTCCTGGACGATCGCGACCAACGTCGAGGCCCCGCTTCGGATTCTACCAAGCACTCCAGCGGCTGCGTCACCCGCCCCGAAAAGATCGGTCTTCCACAGACCGATCAGCGCAGCAGTCGCCGCTCCGACGAGTAGGAAAGCGGCACCGATCGGCCCGAGAGCCGCGTTGAGAGCCAAGACACCCGCGGTGAGGCCACCGGTCGCGGCAGTCAGGATTCCCTTCGCACTTGCAGCGGACAGGGCCGCGACTGCGCTCGCGCCCATGCCCGTAACCGATGCCCACATCGACGCCGTCTTTGCTCGAGTGGCCGTCGCGAGCGAGGCGGTCGACATCGTCATTAGGGTCTGTGCGCCAGAGGCTGTGCGAAGCGCCGCGGTCTTCCCGGTCAGTGCTGCGGTGTTCGCAGTGGTCGCTGCCGTTGAGGTGACTGTTGCAGGGACTGCACTCGACTGCAGAACCGTCGAGTAGAACAGGCCTGCCGACCCGGCAGCGAAAAGTACAGGGGGGAGTGCGCTCAGCGGCTGGAGTACCCCACTGAATCTCAGCTGCAGATCGGACGCGACGACGCGCAGTTCGTCCATCACCGTCTTCGTCTCGGCATACTCATCTGCGAGGCGCTCGGTCTCGCCCTCGTTCTCCATCACTGTCTCGTTCCACTCATCGAGTGCGTCCTCGGACAGATTGAGTTCGTCTTTGAGCTCGTTGAGGTCCCCGTTGGATTCCCGAATCGCTTCCCTGAACTGGCGGGCTGCTTGTGTTCCTTCAACCTGATTCGCTTGAGCATACATCGAGATCAGACCGGCTGTTTCGTCGCTTGTGAGGCCGAGTTCCTGCAGTTCCTGCGAGGAACGTTGAACTACACTGTTCAGGTCTTGAGCCTCAAGCCTGCTGTCGTTCAGGGCCAGGGTAAAGGCGTCCGAACGGTCCTCAAGTGCATCGAGATCGCCGTCGAGAGCCTGAATACTCGGCGCGAGGCTGCCAGCGATCACCGATGCTGACGACCCTGTCGCGTCGGCGAGTTGATCGGCTGCGAGCGCCACGTTCTCCATTTCCTCTTCAGTCTCGACGCCGAGATGCCGGAGTTCTTCCATCGTCAGAACGACGTCTTGCGTCGGGAACGTGGCATCTGACATTGATGCCGCTAGCGCATCGACCGACCCGTCGACGTCGTCCATCATACCTGCAGTGAGAGCCAAGCTGCCGCGGAGTTCAGATGTCCTATCGAGGACACCCTGCAGTGCGACACCAGTTCCCGCGAGTGTCCCCGAGAGCGCAACGCCTGCCCTATCAATCGAATCAAATCCTCTCGAGACGCCCTCAGAACTCTCTTCGACTTCTTCCATGGACTCGGCCGTCTCACCGCCTTTCTCCTCAACGTCGTCGAGTGTCTCACTGGCGTTATCCTGGGCGGTCATCACCGTCGCCAGCCGCCGGATATTGCCGCCGCCTCCTCCTGGAATCATGATTGTGTCATCTCAGTTTCTCGGTTTGTGGTGGATTGTGAACCAAAGTTTACTAATCAATCAGGCTATACGTCACTGCATGAACCGACGTTCACTCCTCGCGATGGCTGTACCCGCTAGCTTCGCGGCCCTGAGTGGCTGTCTGGGAAGTAACTCAGCGCTCGACGATTGGGATTTTGAAGAAAGCGAAGCTGAAGCGTGGTCGTACTACGAATCGAACCTCGAGGTTCTCGAAGCCCCCAGCGAACAGACCGCCGAACGTATTGAAACTGCCATCGGGGAACTCGATGAGGCTGCCGATATCTATGATACACTTTCCGAAGAGGCCCGCGACCGGTTCGATGAGGACTTTGACCTATTCATGGAGGTAAACGACTTTTTCCTCGCGATGGCTGCTGTTGCCGGGTCTTCCAGAAACGGACTCATGCCCTTCGTCGGACAGGATCCACCTGGTCCAAGTGATGATTCTGATCCGTTCTTTAGTAGCGCTGAAGATGCCTACAGAGACGCTCAGGAGATCTACAACGATCTCAACGAGCTCCAGGACGCCATCGATGGCGACCGGTTTGATTGAATCACGGGTTCAACCCCGAACTTCTACTCGAGAAGTGATGGGGCGTAGTGGTGCCATTTCCTCCCACCGTTTGTGGCAGTCACCTCGGCACAGCGTGACCAGGTTTTTCATCGCATTTCGTTCTTGAGCGTCTTCGATCGATCTGGCCGGGACTACGTGGTGGACGATGTGTTTCGTTCCGAACAGTTTGACGTGCTCCTGTTCACCACGGCCACAGTGCTGACACTCGCGACCATCCCTTTCTCGAACTCGCTCCTTTTTCTTTTTATTCCAACCTTCACCGTATTTGATGTCGCCGCCGCCGTACAGATGGTGATCCTCGCCACGCGGCCAAGATCCGTTCTCTTGACAGTCGATTCCGTGCCTCTGACACCACTCCCAGACCACACCACTCGAGCATCCAACCCACTCTGCGATCTCGCCAGAGGTCATGTTTTTCTCGACGTACGTTTTTACTAACCAGTCTTTTGAACTAATCCGAGGGTATTTCGGCTCACTCGCTTGTCGAGCCTCGATACCGTGTTCATCCAGCCATCGCCAAACCGTCTGACCTGAGCAACCAAGATAATCACCAATCTGAGAAACCGACATGCCCCTCAGCAGATAGAGTGCTTCCATGACCTCTTCGTCTCGCCAAGCACCCGACGTTCTACACTCTTTTGAACAGTATTTATTGTCTTTATTACTCTGAGACGGCGGTGTTGAGTACTCAGCGTTGCAGTATTTTGCGCTACATGTACTCGTGAACGGTGGTCCTCCGTGGAGACCAGCATGATGGCTACTCATAGATTGGTGGCTGTCGAATGCTTTACCACATTCTGGGCACTCGTGCTCGTCACCCGAGACCATCGTCTTACGTGAGAGTCACGTTTCCTGACTTAAAGTACCGAGCCAAGCACGGTGGAAGTGGCCCTGTTACGGACGATACTTGTTCGGGATATCGTCGATACCTTCAACGGAGTCGGGGATCTCTGGCATCCCTTCGCGGGCTGCTTCGTTTTGGTCCCTCTCATCTTCGCTGAGACACTCCGCGTACAGTACTACTCGCTGCCACGGCCAGTCGAGGACTTCACCGATGGGGTCGCTCGAGTTGAGGTTGAACTCGCGAGCTATTCGGGTAGCAATTCGTCCGGTAGGTGATCTCGCGAGTCGACGGCATTTCCCAAAACACGGTCCAGTCCGATGGCTTCCGACACCTCGTTGGTTAGCCCGATCTGGTCCGCGGTTCGCAGGTCACGCCACCTCTCCATCGTTAGCTCCGGCGCAACGATCGAGTCGCGGTTCAGCTCGAACTGGCGCTCGGACTGCGTCTTCTCCTCTTCGCCCATCTGTGGCGCGATGAACGACATGATCGTCTCCGTCTCTGGGTCCTGAACGAGGTACTTCATCGAGCCTCCGTTGAGGAACTCGTACTCGATCTCCGACTGCGTTTCGCCCTCCTCGATCGGCCATTCTTGCTCCTCGTACTCGGTGATGTCTCGGTCCGTCATCACTCGATGTCCTCAGAGACGAAGCTGTACGTTCGGTCGTCCGAATCGTCGCCGTCGAAGTCTTCGTCCGACCGCTCCGTCAGAGCCGTGCCGGAGTAGGTTTCGCTGCTCTGCGAGTGATCCGGTGGGAACCGAATCGTCAGCGTGTCGATCGTCCGGTCGTGAAGGTGTTGCTCGAGGTCGTCGATCGAGCCGGATGTCGGTGCGACAACCAACTCCCCCTCGAGTTCTTCTGGCGTATCGTCGGTCACGAAGACGTCGTCATCGTCGCCCAGTGTCCGGTCGTACTCGCCAGGATATGACACGTCCGGCGTCGACACGCTCTGTAGCTGTTCGATTCGCATCCCTGCGAAGATCACCGATACGTCACTGCCGTCGTATTGAGTTCCCATATAATGCTCACCTCGATTACACGCTCACGTTCAGACCGAGGCTGAACGTGTGCGCTCTCTGGGCCAGTCGGGCATCCAGATCGATGCCGCCCCAGTTTCGGTTCACTCGGTCAACGTCGTCGTCGTCCCACTCTGGGACGTCAACTTCGTACTCTGCGAGTGGTTGACCGACCGATCCGGTCAGGCCGGACATCGTTCCCTTGATCGCGTCCTCGATCATCGCTTGCCCGTCTTCGGTGAACGGGACGTCGTCGTCGCTCACCTGCAAGCTCTCGAGATCCAGCTCGAGCATCTCGGCCGTGTAGACCTTCGTCCTTCGGATGTCGAAGAACGATGTGTCCGAGTCGGCTCCTGCGGTCGTCACGGCGTTCGAGACGCGGTTGGCATCCGAAACATCGATCAGGACGTTAACCGGACCCTCGCCTTCCGCTTCGTCGCCACCTTCGAACGTCCCCTGCTCTTCAGGATCGCCGACGTTCTTCGAGACCGTTTCTCCCGCTGGGAGTTCGTTCCACAGCGGGTTGTACCAGGGCTCGCTCACCGCGAACTTGCCCAGCTGGTAGGCGGCGAGATCGTCGTCGGATGCGTCGACGATCATCATCAGGTCGCCGCTGGGGACGTACCCTGCGACCTCGTGTGCGACATCCATCGCTTCGTCGACGGAGTCGTAGTCGTCGACGTTGACTCCGTTCGCGATCATTCCCATGTCCTCGTCGCTCGCCCAACTGTGGGTTTCGTCCAGGACACCGACGCCCTTCAGGTCGAATCGACGATCGGCGACGGCGAAGTTGTTGACGTCGCTGGGGAACTCGTCGAGTTGACTCCAGTCCGCGTGGAAGTACGTCAGCTCGATCGAGTCCTCGCTGGTCGCGACGTCGCCGGTCGCCGAGTTGATGACGATCTCGGCATCGAAGTCTTCGACGTCCGGATCGTCGTCGGTCGTGAACTCGATATCGCCGTCAGGCGATTCGACCTCGTGGTTCCCGAGGATTGGCACCTTATCGATGGTGTCGCCATCGCTCAGTTCCTCCTCGGTCACCTCAGTCGCCTCGAGGACCATGACGCGCCACTGCTCAGCGCCCATCTCTTCGATGGCTTCCGACGCCGTGTAGACGTCGCTGTCCTCGCCGTAGTCGTCGCCGACCGACGTCGACGTGCTGTACTGGTTTACTTCACCGAACTCGGCGTCCGGCGGCTCTTCTTCTGCTGTGCCCACGATCGCCGCGTCCGTGAACGTCTCCTGTGGGCGGTCTGCGATTTCAGCAGTTAGTTCGATTTCTACGATTTGTTTCGGCATGTTGTTGTGTCGGTTGTGTGACTGCTGGTCGTTTGACTATTCGATCGTGATGTTGATCTCGAACTCCTCGACGGTGTTGTGCTCCTCCTCGTGGCGCTCAGCGTGGTGGAAGCGGATCTGCCAGGGTGCTCGAATCGTGTGCTCGACTCGAACCGGCTCGACCGAGCTCTCATCTGGAACTTCAACGTTCATCGGCCGTTCTTCGTTCTCGCCCTCACTGTTCAGGTCGAGCTCGAACCGTAGGAACCGCCAGATCTGCTTGGTGAGTTGCGTCACGCGAGCCTGCGGTGGGACTCCGTTGTCGTCCCACGCTGCTTCGACCGCGATCGTGATCGCGAGGTCATCACTCACTTCCGCTGTTTTCGTCTCTGTGAGGACCGACTCGTCCGACGAGACGTCGATCGAATGGAGGTCATTCAACGGCTGGCGACCCAGTTCCGGCTGGTTCTGCGTCTCCCAGTCGAACACGATCGCCGGATACTCGACTGACTCAGTCGGCTCCTCGTCAGCCGCATCTCCTCCAGTCCAGAAGGGATCGAGGTCGTATTCGTAGGACTCGCCATCCCATTTGACCTCGAGGCCCTCGAGTGGCAGCGCCTCCTCGAATCGGTCCTCTTCAGCAGTTGTGAGCATCGTAGTAATTCCTCTCTCAGTCGATTACAGCACCCTCGAGGTTCGTGTCGATCTCGTCACCGATGACATCAGGAGCCTGCTGACTTGCGTACGCACCCGCTGGCCCGAAGATCGGTCGGGCAGGGATACCAGCCTCTGGAGCGCCGAACTCGTGGTGCTCCGCGTAGTCCAGATTTGTCCCGATGACCGCCATCCGGTTGGCGCGATCCATCATCGACGCCGCGTTGATGTCGGTGAGGAGACGCGAGTTGTCGATCAGCGGTGTATCCGAACCTTTCGCCCGGATCGTCGACTCTTTCAACGGCTCCCACGGGTTGCCGAGCGCATCCTGCCCGTCGCTCATGTTGGTGATGAGCTCACGGAGCGTTATCGTGTGAAGACGCTCGAGGCCGTCCGTCAGGCCGTCCTGGATCGCCTCGCGGGCTTCCGGGATGTTGTTCTCGTCCTCGACCATCAGTCCACCTCGCGGAGTTCTTCGCGCTCGATCGCCTGCTCGACTCTCGTCGTTCGTCGAACGACCTTCTCCTCCGACATGCTGTCGAACCAGAGGCCAGCAACGTAGTTGCGGCCGGTCGTCGTCACGGTGAGCAACTCCCGCTCGAGTGGCTCGATGACTGTCTTCCGGTTCTTGTGCTCGCGCTCGTACTCAAGGAACTCCTCCAGGCGATCGCCTGAGAAGTCTCCCGCCGCGTTGAGCGTTTGCTCCCGGTTTCGGTCCTCGTAGTTATCGATCATGTTAGCTGTCCTCACGAGTCGAGCAGTGCAGTGTGATCGTCGCGCCCCCTTCGTCCTCGGCGTGCTCTACGACGTACGATCGACCGTGATAGGTCACCGTCGACGCGGCATCGTGGCCGCCATCTCGGAGATCTTCGTCGACGTCGTCGGCCAGTACGGTGAACACGATGTCGATGCTCATCTCCTGACCGAGCAACTCGCTGAGGCTCGTCGAGGCGCTCTTGTCTTGGACGTACGCCTTCACGTCATCGGTCGCCGACTCTTCCGCCGGGCTCCCGCGTGAGCCGCCCTCGCCGACCTCGTAGTGCTGGATCGAGATGTCAACGCCGTGCATGTGGAGGCGCTGTCGAACGGCCGCAGCCGATGATGGAAGCGGGCTCATTCGACACCTCCGTAGTACGACGGGGCCTCGAATCCGGCGACGTCCTTTCGAGCAGCAAGGACCACCTCATCCTCGGGATCGTAGGAGATCGAGTCCCCCATGATCGTGTCGGACGAGATGCCCTCGGCGTTGATCGCTCGAAGACGCGCACGTACGAGCCGAATGATCGCTTTCTTCGGCGACTCCGGTACCTCCTCGTAGCCGTACTCCCACTCCACAGTGATCGACCGTCGGTCGGTCGGCCACGACTTCCGGTCGGCGCCGGGCTTCAGCTCCAGGTGAGTCTCCTCAACCCAGTAGTCGTCTTCGTCGACGTCGCGGCCCATCGCGCGGTCCGTGTCGATCGTGACCGACACGACGTCCTGGACGGGACGGGACGGCATCGGAAGATCGTGACCGTCGACGTGCGACGGTCGGGAGAGGTCTCGCGTGACTGTCTCCGGCTCGAGTGTGGTGTTGATCCACTTCTCGACCGTCTCTGTAGCGGCGGCAATGTACGTCTCCAGCTCGCTCTTGAACTTCTCCTCGCTCCACCCGAACGCCTTCGCGTCGAACGGGAGTTCAGACTCGACATCCGAAGGCTCGAGCGGCATGAGCGATTACCCCTCGACTTCCGCCCGACGGACGCCGATCGAGTCCTTGACCTGCTCGCTACTCTCGATATCGGCGATCGTGTCGAGGTGATCGTCGACGTCGCCCGACTCTACCCGCTCGATGCGGGATTCGTAGTCGTCGTGGTCCTCGAACCAGGAGTCCTCGTCGAACTCGTAGCTGCCCTCGTCGCCGCCGTCTTCGTCGCCGCTGTCCTCGGAGTCGTCGGCGTCATCCGGATCGTCTTCGGCTTCCGCCTCTTCGTCCGAGTCGACGCTGTCAGCGGTTGGTCCGTCGTCGACGTACTCGAAGTACCGCTTTTCGTCGACGAGGTACTTGGCGAGTTCGCCGTCGACGGAGATCTCGTCGCCGGGCTCCGTCGAGATGGAGTCGGCGTACCGGCTGAAGCCGGGTGGTCCGTCGTCTCGGTGTCGGATGGTGCGTTCAGCCATCGTTCACCGTTACGAGGTCTCCTCTTCGAGGTGCTCGAGTGGGTCGCCCAGACCCTCGGCGAGGACTACAGCCTCGGTGTTCTCGATCGCGAAGTCGTCGTCGCCGCGCATGAAGTACCGGGCGTGGAGGTCGCGCTCGCTCACCTTGTCGGACTCGGTGAGGACGTCGATCTCGAGGTCGCGGTACAGCGCGTAGATGAGGTTCTGCGGATCGGTGAACATCGCCTTGTCGTCCGGCCACAGCCCCGATCCTATGATGGGGAAGCTGAACGGGTTGACGTCCGCCTCGCCCATGATCACGTTGTCGCCGAGCGGGGTGTCCCGGTCGGTCAGCGTGTAGTGGTAGCTGAGGAGCTGGTCCTCGGAGACGATGAGCGCCGGGTTCATCCGAGCGCGGTACTTCGAGTCGAGGCCCGCGATCGTCCGGATGACGAGGTCGTTGTCGAGGATGTCGTCAGCGGCGTCGATCGTCTCGACGTCGCCCTCTGCAACCGTGATGAAGCCGTCGTTCTGATTCTCGAACGAGTCCTCTGCGTCCTCGTCGCCGTTGGCGGCGAGGTCCTCGACGTCTGCCGACCAGGCGTCGGTCATCAGGTTCAGGATGCGGTCCGCAAGGGCCTCTCCCTCGGGGTTCTCCTGGACAACTTCTCGCGGGAGGTCCCACGCTACCGTTGCCTTCTCGGTGCTGATGTCGATCGTACCGGTCGACACGTCGGATTCGTTCTCGTTCCACTCGCCCTCGTCCTGCGGTCGGCGGTGTCGTTCGCCGATGTTGAGGGTCGGGATCCGCGTCTTCTTCGCGCCGACTGTCTCGGTTCGGATCGCGTCGAGGAGCGGAGTCTCCTCGATCATGTCCGTCCAGAACTCGTCCCAGAGCGGATCTGGGAGCGTGCCTCCAGCGTCGAGGTCGTCGACGGTCAGAGCGTTCTTTTCAGTGATGCGACTCAGGTCGTTGTTGATGGTTCGGGATGCCATTGAAATCTCAGGTTTCTAATGGGTGTGTTGGTTGTCAGTCGATCTACAGCCCGAGGAACGCCTTCTTGACTTCGCCGTCGTCCGGCTCTTCGTCAGCGTTCTTCTCGGTGCCAGCTTCGCCGTCGTAGTCCAGCTGCTGGCTGTGGCCCGATGCCTGCGCCACCGCCTGGATATTCTCGGCGTTCTTCTCGATGCCGTCCTGGATCGGCTGCACCCACTCGGGCGCAGTCTCCCCGTCGGCCGACTTGCTCGTCTCGCCTTCGCCGTCGCCGCTCGAGTCGCCGTCGGACTCCGAGGTCTCGCCACCGTCGGCATCGCCCTCGTCGTCGATCGCCTTGCTCAGCTCGTCGATGCGGTCGCTGTTCTTCTGCTGTTCCTCGTAGATGGCCTGACCCCACTCTGGGGCGTCTTCCATCGCTTTGTCCGTCTCGGAATCGGTGTTGTCGTCCTTGCTCATGGTGATCTCGGTGTCGGTGTCGCTCTCGTCCTGGACCCAGTCGAGGAAATCCTCAGTGACCGAAGTTTGCTCGCGCTGCTCGCGATCCCACTCTCGGTACTGATAGGCGGCTTCGTCAGCGGCGAACGCTGTGTCGTCGTCGAGGATATCCGTCGACCAAACCCAGGATCGGAATTCGGAGAAGGCAGCCTCGCCCTGATTGTCCACGAACCGCTGGATCGCGGCCAAGACGAGTTCACCCTGCTCTTCGGTCAGCTTCTCTACCGGGCGTGACTTCTCTGTTTCGTCGTCACTCTCCCCGGAAGAACCGTACTGAACGATGTCGAACTCCGTACTGTCGTCATCTGTGAATCGGTTCGTCTCGAAGTCTACGTCCGACTCGAGCGCCATTTCGATCGCGTCGTGGCCAGCCATCAACGCCTCTCGGTTCGTGGCGTTGAGCGTCCGGCCCTCCTTCGTGACGTCTCTGGCGACATCGATTGCCTTCGAGAACGTCCCCGCCGAGACCTCGGACTGCCCTTCCGCGGGACTTACGCCGTCATCGGACTCGGCGGCATCAAAGGGACCGCCAGTGCCAGCTAGCCACGACTTGAACATCTGCCACTTCGTGGCGTCGTCGGGCTCTTCGTCGGGTGTGTTGCTGTGTTCCATTTTTGTATCGTGGTACTGCGCGCCGCAGATCTCCTCTGCTTCCTCCTGGGTATGGCCATCCTCCATGACGCTCTCCACACAGCTGTCGAAATCGAACTTCTCCGCGTCAGCGAAGAACTTCGTCACGGCACCGTCGGGCGCCGTCTTCTCTAACTGGTCAAGGTAATCGTAGAGGCCGCCAGCACCCTCCTCGGGCGCACCACGTCTCGTCATCCGATCAACGAAGTCATCTCGGTCCTCGGCGCTCTCGTAGAGGTTTTTCTCGAGGTCGCGCCCCTTCGTCGCGTACATCGCCGACGTTACCGCCGGGATGTCGACGTCGGAGATCTCCGATGTGGCACCGTTACGGATGCCCGCCGGGGGCCAGTGCTCATCGTCGACCGCGTCGGGATCGACGCTATCCGGAATCTCGACCTCGTCGGGCAGATCATCGATTGATTCGAACTCATCCGCCTTGCTGACGTCGCCACCGATGGAGAACCCGTGTAGGACCTCACCGACGAACGACCACAGCTCATCGTCATGGTACTTTCTCCGGACAACCCAGTCACCCTCCTCGAATTCTTCGCCATCGATCTCTTGGTCCTCCTCGAGGACCTCGTTGAACTCGAGTTCGGCTGCATCTTCTGGGAAGGCAGCGTGGAGAACTCCGTCCTCCGGCGCTGGGTTGTACATCGCCTGGACGCCGTCGGGATAGACGAAGTCCAGTTGATGGTCCAGCTCGTACGGCGTCAGGACGATCCCCGTGGCGGTCTGCTCCTCCTCGTCGATCGTCTTGATCGCGACGTGCTTGGTAAAGCGACGCTTCTCGTTGTTGCTCATTTGTATCCTGTGAGAACGCCGGTACGTTCCTCAAGCAGAGGCCCCGGCGGGGGCAGTGCCGTCATCGTAATTCCCGCACTATACTCCGGCAGCCAACGGTTCGTGAGAACCATCGTCGAGTATCTTCACCGTCTCGTCGACGGTGGCTTTCTGGATCCGCTCGCCAGCCTCGAGTGCTTCAATTTCGTCCTCGGTGAGGTCATCAGCGAAGACAGCCACCACCGTACAGCGGCAGTTGACGATCTGCTCGAGCGGTGCCGAGGGGTCGCCTGGATGGTCGAGTTCCTCGCCACCCACTAGGAACGACTCGTCGACTGCGACGATCTGGCCGTCGGCGTCGTCGTGATCGTCGCGAGTGCGCTGGTCGCCGATCGCGATCCATTCTTCACCGATGACGAGGTCAGACTCCTCGAAACTGCTGTGGACGCCCAGGTTCGACGTCGAGATCGTCCCAGTCCTCGCCGCCCGCTCGGCGACGTGATCTTCGAGTCGGCCCTCGAAGAGATCCTCATTAATCTGACCCTGTATCTCTGGGATCGATAGGCCCTCCTCGTGTGCGCCGCGAAGCCAACTTGTCGAGTCTTCCGTGATCGTCTCGAGCGTGCTGCCTGCCGCCTCGTCTACCCAGTCGTCGATCGACTCGAGTGCTGCCTCAGGGACGACGTCGGTCGCCACGCCGAGGTTGTATCGACGGTCGGCCAGCTGGCGGCCCGCCTGGGCAGACCGCTCACCGCCCTCCCGGAACACCTGCTCGAAGTCGTCCGTGTAGTCGCCATCCTCGATCAGCCCGTTGATCCCCTCTCGGATCGACTCGAGCGACGAAAGGTCCTCTTCCGAGGCGCTCTGGAGCCACTGCTCGATTTCGTCCTCGAGCGGCTGGAGCCCCTCGACGTAGTCGTCGAGGAACTCCTCGTACGCCTCCTGTTCTTCGGGAACGAGGTCGTCCTGCTTGTGGAGGTGCCGGATGTGCTCGCGACGATCGGCGAGCTTTGATCTCGACGTTGACGAACTGCTGGTGGTACTCATCAGTGGTCAGGAATCGGCGTTCGCCCCGATCTCGATCAGCTGCTCAGTCTCCAAATCGGCTTGGTAGCTGTCGATGATCTCGTCGGCTCGGTCCTCGACGAGCTGCTCTATCTGGTCTCCGATTCCCCCGCCCGGACCGCTTCCACCGGTGACCTCTGCCACGAGCGTTTCTCCGCCGTAGACGTGTTCCTCCGGGAACGGCTCGAATCCGAACTCATCCCGGAGTTCGTTTACGGTGAGCAGGCCCTGCATCGCCTGCACGCGCTGCGAGGCGATCTCGACATCCTGCAGTTTCGTGTCGGGCTTCGCCAGCTCGAACTCGATCGTCCAGTCGGGCGCGTCGAGGCCCTGCTTGTGAACGAGTTCGTACAGCAGCTCGCCGAAGTCGTGCTGCTTGGGCTGGATCGTCTCCTCAGCGAACTCCTTCCGCTGTTCCTCGGCGTCGGTGGAGAACGCTCCGGACTCGACGACGCCCGCGATCACCGGCGGGACGTCGTGGACTTTGAGGATGTCGTGCTCGTTTCTGCCGCGGAACTCGAGGAACGACGCCTCCTCGTCGATTCCGACCGTCAGCGGCTCGAGTCGGATCTCGACGTCGGAGCGATCAGCGCCGTCGGCGAGGTTGAGGTAGTCCTCGTTCTGGACGATCTTCTCGGTCTCGATGAACGCTGTCCGGTGGTTATCCTCGTTGTTGTCCTCGATCAGGTTCCGCATCTCCTCGCGCCCCTTCTCCGTCAACTCCGCCCCCTTCACGATGATGGCGATGCGCGGAACACCGTCGTTCTCGAAAAAGTCGATGTTGTAGTCCTGCGCCGCACTGTCGCCGCGGATCGTCTTCACGGCGGGGATGATGTCGGGTGCGCCGTAGTGGGGGTACAGCGGGGAGTGATTCCGCTTGAAGATGAGTTCGTTCGCGGGGTTGGACACCGAGGTTCCGGTGGAGCCGTCGTCGGCGTCGACGAAGACTGGATCGAGGTCGCCGTTACCGTTCGTTTGGTACCGATCGCCAGCGACGCCGAAGTATTTCTCCTTCTCCTCGAGGAGCTGAACGAAGCCGCGCTCGTCCATACGCTTCCGGATGGTGTGACCGGGAACGTACGCCAGCCCGGTGGGCGTGCCATCGGTCTGGGTGAGGATCTCGATCGTGAGCCAGCCGATCGCCTCGTAGTCGGTCCAGGCCGTCTGGAGGACGTCCGTCGCGGTCGCCCGCTCGCTTTCCATCGGACCGACCTGCCAGTTCGAGTCGTCGCCGAACCAGAAGTCCCAGACGCGCTCGTACTGCTCGCCGTCTCGATCGGGATCCTCCGCCTCGGGATGCGGGATGATGTTGATTCCGAACCCCGCGACGTACCGCGATTTGGCGTGAACGCACTTTGCGTGCGTCTCGTTGTGCTCGAGGAGCTCCGCCATCTTCACCGGGTTGAACGGTGGCCGGCGCGCTCCTCCCCGCGTCCGAGACGCGCGCTCCTCCTGGAGCTGTTGAGTCTCAGCGGATTTCTCCGTGACCGACTTCGTGATGTCGGAGTAGAGCCCGCTGTCAGTGTTGCTACTCATCGTGCTGAGTCACCTCCAGTGGTGAGCTTCGCCACCGCCTCGTTCACGTCCTCGCCGTCGACGACGTCTACGGTCGGCGGCGTGTAGATCGTCAGCTGCGTATCGATCCCAGCCCCGTACTCGTGGATGAGGAGCCCGCCGGAACGCACGTCGACGAGCGGCCCGTCGACGAGTTCCTCGAGGGTGGCGATCATCGCCGTATTCGCCACGTCGGGGACGCTGTCCCGGTAGTCTACCCGAAGCCGATCGGCTCGGATGTGGTCGTGTTGTGTCATTGAAAGTCGCGTGAGTCCTCCGGGATCTCCTCTCCCAGCTTCGGGTCGCGTTCGATCGCCTTCTCCAGTTCCTCGTCAAAGACCTCTTTGACGTCTTCGATGGTGTCCTGCGATCCACCGCGGACGCCGAGGTTGAGGTCGTAGTGATCGATCCAGATCTTCGGCGGGTCCGTCTCACCCATCGGCGCGCTCCACCTCGTTGATGACCTGTGCGTTCCTCTGCCGCTCTGGTTCGACCGCCTCCACCTCGAGATCGAGGCGAGGAATCGTCGCGCGTTCCTTTACCGGCTCGAACGAGCTCGACTGGACGATGAACACGATCGAGTCCGTGTCCGGATCCAGATACGTCGACTTCACCTCGGCGTCGTCCGGGATGCCGTCAACGACGCGGACGTCTTCGCGGAAGAGGTCCGCAGCGGCCACCCGTGCGACGACGATCCGCCGGAGGCAGTGGGCCGACTGGACTTCAGTCGTCATCATCCTCCTCGCGATCCAGCGTGGCTCGGATCTCGTCGACGGTCGATTCACCGCCCACGATCGCGTACTTTGCCCTCGACTCGTCGTCGGATTCGCTGTCGTCTTTTCGTTTCATGAGAATCAAGCTCCGTAGAGACCGCCGCCTGTACTCTCCTCGTCATCGTCCTCGTCGACGTCGTGCGCCGCAGTGTCGTCGGCGTCGACCAGCCCCATCTCCTCCAGCTTTCGGAGGCCCTTCTCCGCCATGTACCAGGCAGCGATGTAGTCGGGCGTGTGGCCGTGCATCTTGCCGTCCCGGCGCTCGAGCGACTGCATCGACGTGATGAAGTCCTCGGTCGTCTGGTGACCTCGGTGGAAGAGGATGCGTCCGTTCTCGACGAGGATTCGCAGGCGAGCGATGCCGTTCTCGAGGCTGTGCTTCTTGCCCGTCATCGGAAGGCCAGTCACCTTCGCGCCCAGCTGGGAGTCGAACTCGATCGCGTCCTCGACGACGTAGCTCTGCATCCCGTTGTCCTCGATCACGATGATCGCGGGGTCGTAGGCCCGGTCGTACTCGACCAGCTGGGTCTTGATGTCGGTCGGCCCCATCCCCGACTCGGCGTGGCAGTCCAGGAGGCGACGTCGTCCGTCGCGCTGCAGGAGCCACACCGTGAACGCGGCGTCGTCGCCGGTCGGCGAGTTCGCCGGATCGTGGCTCAGAACGACCACCTCGCCAGGCCCCGCTCGGTACTTCGGCGGCGGGTCTCGGTCACCGATCGAGCAGCCGCCATCCTCCGCTGGGACTCGGACGTCCTTCGCGTCGATCAGGTCGCCCGACGAGCCCATGATGACGAGCGAGTACTCCCGCCAGAAGCGGTGATCGGCCATCTTCGACCGCTTGTCTGCCAACCAGCGCGGGCCTCGAGCCTCGGGCCAGAGCACTTGTAGTGTCTCCCCCGTGTTCCAGGGATCGTCGACAGCGGTGTAGAGGTCCTCGTCGGGACGGCGGACTTCGTAGTCGTCGTCGGCGCTGAACTGCTGGTCCCAGTAGTCCAGGATCGCCGGGTACTCGTCGAACTCGTAGCCCTCGAGGGTGCGAAAGTGCGTGTAGATGTCGTCCGGCCGCTTTCGCGTCCCGATCACGACGGTCCGCCCGTGGTCTTTGACCATCGGGACGCAGACCGCCTCGATCCAGTCGAGGACGTCCTCGGTGTCGCCGTCTCCCTTCTCCTTGATGATGTCGTCCAGGATGAGGAGATGGGCGCGATCGCCCTCGATCCCGCCGCCGAGCCAGCCAGCGTTCAGGATCGAGCCGTTGGCGAACACCTTCGCCTTCACCGCCTCCTTCTCCGGCGGGGCGTTCAGGTTGATGAGCCACGGGTTCCGATCGACCATCTTCCAGAACTCCGTGTCTGCCTTCTTGCCCACCTGGATCTGGTTGTTCATCGCCCAGATGCCTCGGAATCCCGACTTGTACTCGAGTCCCGCGATCAGGTACGCCAGCGTGATCGTCGTCTTCAGGCCGTCCCGGTGGCACAGCAGGATGCGGTCCCCGGAGTCGAACTTGTCGAGCCAGAGGCCGTGGTGCTCGTCGAGGAGGTAGTACGGATCGTCCTCCATCTCCTCCGCCATGTAGTTCATCGTCAGCTCGTTGGCGAAGGTGAGCCAGTCGCCCGTCTCGAACGGGTTGAGGAGTTCGCGCTTCGTCTCGAGGTCGCGCGTCGCCTCGACGAGCCGATCGGCCTGGTGGTCCAGCGCCTCCGACGTCGAGAGTTGCTCCTCGGGGACGAACTGCTCGCTACTCATCTCGCGACTCACCCGCGGCCTGCTCGTGGCGTTCACGGAGGAGCTTGCGGGCGATGTCCTTCTCGTCGTCCCCCAGCTCCATCTGCGTGGTCTGGTTGACGTCGGCCGTCATCTCGAGTTCCTCGGCCGGGAAGATCCCCGCCTTGTCGCAGATCGACTCGAACCGGCGGGCGAACCGCTCATCGAAGTCCGACCGCTTGAACTGCGCCAGCAGGATCGAGGCGACGAACCGGGCAACGTCCTGGGCGTCCTCCGCCGTCTCGAGGTCGCCGTAGACGCTCTCGATCATCTCCTGCTCGCTCTCGGTGAGGTGATCGATGAAGTTCTCCCGGTAGGCGCCGTGTTCGACGGCGTTGTCGTTGCCGTCCTGGTCGCCGCGCCCCTGCTTCGGGTTCTCGTCGGCGGTCGTCGTCGAGCCGCCGTGAGTGTGGCACTTCCCATGCGAGCCCTTCGCCGGCTGCGTGCATCGCTCGCCGGTCGACTTCGCTGGGTCAACTACACACTGCCCCCACTGCCCGTAATCACGCTCCTGATTCGTGATCTGGATGGCCTCGGGGTGGGCCTCTTCGTGAAATTTCGAGTTGGTATCTGTCATCGTTCTAAGGGTGCGCCATGTGGTTTGGTTTCGTCGATATCCCGCCCCGGCTCAGAAATCGGCCGACGGCGGGTCTGCACGCACGGATGGCTTCCCCAGGCCACCGGGCGTCGGCTTGGTGAGTCGGGGGTCTTCGAAGTCGAGGTCGTGTCGGCCACCGAGATGGCAGAGGTGACAGAGGCCAACGAGGTTGTGTCGGGAGTCGTTGTGCTTGTTGCCGTCTCGATGGTGGATGTGGACGGAGGAGACCTCGTCCGCAGAGCGCCCGCAGCCAGGGCAGGCGTAGTGGTCGCGATCGTGAAGGTCCCAGAAGACGTTCCGGGAGCCCGCACGGCCATCGGCGGGGGAGTCGTCGTTCATCGGTGCTTTTCGGAGAGTAGCTCGAGCGTGCAGCTGGGGCAGACGGTGATCGTGTCGCGAAGGGTGTAGCCCCGATCCTGCATGAGGCCGCCGAACTCGTCGTTGAGCCAGGTGGCCTCTCGAAACTGTGCCGCGAGCCCGGGGACGTCGCCGCCGATGTCGCAGACGTCGTCGATCTGGACGTCGCACTCGTAGTCGTATCCCATCGTTCAGTCCTCTGTATGGAAAACCGCGTGCTGCTGGCAGGCGGGTGGGTGCATGCAAACTGCGTTCATCGCGGCGTCATCCGATTCTCGATCTCCTTGCCCGTCTGAGTCGAGGTGACGTTCGCGATGTCGTCGATGTGCTCTTCGGTGAGGACGCCCTCGAGTTGATCGTTGAAGCTGGCGATCTCGTCGTGGAGCTCCTCGACGGCGTCGTGGTAGGTGTGGATGTCGGCTTCGTCGACGTCCTCGAGCGGTGCACGCACTGTGCGTTCATCGTCTCGTCCCTCGATATACGCCGCCTCGTATAGTCGTTCGACGAAGTCCGTCCACGATTCATCGTCGCCCTTGTGTTGGTCGAGGCGATCGTGGAGGTCCTCGTCGATGCTGATGGTTTTGCGTGACATGGGTGTGGAAAGAGTCAGTCGTCGACGTCGCCGTCGGAATCGGTATCGCTGTCGGCGTCGTCGGAGTTCGCTGCGGCCTGCTGGTGACGCTCCCGGAGGAGGTCGCGGGCCATCTCGCGGTCGGTGTCGCTGAGTTCGAGGTTGTTGTCCACCTCGAGCTCGCCGGCGACGTCGACGCGATCGGGGGCGCGCTCGAGTTCGCCGAGGTCGAACAGCCACTCGTCGCGCATCTTCACGACCTTCGCCGCTTTGTAGGCGTCCCCCTCGTCGAGGAGGTCCTGGATGGCGCGGTTGTAGACGAGCTCGGAGACCACCTTCGCGTCATCGCCGACGCGGTCGTGGACGTAGTCGCGTAAGCGGTCGAAGTCCTTCGAGATGTTGGACTGCGAGGTGTCGTATCGCTTGGCGAGTTCGGTCTGGGTGATCGCCCGGGGATGCCCGGCTCGCTCGATGAGTGATAGGATCTCAGCACGGCGCTCGACGTAGGAGTACTCCGTCGGGTGTTTTTCCTCCGGGATATCGATCGCGCCGTACTCGATATCATCACTCATTATCACCGGCGTCGCCATTCTCGGCGTCGCCGTCCTCGGCCGCCTCCTTCGCTCGGACCGCTTCGCTGATGCGGCGATCGACGACCTCCTGGTAGACGTCGCCCTCGAGCTCGAAGCCGATGCACTCGCGGTCGGTCTGGACCGAGGCGACGGCCGTCGAGCCGGAGCCCGCGAACGGGTCCAGGACGACGTCGCCCGGCTGGGAGCTCTGCTCGATGAACTCCTCGAGGAGGCCGACCGGCTTCTGCGTGGGGTGCTCGTTCCCCGACGTCGAGTGCTTGTGGACGATGATGTCCGGCCGAGTGTGCTTCAGTGGTCGCGGCGAGTCGAGCGTGGCGTAGATGACGAACTCGTGCTGGAGGCCCCAGTTCGTCCCGCCAGTCCCGAAGTTCGGCTGGTTGTTCGGGACCGTCTTGCACCAGACGATGCAGTTGCGGACGGTGAACTCTTCGTCGACGAGGATGTCTCGGAAGAGGTCGTACGTCTTCCAACTGGCGAACACGTAGACGTGACCGCCTGGCTTCACGACACGCCGCATCTCCTTCGCAGCGTCACGGAAGACCGAGAGCGCGCCGTCGAGATCGTCGTTCGCGACGGTGCCGCTGTGCTGAACGGATCGGGAGCCGAGCGTCTCCGAGAGGTCGATGTCGATGCCGTACGGTGGATCCGTGAGGACGAGGTCAACCGAGTCACCCTCGAGGCGCTGGGACATGCCCTCGATGCAGTCCTCGAAGTACACCTGGTGGTCGACGTCGTACTCGTAGGCGACACCAGCACGGGAGTCGTCACGGATCTGCGCCAGTAGCGCATCGATGTCCTCGCCGCTCGCTTCGGCCAGCGCGGAGATCTCCTCGGTCTTGCCGTTGTTGAGGAGGTAGTCGTACTCGAGGGCATCGCGGGTCTGGTCGTGCTCGCCGGAGATCTTGTTGAGCTCCTGCCGCCAGAGTCGTCGTTCCGCGTCGTCCTCGAAGTCGTAGAACTTGACCGGGACCTCCTCGAGCTCGATCTCCTTGGCGGCTCGCCAGCGATGCTCGCCATCGGCGATCAGCCCCTCCGCGTCGCCGTCGTACCCGGGAAGGTCCCCGGTGTTCGCGACGATCGCATTCCCGATCCAGCCCTTCGTCTGCATGTTCTTGCAGAGCAGCCCGAACGTCTCTTCGTTCTGCTCGTTCGGGTTCGCTCCATCGACCTGGAGTTCCTCCGGGTCGACCGATTCCTCTCGTTCCGGTGTTGGTAGTTCTTCAAGTTGCATCGTGACGCCTCGTAACCGATTCCCTGGTGGTTCGACCGAACACAGCTGGTATCTGCGTTCAGTGGGGTGACTCGACTCAGTGAACGTTGTCCGACTCGCTCTCGGCGATGGCCTTCGTCTCCTGCGTGCAGACGTGGCACTCGAGCGTGTACCAGACGCCGAGGCCGAGAACGAGGAACAGCACGTTGGCGAGGATGCCGAACAGGCCGACGAGTTCGTCGCGGCCAGCCAGCGCGATCGCGGAGGATCCCATCATCAACGCGGTGCCGACGAGGAACATCAGTAGTATCCAGCCGGGATGGATCCGGCCCTGGCGGATCATCTGGAAGTAGATCGCACCACTGAGCCAGACCCCCCCGGCGATCATGCCGAGTATGTCGGCGATACCGGGATCAATCATCGTCGTCATCCTCCTTGCTGTTTGGCGCGATCTCGATACTGAGACCGTCGCTGAGTTCCTCGATGAGAGGGAGTTCTCTGAGCAAGCGATCGACACCCAGCAGAGCGCCGATCAGCGTGATCAGGATCACCTTGTCGTCGGTTCCGAGAGCGATCTGCGGGTGTACCGTGTCGGCCACGATCAGCGCCAGTAGTGTGATAACTGTCGCGAACCCGGCCAACGCTCGTGCCGTTTGCTTTATTTTCATTCATGACTACCAGGGATATTGGTTGATGCCCAGGGACGGATTTGAACCGCCGATTGGTCGTCGACGTGCGTCGACGGTGTTCTTGGCCTCGAACGGACCTGGGCGCAGCTGCTCTGTAACGGGCAGGGGTAGATGCGAGCCAGTGGTGACCTGTCGGATCGCGAGCGCCGGGGGAATACGGAACGGCGTTCGACGTCGACAGTGCTGGCCAGCATCATGGAGTGGTGACGATGCCCGATCGCCTCGACGTTCGAAGAGGCCAGGAGCATGTGAACGCGCGAATCAAGGTCCCTCGACCGTTTCCCGCGAATATCGCGGGGGCGTCATCGGGACTATGGAGGGCGATCAGTAGCGCTGGCGGGGGTTGGGCTTGGCGTCGAGGAACTCCTCAATTTCTTTTAGTTGGATCCTAGTCCAACGCCCAGAGTCAAGAGCGGTTTGCCAGTCAATCGCGACCGGAAACCCGCTGACACAGGTGCCGTTGCGCGGGTTGACGACGATTCGATACGTGACGCCGCCGATGACTGACTCGAAAAGCGAGGTGTGGTAGTCCTGCTGAGTCAGCTCGCCCTCGGTGATACAGCGCCGGACGATCTCGCCGTCCAGGTGCCGGTTGTAGTCGTCGAAGGCGTCCTCGAACCGGCTTTTGAAGTGCAGGGTCGCGCGGTAGGCAGATGGATCTCTGGGGATGTCGCTCTCGGGGTGGGAATCGGTAGACATGAGGCGTCGACTGGAACGGCGATCGCGTCAGAGTGATCTGCCGACCGCCAGCTGGATGTCGGTGGTTTGTTCGTACTCTCGGTGCAGCGTCTCGATGTCGATCACGACGTCGTCTTCGGCCAGCAGAATGCTTACCAGACGGCCGATGACGTCGCGGTTGCTCGGGTCTGGGTAGTGGAACTTGTGGTCGGTGTTACCGCAGTGACCACAGATCGTTCCCCACCCGACGTGGTCGCCTCGTTGCTTCTCGCCCTTCGACGCGAACGGCGTCAGGTGCTGGAAGCCGACGGCGACCTGGCGAGTGACCTCCTGCGAGTAGTACTCGAGGGTCGGCTCGCCCGTCTCCTCGTCGCGCGTCCAACCGTAGCCGTCCTCGTCGAAGGCGAATTCGGGCTTTGGTGGTTCGATCGTCTTGAGTTCGCGGAAGCAGCTGAAGCACAGACAGTGGTCGTACATCAGCTTCGCGAGCTCCTTCCGGCCCTCGTGCCGGACGTTACATCTGTTCGAGCAGTACTCCTCCTGAAACTCCCAGACGTGACCGTATTCGTCGCAGTCCGGATGTTTGCATTCCAGGAGAGTGGTTCGTTCGTTTGACTTGGGATTGGTTGACATATGCGTAGCTGAGAAGGTTGCTCCGCGTACCCCTCCGTAGTGACTTTTAGCAGTATACGGATTCTCGGGGTGGGTTTGCAGCTCTGGGGTAACTATCCTCCTTGCGTGGGAGCGCGTTAGTGCGTGATTACCGGTTATTCACTGATAAGAGTATTGTCAGAACTCGAATCTGTAGCGGCAGAGAAGGCGGGCCGGATCGGCGGGGAGAGTCATGACCTTATCAAACATTAGAGGGTGCATACCGGGTTAGATGTTTGATAAGGTGAGGCGAGAAACCGCAGTCTACCGCACGACGACTTCGCCGTCGACGTACTGGATGACGTCCGCCGGGAGACGACGACCCACGAGGAGATCGGCGGGGACCCACTCGGGCATCTCGACGAGGTCCTCGAGGAGTTGGTAGCCGCCCGACGAGGGCCGGATCTTGTAGCGGTCGGCGGAGTAGACGACGCAGTCCACCTCGAAGACGTGAACCGAGCCCGCGATCGCCGGGTCAACGTACTCGCGGCTGGTCGCCAGGACGTCGCCCGGCCCGATCTCGTCGCCGTCGACGACCGCCCGCTCGTAGATGACACGACGGTGCGACTCGACGTGCTGCTTCCAGTCGCGACGGACGAACACGCTGGGGTCAGTCATCGGCCTCGTCGACGACGTCCCGCAGCGGATGGTCCGCCATCCACTCGGCGGCTCCGTCGAGTGCCTCCTGGAGGTCTTCTGTGTAGTGAGGTCGGACGTCTCGTTTACTGCGGACGCCGTGCCAGCCGGACTTCTTCCGCTCGATCCAGTAGGTCTCGTGGCCGTCCGGATTCCACCATGACACGCGGTCAGAGGAGATGTTGACGAGCTCCCAGCCGCCGGTCGTGACGCGCTCGGCGTATGCCTCGACCTCCTGCTTGGCCTCGAGGTCGATTCCATCCTCCGGAAGCGATAAGTCGACGTTGTCGAGGTCGCCAGCGCCGAACGCCGAGAGCATCTCTTGGTCAGCCATCGGTCGGAACCTCCTGAAGCAGCCGCTCCTGGTTCTCGTCGAAGTCCGCATCGTAGTCCCAGCGGAGGTCGTCGAGGTCCGCTGGGTTGAGTTCGAGGACGTCGCTCGGGCCGAGGTCCTCGATCGGGATGATCGCCTCGACGACGATCTCCGTCTCGCCGCAGCCGAGGCACTCACCCTGGTATCCGACGCCGGGCGTGTCGACTGCCTCGACCCACCGGACCACGCCGCCGCAGTCCTCGTGGATCTTCGCGCAGAACTCCCACTCAGGCATCGCGATCACGCTCCGGTTCTGGAGACCAGGGGTAGTCTTCGAACGACATGACGTCGCGCTTCGCCTCGGCCATCGACTGAGCGTTTATACCGTGGAGTAGACCCAGGTGATACGCTCGCTCCACGTCCTCGTGATGCCGCCGCATCATGTCTTCGAGTGGATTCGATACCAGGTCGGTTCCGTCCGTGTCCAGTGTGAAGTCAGTCATCGTCTGTTGGGAGTGTGCGTTCGTTCAGGTCGATGCGATTCCGCGACCAGCGCCGGGGTTCCTGGCGATCGGGCTCCAGGTGGACCTCGAGCTCGTCTCGATCGAGGCTCGCGAGACCGACGCCCTTCTCTTCGAACTCGTCTAGGTGATCGAGCGGTTCGTCGACGTGGTCGGCGTCCATGATCACGACGCAGAAGTCGGCGTAACCGCCGTGCTGGTAGGGGGAATACGGGAGATCGTCGCGAGCGTTCTCCATCCGCTGCTTGTGATAGTCCATCCCGACGCCGTAGACCGCTCGCTCAGCCTGCTCGAGGGCCTTCTCCCAGTCCCGCGGCTTCAGTTCGAACGCCCACTGGTCGCCGTGGAGCGGGATGTCCTGGACCTCGCCCGGCTGAGCGAACGTGTCGAACTGGATGAACCCACTCTGCGTGAGCCAGTCCCAGATCTCGACCGGCGTCCGGTAGTTCGACTCGTCGAGCCACGCGCTCTTCGAGAGTGGCGACAGTCGGCGGGCGCGGAGGTAGGACTTCAGGAACCGCCACTCGGTATTGACCGGTGTCAGGCCGTAGAAGTCGCTTCGGCGCTGCTCGACGACGTCCATCTCGAGGTCAACGCCGGCGATGTCCGTCCGGTACGGGAACGACGTCCCGTAGGGGAACTCCTCGATCATCGCCTCCTGCGGAACGCCGAAGACGTCGGGGATCAGCTCCCGCGCCGTCGACGTCATATCGTTGAGTTCGTCCTCGAAGACGGTCATCGTGACCAAACCTCCAGCCGGTCGTGGATGCCGAGGTACGTCGGGATCGCGACCGTCTCGACGAGCTCCCACTCTTGGTGAAGGAGTCGATGGAACCGGTCGTCGCCCGTACAGCCGCCGCGGCCCTCGCCAACGTAGATCAGCGTGTCGCCCTCGAAGGCCTCGACGGCGTCGGCCGCCATCTCGTTGCCGTAGGGAGGCCAGCAGAGGAACAGCGTGTACCCGTCGACGAAGATCTCGCGGGCGCACTCGATCGCCTCGGTCGCCGTCTTGGTGATGATCTCCGTGTAGGTGTTCGGCCGGGGTGGTTCGGGGTCGGTCGCAGCGATCCGGACGTCGAGCTGCTCGACGCACCACGCCCAGTAGCCCGCGCCAGCGCCGACCTCGACGATCGGCGCGTGCTCGGCGACCGTCTCGATCGCCTCCTCGTTCGGGATCGCCCAAGCGTACTCCTGGACGAGCTCCTCTCGCTGCTCGAGGACTTCGATCGCCCGGTCGTCCCAGGAGGCGCGGTTCGCTCCGACGGTGATCCCGCCTGCGACCTCCTCGAAGTACGGGTTTTCGGTCGTCACGGGGTATCACCGACCTCGATGAACTCTCTCAGGCTCGTTTCGTCCTCGTCGAGGAGGAGATCAGGGTCGTCGACGTCGAGGCCGATCCGCTGCTGGGCCATCGCAACGAACTCCGGATTTAGGTCTACGCCGATGAACCGTCGGCCGAATCGTTTTGCTACAAGGCAGGTTGTGCCGGCGCCCGCGAACGGGTCCAGGACGATTCCCGGGTTCGTCTCGTCGGTCTCACAATCGCAGGCGGCTTCCCACCCGATGTGGCGCTCGTACGTCGTCGTGAACTCGCGGAAGTACCCCTCGAGGACGTCCTTCGCCTCGCTGGCGAGCTGCTGAACGCGCTCGTCATTCAGGCCAGAGCGGTTCTGGTTCTTCCCCGCCGCAGCGTCGGCGAACCCGTACGCACGAACTGCCTCGAGGTGATCTTCCGTGAGATCGGACGCTTTGTACACCTCGATCGCCCGGCGAAGCTGCTCGCGATCGGGGCTCTCGACGTTCCACGGGTCGATCTCCTCGGTCAGTTGCTCGTGCGGCGTTCCACACTCAGCGCAAACCTTCTCAGGACACGATGACTTGATGGGGTCCTTACACAGCTCCTCGGGGAAAACTGCGAAGTGAGCGTCCGAGAACTGCGCGGCGTTGATCTCGAAGATGTCGCCCGGGTTCTTGCCGTTCGGGTGGCAGAACCGCGATGGCTCGAGCGAGTGGTCGTTACTCGGGTAGCCTCGTTTCGCCTGGTCGTGCCGACCAGCCCGCTCCAGCGACGCCTCAGAGTGGGGTTCGCGGATGGCGTCGAGGTTGAACCAGTAGTGCGGCTCGGGAACCAGGTGGAACACGAACTCCTTCTTTTCGTTCAGACGGTCGTGTGCGGAACTCGGCATCCCGTTGGGCTTCGTCCAGACGGCGTCGGCGCGGATGATCCAGCCGGCGTTTTCGAGAGCAATCGCCACCCGGTGAGGGACGAGCATCTTCGACTTTCGTCGGATGTTGCTCGTGTTCAGCGGGCCGTTGTACGCATCACCAGCGTCCGCGAGACGAGTCGCCGAGCCGTGTTCGTTCTGGCCCCACTGACCACCTGCGCCGCCGGATCCAGCGAAGGAATCTCCGAGGTTGAGCCACCAAGACCCATCGTCCCGCAGGACTCGCCGGATCTCGCTCGCGACGTCGACGAGTGATTCGATGAACTCGTCGAGGCTGTCCTCGAGGCCGATCTGGCCGTCGACTCCGTAATCGCGATGCCCGAAGTACGGGGGAGATGTGACGACGCAGTGGACCGAGGACTCGGGGAGTTCTGCAAGAACCTCCTCGGCGTCACCCTCGTGGATGTCGCCGGTCCATTCGGAGATCATGTCGACCACCGCCCACAGCTCGAGCAGGTCCACATGTCGTCATCGTCCAGGTGGTGGAGCGTGTCGCCGACACAGTGGTCGCAGTACAGCAACCGCTCGATCTCAGCTTTCGACACGCCGATCACCTCGATCGTCCGTGGATGCCGACCGGATCGAGTCGACGTACCGGTACACCTCAGCGCGGTTGTAGTCCTCGTGCTGGTGCATCTGTGTGATGACGACCAGACCGCCGTTCTCGGGTTTGATGACCACCGCGTAGTCCTCGGAGAGGGCATGGAACTCGCTCTGGTTGCCCTTCTGGAACGTTCGGAGATCGCCGCGGTACGCCGACCGGGCGATGTCGACGAGCTCACGCTCAGTGTACATCCGGAACGCCTTCGACTTCGCCGTCGCCGTGACGTGGACGTCGATCTCTTCAGTCATCGCCCTGCCCTCCTTCTGGATGGATCCCGTCCTGGATGACCTGCTCGATCAGGGCGTCCAGCGTCTCGGGGTCGTCGTTCGTGAACGCATCGAACGTCGCCTGGTCCGGCTCCTTCAGATCGTGACGCTCTCGGAAGAACTCCGGGTGCTTGATCCCGCCGGGCTTCGCGCCGATGTGGAACTGCGGGTTGCCCTCCTCGGGCATCCCCATCACGTCGACGCGCTTGCCGATGACGAGCACGCGCTCTCGGTGCTGCGGGACGCCGTAGTCGGCGGCATCGTGTTTGTCCCAGGTCACCTCGTAGCCACCTGCCTCGAAGTTCTCGCAGACCTCCATGATCGCCTCGCCGTCGTGCATCGTCGCGAGCCCCGGGACGTTCTCCATCACGAAGAACACGGGTTTGGCTTGATGGACGATCCGGACCATCTCCAGGTAGAGCTCGTTGCGCGGATCGTCCTCCTCGCGCTTCCCGATATGGCTGAACCCCTGACAGGGTGGCCCGCCGGAGACCGCGGTGAGTTGGCCGACGCCGATGCCGGCGGCTTCGAGGATCTCCCACGTCGCGACCTTCGTGATGTCGCGCTCCATCAGGACTGGTGGCTCGTCCTGGCCGTAGTTCTCGCAGTCGTTGATCAGGTTCGCCCGATAGGTGTCGGCTGCGTCCTGATTCGCCTCGACCGCGACGAGGTTCTTGAACCCTGCCCGGGAGAACCCGAGATCGAACCCGCCGATGCCGCTAAAGAGTGAGACGTGCGTCGGCGGGTCGGAGTAGCCAATGCGGGCCTGGATGTCTTCCGGCTCTTTGTACCGATGCGTCCCAAGGAACTGACTGCTCTCAAGCATCGGTCGAGTCACCTCCGTTGACGATCTCGACCGGGAACCAGCGTTGATCGCCGCCGTACACCTTGAGGCCGACCTTCGGCCCATCTTCGACGCACTCCGGGTTCCGCAGTTCGTCGGTTCCCTCCTCCGGCTCGAGGTTCTCGGAATCCCAGTCCTCGACGTTCACGAGTGGGTACACCGCTTTCCGCCACCCGTCGCCGCTTGAGGTCGCCTGGTGAGTCGCGGTCGGCGTCCGGATCACGATGTTCGAGGGCATCCGGTACATCTCGGGCAACCAGATGCCGTCCTCACTGACGGTCAGCGGTTCGTCTTCTAGCCCCGCGACGGTGTGCAGCGCCGTCCGGATGAGTTCGACGTCGAGCTCGTCGTCGTCCAGGTCGTCGACCATCTCGCAGTCGACGTCCTCGTGCATCCCGCAGAAGTACTCGAGCGGACCAACGTCGTTCGTACACCGCTCGCCATTGCCCTGGATCGCGCGGCACCTCGCGGAGCGACCGTCGACGTTGCCGAGCCAGCGGACGAGTAGCTCGGGGTGGCTGTCGATCGAGACGGGACCGGCCTGGTTGGCGTGAGTCCCACAGTAGTCGCCAGCCGAGTTCATCCGCGAGACGGGATTCTGACAGCGCCGAGTGCCGTTCGCGATCGCCGGGCAGCGACCGTTCGGGTAGCCGGTGCTCGGTTCTTCGCTCGGCTCGGGGTCGGTTTCCGGTTGGGGATCCGGCTCGCCAGTGGGGGCGTCGCCGACCTCGACGCCGAAGTCGGTGAGGTTCGTCACTTCGACCACCTCGAGATCTTGTGAGAGTCGCCACCGCGCTCGCGAACGTCCTCGAACGGCGTCTCCTCCACTGGCCGGATGATGGCGATCGTCGGGTACTCCCGATCGGGGAGTTCGTCGTCTTCGCCGAACACCTCGAACAGCCAGTCCCGGTCGACATCGACCATCTCCGGGTCGAATCGGATCGTCTTGTCGCCGACGTCCTTCGGCTTCGTCGTCGCGCCCTGGAGCTCGCCGTCGACGACGCGGACGAAGGGGCGGCCGCCGACGAACATGTGCTTGAGGTCGGCGACGAGATCGCCGTTCGCGGCTCGAAGGATGTCCCAGAGCCGCTGGACGTCGTCGACCTCGTAGTAGGCGCCGGCGAGCCGGTCGTATCGTTCGTTCCAGCAGCTGCGACAGAGCGGACGGGTGATCGGTGGCCTCGAGAAGCCGTCCCGGTCAGCATCCCAGTCGCCGTAGAGCAGGAGGTACGAGTGCCCCTCTCGCTCGGCGTCGCACCGGATGCAGGTGCCGACCGGCGGGTTGTCGGGATTAGACATCGCTCCCACCTCGGCAGTCAGAACCGCAGTCCGGGCACTCCCCGGCATCGTCATCGATCGCGACGTCCTCGAGGAACTCGCGGTCGTCTCGAAGTTCGTGACTACCGCTCACCTCGAGTTCGAAGCAGCCGCTCGGGCACGACAGATCGATCGTTTCAGGCATCTGCATCAACACCTCCTGCAGCCGCCGGGGCGTGGCGGCAGCCGACGCAAACGCTGTCCTCGAGGAATCGACACTGAACGGTGTCGCCGCAGTTGTCGCAGGTCGCGACGTTGCTGGCCTTGAGGAACTCATCGAACGTTTCGGGGAGGCCGTTACGCATCGCAATCGACCTCCTCAAGATCGATGTGCTCGCCCGACCACTCGTCGCGGTAGACGTCGCCGGCGACGTGCTCGAATCGCGGACTGTGGCGGATGTAGTCCTCTCGATCCTCGTCGGGCCACCGGAAGCCTCTGCGGTGAAACCGGTAGAGGATCGCGAGCTTCAGCACGACGATCGCCGCGATGCCGATGCCGAGTCCGACCAGGGCATCAGGTAGCATCGAGATCAACCCCCTCTCGTTCAGGTTCCCGTTCAAGGCATCGGTCGGGAATCCAATGCCTCTCGCCACCTGGCCTCCCGGTTTTGTTCTCGTCGAACTGCACGAGGACGCGCTCTTTGAACGAGATCGCGTTACTTGCCGGTACGATAAAGCCAGAATCGCCGACTAACACATCTAATTTCTCCGGCATATCGTCGTACGACTCGGCGAAGGTGACACGCTCTCGATCATCCTGACGGGGTTCTTGACCGCCATCGGCGATGATCAGGTCAGTCTCGAAGACTATCACATCGAGTACCGTCTCAGGCCCTATCGGCTCCCCGGGATAGTACTCGGCCAGCTCGTCGAGGAGTTCTCCGGTCGTAGTGTAGCGGCGATGACCCTCAAAATCGGCGAACGAGACCCAGTCGGCTCGTAACTCGAACTGTGTGACTGCCTTCGCCGTGGTCAACTTGTGGCCGTTCTGGTTTAGCAGGTTGATGACGTCTCCTTGCTCGAACTCGTGTTCGAACTCGTAGCGGATCGTGACCGTCTTCTCGCCGTCCATGATCGCGTCGACGTGCCGATCGTCGAATTTGATCTCTGGACGGGGAGGTGTGGCCTCAGACATCGGGATCGACCTCCTCGGAGAAGTACGCTAAGCAGGACTCGACCGGCCCGATGTGACCGATGTGGTAGCGATACCAGGGCGAGAGGTTCGACTCCCAGGCACCGTGGATCGGCCAGAGCGCGATCGGGTAGTCTCGTTCGTACGCCCACATGACCTCCATCGGCGTCCCGATCGAGCGGACTGGTTCGTAGCCGACCAGCACCGCGTCGGATCCCTCGAGGAGTTGCTTGTCTCCGCGCACGATCTCGTCGACGCCGACCGTCTCGTCGTTGTCGGCATCCGAGACGCCGTCGACGACCGACAGGTTGTCAGCCGGGACGTTGTACTTCGAGAGCGGGTTGTTGAACGCGAACCCGTCGGCGTACTCCGCTTCGAGGTCCTCGCGCCAACCCATCCCGGCGTCCTCGGAGTGGCCGACCGGCCCGGCCAGGTAGACGCTGATCGACGCCGAACGAGGCTCGGCTTCGATCTCGCGGGCGGCGTCAGACATCCCCATCACCCGTGAACGAGTCGAGGCCCTGGTTCTGTTCTTTCCGCCGTTCGTTCTTTTTGAAGTACTCGAGCGCCTCCTTCCACTTCTGGTACTTCTCCTGCGAGAAGTCGTGCCGGGCGTAGTCGACCTGGAGTTGCGGGCCGTCGTCGTACTCGACCTCCTTCGGGTACACACAGATGCGGTCCCAGGGGTTCTCCGGATCGAGATCCAGGATGTTCGAGGGACTGATCTGGAAGGCAGCCCGATCGTTGCCGTACTCACCGTCGTCGGGATCGATGGTGAAGTCGTTCGGGTTGGGATCCTCTGCGAAATACGGCTCGTTGCAGATCGGGCACAGCAGGTTGACCAGATCGAACTCGCCAGTATCTTGCTCGTTCGCTCGTTGCTTCGCCTTTTCCGCAAGCTCTCTATCTGTAACGTGACTCATTCGTAGCTCTCCGTGTTGTATTCGTGATGTGATGCGGTCCACTCGCGACGAACGCCGTTCTCGTCGACGAACGTCATCGTCACCTCAGCTAGGCGCGGGTCGTCGCCAGGGATCATCGAAACCTGTACCTCCTCAGCGACGTCCTCCTGGAAGTCGCGGGCCGATCCGACCTCGGTCAGCTCGATACCGTCACCGACCGGGTGGTCGGGACCGTCGTGACTTCCCATCTCGACCGTCTCGTCTTCGCCAACCTGGAGCAGGCCGTCGTAGATGGCGTCGATGAGTCGCCTAAACATCGTCCTCCTCCACGTTGAACGTCGTCTGTCCGGTCGGCTCGCCCTCGAGGTCGCGCTGGGCGGGCTCGGAGATCGCGTCCGGTTGGTCGCGACCGAGGCGATCGGCCCACTCGGCGATGACCTCTGCGTGGCAGCCAGGCCCGTCATCGTTGAGGCGCTGGCACCAGCAGCCGAGGACCTTCCCCTGCAGCTGGGCGACCGCTTCGCGGAACTCCTCGTCATCGTTTAGGCGAGCCTCAAACTCGCTCCGGAACCGGTCGATGCACTGAACGCGGCCGTGCTCGTCCGTTCGGAACGGGTTGCCGAGCCAGCCGCGCTCGTGGACATCGGTGTTCAGGAGGTGTCGCTCGCCGTTGTCACCGCGACCGACGTAGACGTCGATGTCGTCGTGGCGGCAGTGTCCGACCTGCGTCTCAGCGTCGTTCATACCGACACCTCGCCGTCGTCGTGAAGGCCGGTCGTCCCGTCGTAGACGAGCTCCCAGCCGTCGGCCATCCGCTCGTCGAGGTCCTCAACCGAGACATACTGGCCGGGAACAGTGTCGACCGGGACCAGGTGGAGGTCCTCGTCGTCGCGAGCGGCTTCGTGGACTTCGTACCAGTAGCCCTGCCGCGACTTGACCGTCTTCTCGAGGTACTGCGAGGTGCTACGCGGCATCTTCGCGCACCTCCCACTCGGCGAGATCGGGGCGATGTTCTCGAAGTTCGTCGGTCAGCTCGGGCAGTTCGCGGTAGAGCGTCGTTCCCTCGCCCTCCCAGGCCGCCTCCTGAGCGTCGGCTCCTGCCTCGGCCAACTCGGGTTCGTGGCCCTGCTTTGATCCGCTCGACTGCTTGAAGTAGAACGGGATCCCGAACTCCTCAGCGGCGTCGCGGATGTCTCGCGCCCACGAATGATCCATCTCCCGGCGCTCCTCGCCGCCGGACTCTCCGCCGGCGAGCGCCCAGTCGATGCCCGCGAGCGTCCCGGCCGGGTCCTCGATTGGCCCAACTAATGGCTCGAAGCTGATCCACTTCGTCGACGCGCCCGTCCGTCGCAGGCACTCGGCGCGGTAGGCCCGCCCGTTCGTGCCTATCGAGACGCCCATCCAGAGGTTGTCCGGCCAGCGGCCGTACTCGCGATCCCACTGGAGGATCCGCGCCTCGTCGGGATGACGGCCGCCGGTCTCGGTGCCGTGCTTCGTCAGCGCGATGAAGACGTGCTCCGGGTTCGCCTCGATCTGGTCGAAGATCCGGTGAAGATGCTCGTCCGGGACGAACGTTGGCGGCAGGAACAGGTCGCTCATCGAGTTGACGAAGATGCGCTGCGGCTCGTCGAGCGTCGACGGCCACTCGAGGTGGTGCTCCTGGAGCGTGATGTTCGACTCGGCGTTCGAGACCGTCCACTCGTCGTCGGTGTGACCGTAGCGGTGGAAGCTCGTCCGCTCGGCGTTACAGTTCTGACAGCCCTCGCTGACTTTGAAGCAGCCGTGGTGCGGATTCCAGCTGGACTCGCACCAGGAGATCGGCGTCTCACCGGGCATCGTCCACCTCCTCGGGCGACTCCGTGAACGCGAACTCAGCGTACTCTTCTTCGATCTTCTTGAGGCCGAAGTCGTACTGCTCCCAGAGCCAGTCGTCGACAACCTCTCGTGTCGGAACGTTCTCTCGAATCTCGCCTTCTTTGCTCGCTCCTTCACGCGGGTCCGCTTGCGTCTCGTTGGGGAACTCCTCGATCGCGTCGAGTTCCTCATCGAGGCGCTCGATCGCGTTGTTCACCGTATAGAGTGCTTCGAGCGGTCGGTTCTCGTTGAGTGCCAGCTGGATGACCTGCAGATCAGCTTTTGAGAGCTTCGCCTGCCGGAGTGCCAGATCGCGTTCGAACGCGAGCCGGTTCAACTCCTCACTCGTCATCGGAATCACCGGCGTCCACCGGGTTGAACTTCCACTCGTCACCGTGATCCCAGCACTCCTTCCCGACCATCTCCGGGCCGATGTCCTTCGCCTGCTCGCGATCGGTGACGGTGATCGCCGTCTGGTCGTCGTTCGTGAGCGTGATGATGACGCTCGGGAGGACGTCGTCGGACTGCGCCGCCGACTGGAACTCCCAGTCGTTGACAACGCCGAGGAACGTCGGCTCCTGGTCGTTGTAGCACGAGTGGCAGCTCGCCCCATCCATCGTCGGGTGGACAGTCGATCCGAGCGGCTTCCCGCAGCGGGCGCAGTTCTCTGCGCTCTTTGACGTCTTTGAGGTCTCTGACTGTTCCGACGTCTCTGCCGGTTCTGACGGGCGGTTGACTTCGCCCGTCTCTTTGTTCATCGGCCACCTCCGCCCGTGACTGCGCGGGCCTCCTCGAGGATGCGTTGCTCCCGCTCGGCCTGGCGCTCGAGTTCCGCCGCCTCGTCGATCTCGTCCCGACGGTCGTCGCGATCGTCGCCGATCGTGAACGGGTGACCGCGGTGGTCGCGCTGCTCGAGCATCACTCGACCACCACCGTTCCGTCCGCCGTCAGGCGCTTCGACTCGTTGAACGCGAGTTCGTCGACGGAGTCGTACGTCTCCTCCATCGCCTCGTGGACATCGGAGTAGTTTCCGCGGTGCTCGTGCATCGCCTCGACGAGAACGTCGAACGGGTTCTGGTCATTCACGTCCGCGACCGCGACGAGTTGCTTCGCGTGGTGGAGCTCGGTAGAATCCTCACTCGACATCGGCCTCACCTCCGGGATGAGAGTCCGTCGCGTCAGCGAACGCTGCCGGATCCGGCCCCTTCACCGTCGTTCCGGCAGGGCCTCGAGAGACGACCATCGGGATATCGCCACAGCAGGCGATCGCGTCGCCGCGGTCGTCGTGGACCTCCTCGCAGTTCGCGCAGGCGAACTCGTCGGACTCACTCACCATCGGCCTCGTCACCCCCTACGGACCCGGCGGGCTCCTCGAGGTCGATCGTGACGCCCTCGTCGTCGACGTCGTCCGGGAGGTCCTCGTCGCCGGCGTCGTCCCGATCGTCATCCGGGACGATCTGAAGGTCGAAGACCGGGACGCGCTCGCCGGTCTGCATCGCGGCCTCGATGACGTTGTTCGCCCGGCGTTTGAACTCGACGTCGATGTCCCGGACCGTCGCCTCGCGTTCGTCCTCGACGTAGTCGACGATCTCCGCTAGCTCACGGACGCGATCGCCGGTCTTACTCATCTTCCGAGTCCTCCTCTTCCGCGAGTCGTTCCCAGGCGATCGTGGCCGGGTGCGGTTCGGCATCGGCGGGCGTCGCGACGTCGGGGTCTTCGAGCGCCTGGACGACTCGGTAGAAGCGATCGCGTAGATCGGTCGCTACCTTCCCGGCCTCCTCGCCCTCTACCTCGATCGAGAGTTCGTAATCGTCGACGACGATTTCGGATATCGCTGCCTCAGGCATCGTCCTGCCCTCCATCGATAGCCTCGACGTAGTCCCGCATGCACTCAGCCGAGCAGATATAGTCCGTCATCATCCCGATTCCGTCGGGGTTCTCGTAGACCCTGGTGAAGTACGGCGTTTCGCCAGCGTCGCGGGCGTCGTGTTCGTCCCAGCTGACCGCATCATCGAACTCGTGATCGCACTCAGGAGCCTGACAGGCCAGCGCCATCACGCATCAACCTCCTCTCCCGCGGCGACGGCCCGCATCGTCTCGTCGACGTACTCGCGGACCGCTTCTGGATCGGGCCGTGTAGATGCCTCGGTCATGGTTCGCACGGTGATCCGGTTGATCTCGTTCCGGAACTCGTCGGGTTCGTCCGGGATCGTCGACGGGATCAACTCGTTCGCGACGTCCGTCCAGCCCGGTAGCTGCTCCTCGTCCAGGGCCTCCAGCGTCGCCGCACGGACGTGTGGTTCCGGAACGTCGATCTCGACGGCCAGTTCGGGGACCTCGACCTCCGGAACGTGGACGTCGATCGCCAGCTTCGCGAGCAGCTCGTTACTGCCGAGTTCGGACGCCTTCGGCTTCGACTGCCGAGTCCGGTGCTTGCCCTTCCGCCAGTCGACCACGATCCAGCCTGAGATGGTTTTTTCAGTCATCGTGATCACTCAGTTGCTCTGGATCCGCGGCGAGAGCATGTACTGGACGTCGACGTTGCCCTCTTCAGTCGTGAACGCGAGCTTCACCGGGAACTCCTCGCCGAGTTCGATGGTGACCTCGTCGCCCGCATCGATCGCTTTGCTCATGTCCTTCAGGTAGTCCAACGAGAACAGCGAGCGGGCTGGTCCCACCTGCAGGTCGATCAGGTCGTCGCGTTCGAGGCCGATGTGGACGTCGTCGGTGTCGCCCTCGGCCTCGATCTCGAACAGCTCCTCTTTTTCGTCGACGGCGAGTGTGATGTGGTCCGAGACCATGTCGGCGGCTTTGATGCCGCGGTCGATGTGCCGCCCTTCGAGGACGATCTCGGACGTCAGGTCGAGGTCGGGGATGTCCGGCTCGGCCCGGATGGAGTCCGGGTCGATCAGCGCGAGCGTGAACTCCATCCCCTCGATCTGGATGGCCAGCTTCCGCGTCTCCTCGTCCAGCTCGAGGTGAACGAGGTCGCCGGAGTTGGCCATCCCGATGACGTCTTCGAACCGGTCGACGTTGAGGCCGATCAGGCCACCGTCGGCCTCGTAGGACTCGAAGCCGCTGGCGTGGGCGTTGGATTCGACCATCCCGACGTTCGCGGGGTCGACGGCTCGGACGTGCAGCCCGTCTTCGTTGAGGTTGACTTTGCACTCCTCGACGAGCTGGCTGATGGGATCTGTGAACGATTCAAGTTCGGACTTCGTAGCGATTGCTTTGAACATTGGTGTGGTT
>NC_013924.1 GCF_000025625.1 Natrialba magadii ATCC 43099 | reverse complement strand
TTATAATGATAGCGTCAAAACCATACCCGCACTGCAGTACCACAGAAAACGTTTGAATGGGTGGTGTGTTTGGTTCTGGTATCGGTCCTTCTCTGCTCCTCAAAACCCTCTTCCTTCGGTTTCGTACAGCACAGTCCTTCTACCCGCTAAATCCCTTCCCTTATATCCGGTATCGACACTTGGGGCTATTTCACCAGAACGATTGAATGGGTGGTGTCTCTCTCCCTCTGGAACACCCACTAACGTTTGAACGGGTGGTGTGTCCTCCACATTCTGCTCCGTGAACGATCCACATTCTGCTCCGCGTCTCTGGAACGAATGAATCAGTGGTGGGTGTATTCCGCTTTGATCACTGCACAATCCTTCCAAAACGTTTGAATGGATGGTGGGTCCGTCATTCACCTCGAACGAATGAACGGGTGGTGGGTCCCTCTCACTCTGCGCAAAACGATTGAACGACCGGTGTGTCTCCATCTGGCCAGCATGTCTGTGAAACGAATGAATGGGTGGTGGGTGGTGCCTCCATGAAACGATTGAACGGGTGGTGTGTCGGTGCCAATGGTGGGTCGTCTCATCGTCTCTTTTGACGTCTCACTCCAGGACACCAACGATGCAGCACTCGAGTACGCGGCGACTGGTGCGGCTGATGGGATCGGGTTTGTCTTCACCGCGACGGTTCCGTTGGTCGGTGTGGACGTAGATGATTGCCGTGATCCTGAGGCGGGCGAGCCACTCGAGTCGGCGCTGTCGATTATCGAACAGTTGGATTCGTTCACCGAGGTTTCGCCATCGGGAACGGGGTATCACGTGCTCCTCGAGGGAGATCTTCCGGATGGTCGGAACCGGCATGGCTCGATCGAGATGTACGACCAGGCTCGCTTTTTTACGGTGACCGCGGACCACGTCGACGGAACGCCGACGTCGATCAACGAACGCCAGGACGCCCTCGAGGCAGTTCACGAGGAGTTCGTCGCTGAAGACGATACCACCAACGACATCAACTCCACTACTGGCGATCGACGTGATGACTCGGGTCAGAGTCAGACGCTCGAGCTCGAGGATGAGGAACTGCTCGAGAAAGCCCGCTCGGCGGGCAACGGCGACAAGTTTGATCGGCTGTGGCGAGGCAACACCAGTGGATACGACAGCCAGTCAGAAGCCGATATGGCACTGTGCTGTCTGCTGGCGTTCTGGACTGGGGGAAACCGGCTGCAGATGGATCGGCTGTTTCGACAGTCGGGGCTCATTCGAGGCAAATGGGACGATGTCCACCACGCCGATGGATCGACGTATGGAGAGAAGACGCTCGAACGCGCGATTGCTGCGACGGATGACTTCTACGAGCCGACGACGCCTACTGTAGAGACGTCAGTGGATACTGCTGCTGAGACTGATACTGACACGGCTTGGACTCTCAAGGGTGGTATCGCGGAACCGGGCTCTGTAGGGGGTGATCGAGTGTACCTCGAGGAGAAGAACGACCTTCTCGAGGCCCGTATCGACGAGTTGGAGCAGATCGTTGCAGATCAACGTGACCAAATCGAACAACTCACAGCAGAGCGCCGGCAGTTACGATCGATCGTTGAACAGCAGGAGAGCGACCTTGAGGGGGACCACTGAGTCACCTTCCGAGAAAGATGAGGGGCCATCATCACTCCGAACACGGATGCAGCGATTGTGGCGGCGAAGCTGACCTCCGTAGGGAACGCAGCTTTTTGCACGAGTAGTCGTCGTTATCGGTGGTCCACGGCGGAGCCGAAGCGTGATGCGTCAGTCAGTGAACCAGACACCGTAGCGCAACCTCTTAACCAACATATCGGATCATTTCCCACACCGTGTTGGTTAATTCTGTACCGTCTGAGTTCTTTCCCTCGACCCTCGCTTGTTCGAAGTCCATGTACTTCAGACTACAGCCAACTCTTCTCACGAGGTCAACTCCAGCTTCCTCACGGAGCTTTGGAGGCTGATGGTAAGCTGAAGCGCTCCCCGTACCTGGATGTTGTACTCCCATTCCTCGATCGTCTCGAGGCATCCATTGAAAAGGCTAGTCTCAGCTTCTGTATCCTTATATTAGATAACCCGACCACAATCACTATTATAAGACAGTAATGACTGTTGACACGAGGTTAGCACATAATAAATGATACGATCAAAGCGAAAGTTGATAATACTCTTATCAGTGACTTTTTCGATTCTAATGGTTACTTCATTGCTTGCACCAGCAGGTGCAGCTATGGGTGACGAAATGGGAACGGCAGCGACTGACAAATATGACTTCTCTTTAGATGAATCAATACCATCGTCTATTGGTACTGATGATCCTGACCAGTCAAATAAAGGCGAAGTGATAATTGATGAGAACACTTTTCAGGCTGAAGGCACCGTCGAAGTGCTTGTATCTGCCGAAGATGTCGAACTTCCAATTGTAACCGATGTTGACGTCAAGACGGCCCTTCAAACGACTGCGGAAGAAAGCCAGGAACCAATAGTCGAATACGCGGAGTCGACTGAGGGAGTAGAGGTTCTGAACCAGTTCTGGATTACGAACGCATTGCTACTTGAACTGGATAAAGACCAAGTTAGTGCAACCGAGATTGCTGCCCAAGAAGGGGTCGAGTCAATCGACTACAACGCCGATATTGAACTGGATGAACCAGTAGAGTATGACGACGACGTCAATACTACCTACGGACTTGATCAAATCAATGCACCCGATGTGTGGGATGACCACGACACAATGGGCGAAGGTGCAGAGATTGCAATCCTTGATACCGGTGTCGACCCCGACCATCCCGATATAGACATCGAAGATGAAAATTGGGCCGAATTTGACGAAGATGGCGAGCAGGTTGACAGCGACCCGTATGAATCTCACTCCAACGGGCACGGGACTCACGTTTCCGGTACTGCGACCGGCGGTAATGCATCAGGAGAGTACATTGGCGTTGCTCCTGAAGCTGATCTGATGCATGGTCTCGTGCTGGACGCTGGCAGTGGTAGTTTGGCACAGATCATCGGAGGAATCGAATGGGCCGTTGAAGAAGATGCCGACGCTGTTTCGATGAGTCTCGGTGTATCCGCCTACGAAGAAGCGTTCATCGAGCCTCAGATGAACGCGTTAGATGCTGGTACATTGGTGATCGCTTCTTCTGGTAACGATGGCGAGGGTAGCTCAAGCTCACCTGGCAATGATTACGATTCATTTGCCATTGGTGCCACTGACGAATCAGAAGATATCGCTCAGTTCTCAAGTGGTGAATGGATCGACACCCAAATTGCCTGGGGTTCTGACGCTCCTGACCACTGGCCTGAAGAGTACGTTGTGCCAGACATTGCAGCACCAGGAGTTGGTGTTAACAGTGCTCAACCCGATGGCGAGTACGATACGTTGTCTGGCACCTCCATGGCAGCGCCTCACGTTGCTGGAACTGTTGGACTGATGGCCGCAGCAAGTGAAGATGATCTCTCTCCGGAACAGTACGAAACTGCGATGACCGCTCACGCTTGGCAGCCTGATAATGACCTAGATGACCCCAATGATCGATTTGGCCAAGGCATTCTAGACGCAAGCCACTCGGTTGATCAGGTTGCAGCTGACCAAGGGATTAACGGAACCATCACGGATAGCAATGGAGATCCAATAGAGGGTGTTGATGTCGAACTTGACAGCGGTTACTCGGTCTCAACCGATGAAAACGGGGAATACACTCTTCGAGGGACGGAAGACACATTTGAGTTTGAAGCTAGCGCCTTTGGGTATGAGTCCGTTACAGAGACTGTCGAGGTTTCCGAGGGTGAGTTTGAGCAGATAGACATCACGCTCGAAGACTTCGTTGATGCAGAACCAACAACATTGCCCACCGGGATCGTTTCTGGACAGAATAACTCCTTTGCGTTCGAAACTGCTCATCTCGAAGAGTTGTCCGTATCGATGGATGGGAACTACGATGAAGAGAATGCAACCCTCTACGTCGATGGACAAGAGATAGACTTCAACGAAGCATGGGAGGCTGAGGAACCATTCGACGAGGTAGAGATTGATCTCTACGCGGAAGATGGTACCACCGGCGAGATGATGCTCGAGTTCGTATTTGCCGATGGTGATGATGAATTCGTGTTCGAAACGGACGAACTCGAGGTCTTCGCTGAGGAAATCGATACTGCAGTTGTCGACGCCCCAGACGGTGAATTTGGCGCCTTGCTTGCCAGCGATCTCGATGACAACCTTGATGCGAATTATAACATCACAACCGTTGACTCAGACGAGGTGGTAGACCGTGTCGACGATTTCGACACGTTCGTTGTTCAACGGTTCGCTGATTCAAACGAACAAGATGAGGACCTAGTGCGGGAGTTCTTCGAGGCCACTGACCGAGCGGATATTGGCGTTGTGTACCTCGATCAGTACGACGAGTCAGGGTCCTGGAGTGACAGTATCCATGAACTGTCTCGTGCGACCGGTGTACCTGGTTACACTGATCAAGACTTTGTTGGCGAAATTGAACCCGTAGAGTACGAGGCAACAGAAGAGCACCCCATTCTTGATGGCGTTGTTGAAGAAGGTGAGCGGGTTGAACTATATGACACACCAGACCACACCTGGTTCGGCGGCCATCACGGAAATGACATCGCCGATGTAGGTTGGAAAAACAACAGCGCTAGCGGTCATGGTCTAGCGACAGACGATGCACGAAACAATGTCTATGCCGCCTCGCTGGGGTACTCCACGCTGGTTGGGGATGTAATTCCGTTCACTGAGGAAGCCGAGGAAGTGCTGACCAACTCCGTTGAACATGTTAGCGAGAGTCGTACTGCGACACTCGATGAGGATCAACCCGATCGTGTAGATCCCGGTGAAGCCATCTCCGCAGAGTTCAGTGTTGACGATATCGATGATGTCGAAATCACCGTTGAGTTAGATGACTACCACACTACAACTGCGGAAGAAAACCTGACACTGTACGTCCAAGAAACAGAATATGCCTTCGGAGAACCTATCGAACCAGATGAGCCAATCGACCCAACCGATACACGGTTCAACGATGCAATTAACGTTACCGTGGTTCCGGAAGATGGCGAAACGGGAATTGTGGCGCTCGAACATGATATCGACGTTGGCGGAGAATCAGTCGACGGGTTCACTGGTCCAACATCGGTTTATGAACCACCAATCGAAGTAGGTGAGGAGGGCGACGCAGAGACGATACAAGATGCAGTTGATCTGGCTATTCCTGAAGCGACTATCGTCGTTGAGGATGGGACCTACAAAGAGCAGGTGGTAATGTGGGCGGACGCGAATCACGACGTGACAATCGAAGCAGCTGAAGACGCAGAGCCATCGCTCGAGCTTCCTGATGATGCGGTCGAAATGCCCGCCTATAACTTACAGACTGACGATCAAACTCCAGTCGTATATGTACGACATAACGACGGAGTCACGATCGACGGATTCGACATTGACGCAGGTGGAGAGGTCGGCTCCTACGCGACCGAAGCGCACAACTACACGGTCAGTGATGTCACCGTAACAAATGCTTCGACTGGTTTGTGGTCTGATCTCAGTCACATTGGCCATGTTGTAGAAGATTCCTATATCGAAGCTGATGAGACAGGCGTCTTCTACTACTGGGCTGCCGACGATGGATTAATCCAGAATAACACCATTACCGGAGCTGATACGGGAATCATGACCGACCACGTCTCTTCGGGTCACGATGTGGTCGATAACGAGATTTACGATGTCGGAACCGGGATGCTAATCGACACCGATGATGGTGAGACCGATCGCAACGTCATCACAGACGCGGATGTTGGTATTCAGTTAGGCGTTTCAGGTAACGTTGAGTCTGTCGATGATAACCACATCGAAAACGCATCTGTCGGCCTTGATGAGGGATCGGTCAACATGCCCCCTGAAGTCCATCACAACTACTTCGATTCGGAGGTCGGTGTCATCGATGGCGACTGGAATGGCCCACCATCGTACTATCTAAACGATTTCTCCGAATCTGACACGGTCATAGAAACGGACCAAAGGATCGATGTGCGCATGAACTACCTCGGCGAGCGCGATGGACAAGAACCCATCGCTGACGGCCCAACCGACTACAGTCCTCACTTGACCAGCCCACCAAGCGTTGAGGAGGGCATGGATACGACTGAGATTGGATACCATCTTCAGGTCGAAGCCAACGAATCCTACGGTATCGGGTTGCCTGGTCCAAGCGAACAGACAATTGGAGAGATCGTCCCAGCCAACTTCGAAGGCGCCATCTACGGATTTGACGCTGATGAGCAAGAGTGGAAAATGAAGTCTGGTGACGACTCGGTAGATACGCTCGCGGCACTCGTGGTCGTATCTGAAAGCGACGCCAAATTGGACTTCAACTTCCAGTCAGACGATGATAATCCATCGGCACCAGGACAGCACGAATTCGAAGAGGGATGGAACTACGTGACCGCGCCAGCACACCTAGACGCAGAATCCGCCTTTGAAATTGGCTCATTTGAACCAGAGATGATAATGAGCCTCCAGGAAGCCCCTGGAAACCAGCTCGGGCCTGAAGGGGAATTAGATCGGACGCATATCTTCGGTGACGGTGATGCTGGGTATGTCAGTCCCTTTGAAGGGTACTTCGTCTACAGCGAGTCGGATGGCACGATGCCATCTCAAGTCGCAGCCGACCCAACTGCCGAAGAGATGTTCGATGAGCTGAATATCTCTGCCCACGAAGACCATCCGGAAACCGCGACCATCGAGTCAGTCATCGAGACTGAAGGAGTCTCTGATAAGGAAACTGAAGAGGCCCTGATCGCGCTCATTAAAAATGATCTCATGGATGAAATTGAGGATGCAAATAACTCAACAGAGCAATTCAAAGCGCTCGATGATGCCGCCGAGACTATTGTCTCGGATGCACCAGACGAGCATGAGACGAAAGTGCAGAATGCCACCTCTCAATCGATTGAACTAGTCATTCAGGCTGAGTTCGGGCAGAATATTGACGTAGAACATTTCGATCAGGTTGTTGATGATGAGGACGAGGGCGCTGCATCCTCAGTATCTTCACCATCCCTGGTAACTCCCTGAACACTACCATCTTATCATATCATGGAATGGAATACTGACAGCCAACTCGGCGGACGCCCAGTTGTTGGTATGGGCACAGTCATGCTTGTGCTCGTACTTGCTGCTGGGATGATGGTCTTGCCCATTGCGGGTGGAGTGGCTACAGCCGATGATGGACCACCCGAGGTACCGGCTGCTTACTACGGCTCGGTGACAATCGACGGTGAACCAGCACCCGAAGACACGATAATCACCGCGGTTGTTGATGGCGAAGAGCGCGACACTTTGGTCACCGACGAGCTTGGCCAGTATGGTGGGCCCAGTGTTGACGATGACAAACTCGAGGTTCCCGGCACCACTGGTGACGGGGAAGTTACGTTCCTCGTAAACGGTGTTGAGGCCGAAACCGACCCATCAAACGTGGAATGGGAATCCGGTGATATCGAGGAAGTCGATCTCGAGGTCGGTGATATCGGTGAGGCGTTCATCGACGTCGAGATTGATACGGACGCCTCAAACCTCTCTGTCGATCCGAACGAGACCGCTACCGTCGTCGCTGACCTCGAGAACACTGAGGATGTCAAAGGCGTCTCTGACGCCACGTTTGAACTCGATGGCGAGACCCTTGCAACTGAGGACGAACAGGTCTTCGAAGCTGGCGAAACCGAGACTCTCGAGTACTCGGTTGAACTCGCTGATGAAGGCGAGTTTGAGGCGGTCATCTCGACGACCGATGCAAGCGACGCAGTCATTATAGGGGTTGGTGAAGATGACCCGCCATCGGTCCCCCCCGCCCCACCAGACGATGAGCCGGCAAACATCACGGTGACTGAGGCCGATCTGAGCGCCACCACAATCGACGAGAACAAATCCGTCGACGTGACCGCTGATATCGAGAACACCGGTGAGGAAGCCGGCGAGGCTGGGGTCAGTCTCGAGGTCGACGGCGGAGTTGTCGACAGTCAGAACGTTTCTGTCGAAGCAACAAGCTCGGAGACGGTAACCTTCACCGAGACTTTCACCGACCCTGGTGAATACAACATCTCGGTCAACGGCCTCGAGGCCGGGACGCTAACCGTCGTCGAAGATGGGGTTACGCCCGCCGACATAGAAGTCGTTGACGCGAACGTCGAAACACCGGAAATCGAGGCGGGTGAGGAGGTCACTGTGGACGCATCTCTTGAGAACACCGGCGAAGCCGAGGGGACTCACACAGCCACATTGAATATCAATGACGAAGTCGTCGCTGAGGAAGATGTTGAGGTCGGCCCTGGAGAGACAGCGACCGTCACCCTTAGTGGTGCCGTTGACGACACCGGGACCCACGACGTATTCATTGACAACGTCGAAGCTGGGACGGTGACAGTTACCGATGATGTCGATGATGACATCCCCGAGGACGACACTGACGATGTCGATGATGATGGCATTCCCGGCTTTGGGGCCCTCGTCGCTCTTGCGGCCGTTCTCGGAGCCTCAATTGTCTTCATGCGTCGCCGGTAAGCTGAAATCCCCTAGCTCAATTTTTGCGCTCGTACGTACGCAGTCCCGCGTCTATACCAACGAACCATCCGTTCTAGTTTAGCGAGCCGAGGTACCCAGAGACGCCGAACTAGAATCGTCAGTAACTAGGAGTGTGAGAATCCGGTAGAGAATGTGTACACCCTACCGGATTCAGTAGTTGTGAACCGAATTCAAAGAGTGTTTCCATCTGATGAGTTGCGCGAGCGCGCTCGCGCAACGAATCCCATCCAGCGAGAGCGAAAACTCGACGTCGTCGCGCTGTTCTATCTCCCAGCGCTCCAGCGGATTCGTGACCTCTGGCTCGAGCTTGAGCCGTTAGTCGACGCAACCTCGTACGATGACGTCGTCGCACCCACGGAACTGCAGATCAGTCTCAGCGACGGTCTTGGAGACGCCGACGCTGCGAGACTCGATATCCAGTGGAGCGAACTGGGGATGTATTCGTTTCATTACGTCGACGGCGAAGACGTCAACTGGCGATTCGATCGGCACCCGAATACACACTCACCCGGCTCTGTTGAAATCCTCAAGTGGTGATAGGTTTCGGGCGTCGTGCTGAATATAGAGGATAAATTCAGTACCGTTTGTCTTGCATCGGTACTGACACGGAACGAGACGGTCGAATCATTAGCTGGGTAGGCTATTCTCAGGCGGTTCGCAGAGAGCGATACGGATGTACTCTGAAGAGACGCTAACAATCACGACGTTCAGATCGTACCGGTCAGCGATGATTCGGATGGGGTCGGGAACGTCCGCTGGGCCAGCACATGCAACGACGTTGCTTCCTCCTAGCAAGCTAGTTAATTGCTGCCAGAGCGATTGATCTTCACCATCGAAATGGTCTTTGGGCGTGATCTTTCCGACGACCCACTTACCTCGCAGTTCTGGTATGACAGTCTCACCACTGTCGAATTCAAACCCCCTATAGCCCGCAGCTTGGAGGTCCCGTTTTACTTCTTTCCACTTCCTCATCATTCACTCACTTAACTAACGCGGGTAATGAATTTTTTGACATAGAAACCGGTCTGACTACACAATTTGATCAATTTGCCATGCGGCATTCGCGCTCTGTATTCAGTTTGATTGCTGAATCATATCACTCATTAAGGATTTCAACAGAGCCACTCACCCGAAATTCATTTCCATCCTCCTCCCGAGGCCACCACGACGGCAGCCGAACCGTCCTGTATCGACGTGACCGAAGTGTCACTCGTCACTCGTGCAGTCCATGCGATGTGGCGAGCAGCGTACGAGGACGACGACGTCGATCAGCTGAATAGTGCGTCAAACCCACCGTAAGGATGATTACCGCGAAAATCTAGAGGGGATGTCACCATTGAGACACGTTCGTATCGGTATCCCGTCATGCCCGTAGTGGTGTTGATGCGGCACCGCAACAGTATCGCGGCTTCTCTCAGAGTGTTAGGTATTAGCAGGGCAAGCCACAGTTTTGCTTCAATCATTCATAGAATTCGTCAGAAATGCGGTGATGAATACAGCGCGCGACTGTAGCACGAACTGGGAGTCGATCTGCGAAGGGAGTGATCGGTCAGTTTATACGATATACAGGAGAAAACCCACGGCTTTAGCCGTGGGATGAATCTGTCACTGCTGAATCAAACCACGCTACAGTGACAGGCCGACCCCCTAATGTTTAAGAAATACTAGTTCTACATATGACATATGGAGGTACGGCGCACCGTCCCCGTTGCACTCGACGTGGACAGCGACGACGCCGTACTCCTCGAAGACACCGTAGACACGTTCCTCTGGTCGGCACAGTACGTCGTTGACCACGCCTTCGAAGGCGAGTCCGTCACCAGCAGCAAAACCACGTTGGACGACGAAACCTACGACGACGTACGCGAGAAAACGGACGGGTTCAACGGCGGGTTGGTGCAAGCCGCTCGGAACAAGGCCGCCGAAGCCTGCAAAAGCGTCGTCACACGCTGGAAACACGGCAAGAAAGCGTCGAAACCCACGTTCACCAGCCCACACGTCGTTTACGACCACCGAACAGCCACCTTCCACGACGACCACGTGAGCCTCGCCACCACAGACGGTCGCATCGAAGCCGACTACGTACTGCCTGACGAGGATAGTGACACGCCGCACTCGGAGTACCTCTTCTCTGACGAGTACGAAACGACGGGTGCGGAACTACACTACCGTGACGGCAACTGGGTGCTTCACATCCACTGCAAGAAGGGGGTGGAGGCTGACACGTCGGAACAGGAAACCACTGGGAACGGAACGGTTCTCGGGGTTGACCTCGGCGTGAACAACCTCGCCGTCACCTCGACGGGCACGTTCTGGACGGGCGATGAGTTCGACCACTGGCGGCGCGAGTATGAAAAGCGACGTGGTTCACTCCAGCAGTGCGGGACGCGCTGGGCGCACGAGAACATCCAGTCAGTCGGACGGAAGGAAGAAGGACGATTCAAACTGATGATGCACCGCATCAGCAACGAACTCGTCGCTGAAGCTCGTGAAAACGAGTGTGCAGTCATCGCGTTTGAAGACTTAACCGACATCCGTGAGCGGACTGGCGCGTCGTGGGGGCACAAGTGGGCGTTCGACCGTCTGTACGAGTACGTCGAGTACAAAGCCGAGGAATACGGCATCGATGTGAAGCAGGTTAACCCTGAGAACACGTCACGACGTTGCTCGCACTGCGGGTTCACGCACCCTGACAACCGTGCTGGCGAGGAGTTCGAGTGCCTGAAGTGTGGGTACGAAAACCACGCGGATTACAACGCCGCGAAGAACATCGGCTTGCGGTATCTCCGTCGCAACCAAACTGGCAGCGATGGAGGCGCACCCTTGGGCGTGCGCTTGAACAGCGGGATGGTGAACGTGAACGGAGGCTATTCTTCTGCCTCACCTGAGGCCAGAACGGGAGTCCACGCTGAATCCCACCGCTTTAGCGGTGGGTAGCTCAATAATCGGTAGAAACGAAAGTGGTCTGAAAGAGAGTGGTGAGTCAGTTTTTGTACTCTTCGACCTGAATGACTTTTTTGGTCTCTGTGTGCGTGAGCTCACCGTCTCCAGAGACGACAGGCGCGTCCAGTTCGCGACCTACAGCTGCAATCAGCGCGTCTGGCCCATCGAGGTAAGGACCTCCAGGCGCGATTTCGTCTGCAATCTCGCCTGCCAGTGTCGCCGTTTGCTCATCAACAGTGTAGACTTCGGCCCAAGAGAGGTCTGCACGTGCTCCGTCGACATCGCCGTTCGGAAGATTCCCTTCACCAACAAGGACCTCTGCGTACGCTGGGACGGGCATTACCCAGCGGACATCAGCACCACCTGCGGATTCATAGAAGTCGCGGGTCTCCCCAAGACCATCCAGATAGTCGATCAGAAACGACGCATCAAGGACCTTCATGCGCTGTTCTCGGCTCGTCGTCGCATCCGCTTTTTCCGCTTCTCTTTGGCTTTCTGGCGCGCCTCGCGGACGCTCTGTGCTTCCTCGTCAGACCAGCGACCAAATCCGTCGTAGAAGTCGCCCACGACTTTCTCGCCAAGCACACGCTCAAGGACATCGTTGTAACTCTCGCCTTCGCGCTTCCGTTTCTCCAGTTCGCGTTTCACCGTATTACTCACACGGATCTGCTCATCAGCCGTTCCCATCTTGCGTTGACATTCGCGTTGACGCTATTTCGGTCTTTGGTTAGTCTCGATCAGACAATCTCATCGACAACCGATCGAGGCGCTCCTGTGCAGACTCTTTGCGAGACTGTGTGACTTCAGGAAGGTATTCGGCTTCACAGAGTTCGCTCGCTTCGACAGCGATCTCGAGAACTGCCCCCTCGTGCTGAGCCTCCGGTGGCAGCGTCGTTACGTCGATGTCGAGTTGGTCGACGGTCTCGTCGTCCTCTTCGAGCAAGAGCACCGCTGTCTGTCCGTCGACGATCCGATCGAGCGTCGCGGTGTAGGTTTCTCCCATCAGCCCATTAGTGGTGCTGCAGGCACGTCAATCGGGTGGGTGAGCGAGGCCTGTGTGTCGTCATCGTCAACTGGTTTCTCTTCGAGGAGATCCGACGCATCAGTCGAGAACTCGTGTTCCGTCTCGAGTTCGATTCGTCGCAGCACGGTGTAACACTACTCTAAACTCGTTGAAATACATGTTTCGTGCTGTGTTACACCGGAGGCGAGAGTTGAACGAGAGCCGTCTCACACAGACTTAACCAACAATCCTACGGTAGTAACGCCCTTGTTGGTTAACGCGGATTGAGTTACCATGTCCTACGAGCCACCGACACCCCCACAGGAGCTTCCCGCCGACGTCGTCGATACACTCAACGACTACTCGCCTGAACTCCTTCGGCACGTCGCCAGGTATACCGAGGAGCTCGCGGAGTACCACGAGCGAGAAGCACGACTAGCGGAAAACGAAGGGAACAACCAGATCAAGGAGCAACCAGAGGACCGTCCAGATGACGTCCCGTCGAAGGCCACGATCACAGTGAAGGAGATTAACGACAACCGCTACTACTACTGGCAGTGGCGGGATGGTGAAAAGATACGCTCAAAGTACAAAGGCCCAGTCGGTCCAGAGAATTAGTCCCTGTTTAGGTTGGTTGGTTGGTCGGGGAGACATCGATTTACTGGAAACAGTGGTGTGGTAGTTGGGAATACTGATCCCAGTTGTTCATCGATCTCGGTTAGAACGGCGTTTTACTCACGAAGCAAATTAACCAACAGAAGACGGAAACACGCTCACTTGTTGGTTAATCTGTGCAAGCCGTCTAACGAGAGTCAGACACCACCATTTCCGCTAATACACTTACACAATGAAGTGAGGATCGTATCCCATCCACTCTCCCCCACTGTTTCCAGTAAAGTTAGTAACAAGGGTCTGCTAAGTTGTGGCGCCATTTTCCTCCACTGAAACAGATCCAAAATAAACCTATCTCTAACTCTCCTACGGACTAGCTTGGACGGCACAAATATAAACATTTCACTAATTTAGAGTTCTCCTCCACTATATGACTCTCTTTCGTAGAACTTTACTGGACGCTCTTCTGTAGGAGATTGTTGATACTGCTCAGCTGTCGCTGTGGAATCGAAGAGAGCAAGGACACCGCGTCAGCGGTGTCCGTTAGGCATGATTCCGCTAGATGTGTTTGGGTCGGAATCGGTCGCAGCGGACCTGTTGCAGCAGGTTCGCTGGCGTAACGGTGTTACTTGCCCTCGCTGCCGTTCTGACCTGACGGTCAAGAACGGCAGCTATGGGCACTTTCAGCGCTATCTCTGTAAGAATTGCGACCGCACGTTCAACGACAAGACCGGCACGATCTTTGCCCATTCGAAGGTCGCGCTCAGGAAGTGGCTGTTCTCGATTTACGCATTTCTCCGGTTTAACACGAGTCTTCGCCAACTTCAGCTAGAGATCGATGTTCAGTACAAAACGATCTACCAGCGCGTCGAGCGCTTCACGAAGGCGCTCGACGCCCGGTCACTCGACCTCGTCGGGCCGGTCGAAATCGACGAGATCTACGTTTCTGCAGGGTTGAAAGGCCGCGAGCGCGACCAAGAGTCGCGCTCGCGTGGCCTGTCCACGCGTGGACGAGGATCGTACGAGCAGGACAAACCGCCGGTGTTCACGATCGTCGATCGTGGTACCGGCGATCGGTACGTGATCCCAGCGAAATCCGCCGATGAATCGACTATTCGGCTCCTTCTCGCAAACCGCGAGAAGGAGCCACTGACCATCTACACGGACGGATTTCGTGCCTACGATCCGCTGGCCGAGGACGACGCATTCGACCGCGAATACGTCGTCCACGGCGACGGCGAATACGCCGACGAAGACGTTCACGTCAACACCTGCGAGAGCCACGGATCGCTGCTGCGACCGTGGCTCTCGCCTCATCGAGGCATCTCAAAAGATAAGCTCACACAGTATCTCCGAGCGTTCCAACTTCGACGAAAACTACTGCGGAAACCAGGGCGAGAGGCACTCGAACACGCTGTCAAAGCTACGCTGTGAAATCAACAAAGTGCTACACAAGAGCGTTACTGGAAATAGTGGGGAGGGGATGTTCCATCATTCTTATCTAGTGAGCGACTGTCGTCGACGCGCTCCAAACAACAATTAGCGATTTCGGTGCACACCGGAGCATCATCGAATATCCCCCCCTGATTCCGGTGAAGAATTTGCTGCGATGTAGTGGAGCGACTAGCTACTACCCTCCATTATAGCTCAGACTATTATAGTTCAAACTATTATAGTCCTGCCCCTAACTTCGGAACACGTATGTATCTCCCACCACGACTGGAAGTATGGACCAGTTCGTCAATCGTATCGATGAACTCGATCGGTTACAGGCCCTCTATGAGAGTGACGCTGCAGAACTCGCAATTATCTATGGGCGCCGCCAGATCGGCAAGAGCGAACTCGTCCGCCAATCGATTGCCGACCGCGACGATGCCGTGTACTATCAGGCAGTCCAAGGAACAGCGACGACACAGCTCAGGCGATTCGTCGAGGCAGCAGCGACGACCTATCCAGACATCACAGCCGTCAAAGAGGAATGGGAACCGCTCTTAACGTACCTCACCGACAGAGACGCCATCATTGTCATCGACGAATTCCCGTACCTCATTGAATCGAACGAGGGGCTTCCGTCGGTCATTCAACACCTGTGGGATACAGCTGTCGACGAGAGTCAGGCGACGCTCGTACTCACAGGCTCTGCAATCGGCATGATTCATACCCATGTCCTCGATGGCGGTGCGCCACTCTACGGACGGGTGTCCCAGACACCGAATGGCCGCCTCGAACTCACCCAGCTGCCGTTTCGTTCCATCCAAGAGTTCGTGCCGACGTATGATCCCGAAGAACGGGTGTTCGTCTATGGCGTCTTCGGCGGCACACCCCGATATCTCAGCCCTCTCGATCCATCACAGAGCCTCGGAGAGAACATCACGCGGCTGTTGTGCGACCCGGATGGCCCACTCCACGACGAGCCCGAAACCGTCCTCCAGATGGAGCTCAATGAGGTGAACACGTATTTCTCCGTCCTGGAATCGATGGCCAGCGGGAACCGCAGTCGAAACGAGATCGCCCAGGGAGCCGGCATCGAGAGCACCAACACGTCGTACTACTTCGACCGGCTGGAAACGCTTCAGATCATCGAGAAACACCATCCAGCACTCGCAGACCCGGCACGCAGCAAGCGGACGCGATACCAAATCCGTGATCCCGTGTTCCGGTTTTACTTTCGCTATCTCTACGGCCGCGGGGGACAGTACGAACTCTACGGCGAGAACGCCTACACGGATCTCATCGAACCGGAATTGCCCGACTTCGTCAGCGAAACGTTCGAATCACTCTGTCACCAAGCGGTGCCGGCGCTCTATACAGACTACCAGCTCACACAGGTGCCAAGCCAGTGGTGGTACAAGGGCCGGGAAGTTGATGTCGTCGCACCAACCGACGAGTCAACGCTGATCGCTGGCGAAGTGAAATTCACCAACACTCCCCTCGGTTACGACGTACTCGCTGACCTCGAAGACGACGTGGAGCACATCGACTGGACGCCCACCACAGGCGGTGAGCCGACGTATGAACTCGCCTTATTCAGCCGATCCGGGTTCAAACGCTCGGTTGAGGAAGCTGCAGACGAGCGTGATGACCTTCGCCTCTTCGATCTATCCGATATCGTTGCTGTTCTTGAGAGCAAAGCCGATCAGTAACACCAGAGGGTAACAGCTGGGGATAGTTTTTCGACCCCCAAGGAGGCGCGGGGGAATTGAACGCACCCGGTGTGACAGTCTATCTATGCGCTCGAGCCAGTGCCGACTGGTGGCCGGACGCATGATCCCTTCTTCACGCATCTGTTTCCGGATGTCCACGATCAGATGGATCTTTCTTCCCTAGACGAAGGAAATGGCACCCAAGCAGAGTCCGATCCCCCCGAGTAAAGACATTGGATGGGCCGGGAGGTTTTTCACCGACAGTTAGTAGTACACTGGATCCATAGTACAACATATCATGTCGAGTAGTACTCGAGACCCAGAGGTAGTACGCGTCTCGCAGAAGGGACAGGCAACGATCCCGAAGACGCTCCGAGAGAAGTTTGGGATCGACACCCCTGGTGAGGTGTTCATTTACGAGGAAGACGAGCGGATCATCGTCGAACCAATCCCGTCACTCGAAGAGTTAGGTGGGATTCACGCCGACACCGACCGCAAGCGTGGCGACGTGCTCGAGCGGGTTCGTGAACTGAAAGACGAGGAACGCCGGCGTGAAGAGGTCCGTGCTGACCGACTCCGACCGGCTGACTCGGAGGATGAATGAGCGACCGGTACGTCTTTGACACCGAAGCGATCATCGCATATCTCTACGACGAGCCAGGTCGGAGCGTCGTCGAAGCGAATCTTCGAGACGTTCGTGACGGGGATGTCGAAGGGCTGCTGGCAGAGACCAACGCTAGTGAAGTCCTCTATCTGGTTGCCCGCTTCGAAGGAGTCGACGACAAACCCACGACAGACTCACTTCGGACTGCCGATCGCGATCTCCGTGCGCTCGAGCGGGGGGGAATTCACATCGAACGAGCTGACTGGCGACTTGCCGCCGAAGTGAAGGCAGACGGTCACATTTCGTTCGCGGACGCTCATGGCGTTGCACTCGCCCACGAGAGGGATGCAACACTTATTACCGGTGCTGATGACGACTTTGAGGCGCTTCCGATCGATGTCGATCTAGTCCGGTTTCGTGAGGATGGTGTATAGGTCAGTCGATTGGAAACCCTGCCGACGTGATCAGCTTTTCGGCTACTCGCCGTGTGAAGCTGTCTTACCCGTTATCTCGATAATCTCTCCCGGTTCGAGTGCTGCCGGATCCAGAAGGTGGAGAAAGCGGTCGCGTTCTCCCCCACTTAATACGCGAGCCCTGACTGTCTCCTTCGAACACTCGAGTTTCGCGTCGATCGCATCGAGCGAGGAGTTCTGCCTCAAGCGACCGGATACAGGGAGTAGGTGATCTCGAGTGTCGACGCCGAGCCCGACGGTTGTACCGGGAGTGAGTCCCGCTCGCGAAGCACATCGACCAACCAAAGCAGACAGCCAGCGACGAGGAACGGTATCCAAACTGTTGGTTCCGATCGAAAACTGGAAAGAATTGTTGCGACGGCCCGTGGGTCGTCATCACTCTGGGATGACTGGTCGTTGGAGGTGGTGTTCAACGGACCATCCGGCGAACCGCCCATACCACGTTCGAGTCTTGCGGTCCAGTCACGTTGATTCCTCCAGAGCGATCACGCGGTGGCGATTCGTCAGATACAATCGGCCATCACCGACAATCGGTGGTGAGAGTGGGACTTCCTCCGGCTCGTATCTGAACCGTTCCGTTCCGGTGTTCACCTCGAACGCGCGAAGCGATTTCCCCCGCTCGACGGCGTAGACGATGTCGTCAGCGACGACTGGTTGCGTCTCATCCTGGAAGTCTATCGACCAATGGGATTCGCCCGTCTCGAGATCGAGCGCGTGGAACTCATCGTTCCCGTCGCTCAACAGCACCGTCTCGTCTGCCACGGCCGCCGTCCCTCCAGTTGCGTTCCCGTTTAGATCACGCTCCCAGATGGGTTCTCCATCGTCGGTATCGAGCAATGCGACACCATTCCGTGACGTGACGATGATTCCCGCGTCTGTCGCTGGCGTACAGAGTTGCATCTGATCGGCGCGCTCTCGCTCCCAGTGCAGCGTCCCGTCTTCGAGATCGTAGGCCGAGACCTGGTTTGGCCAGTTCGCGACGAACAGTGTTCCATCCTTGATCGTCGGTCGCCCGAACGATGCCGAGATGACGTCGTCTTCCTCGACGGTAACACGCCAGCGGACGGATCCATCTGTCGCATTCATCGCAGCGATATCGTTAGTTCCGACGACAGGCGCGTATACGGTCCCATCGTGAGCGACTGGATCGACCGTCGGGAGGTGATCGACCGTTGGCCGATATTCTCCCTGGGGCGGACCTTCCCAGCGCTCACTGCCGATTCCACGATTGGTTCCTGGGATTTCGACCCCACCGCCGGCGTTCACGCCATATATCCCACCGGTAGACGTGACGGCAAGCGTCGGCGTTCGATATGGCTCCGCGTCGACAGCGGCCAAGCTGGACGTGTATGGACCTCGTCGGACGAACCGTTCGGTACCATCAGTAACGGTAACTGCAACTACGCCTGTTCCGGTCGCATAGAGGGTATCACCGAGCCGGATCGGGGCACTTGCCCCGTGGAACCACGACGGCGTCTCGTAGACCCACGCAAGTTCGACAGCAGATGTCGGCCCCGAGACGTTCGGGTTGTATCCGGTGCCTGCCGAGTCGTACTGAGCCATCGGCCAGTCATGGTTTGCTGTGATCGTCTTCGCCGACCGTCCGGTGACGGCGGCGACACACCCACCAATCGTTAGAGTGGTGGCTCCGATGAGAACGCGTCGTCTGGAGGGCATTCGAGTCTGTTCCCCAACAAGTATTCCGTTCTAATTGATTCTACCGATCTTATAGAAACGCTCGGTTCGCTGGCGCCCGTATACCTTTACCTTCCTCGAGGTCGACAACCGAAATACTCGACCTGTTTTCTCTGTAGAAAGAGTGGTATTTTTATTGACGGAAGAACACGCTAACCCATGGTCCCCCGTCGCCTTCTCCTCCTCGGAGGCGCCCTCGTATTAGCTAGTTTCATTGTAGCGCTCGCGATTGGTGTCGGTACACCCGAACCGACGGTCACTCTGGAAAACCAAGACAACGAGACCCATTACGTGACTGCACACACCGTCCCAGACGAGGACGCCGCCGGTTACCTCAACTTCGAGGTGACGACCGATGACGGCGAGCGTCAACTCGCCACGTACGAAGATCTCGTCTGGGCAGGATATTACCAAAACGTGACGCTCGTCGACGACGGAGTCAACACACAGACGTTCGTCGTCGAACCCGGCGAGACTAAACACGGTTTCGTTGACGGATGGTCATCGGAAGATGTGACAGTGTACGTCAATGAGCGTGGGTCCCAACGAGAACACGTCACATCTCGAACCATCAGTTGCGGGAGCCGTGGCCAGTCACACTCGTTTACTCTTCAGGAATCCGGATCTGGAGGATCATACAGTTGTGCTGGTGGGTTCAGGTGGTTACTCCGGTGAAGATTGTAACCAGTTCAGTCTTTTTCAGACAATTTCGTTGATAGCCGGTCGAGGCGCTCCTGTACAGACTCGTTGTGAGACTGTGTGACTTCAGGAAGGTATTCGGCTTCGCAGAGTTCGTTTGCTTCGACAGCGATCTCGAGAACTGCCCCTTCGTGCTGAGCCTCCGGTGGCAACGTCGTTACGTCGACGTCGAGTTGGTCAACCGTCTCGTCGTCCTCTTCGAACAAGAGCACGGCTGTTTGTCCGTCGACGATCCGATCGAGGGTTGCGATGTAGGTCTTGGTCATTAGCCAGCTAGTGGTGTTGTAGCCACGTCAACCGGGTGGGTGAACGAGGCCTGTGTGTCGTCATCGTCAGTTGGTTTCTCTTCGAGGAGCTCCGACGCATCAGTCGAGAACTCGTGTTCGGTCTCGTGGTCAACATTGCTCCCGTCAGTCGTGAGGACGACGTCGATGATCGCCCCGAAGACCTTCCAGACGACGTCCCTGCAAAGGCGACGATCACGATAAAAGAAATCAACGACAATCGCTACTACTACTGGCAGTGGCGAGACGGAGAAAAAATCCGATCTCAATATAAAGGCCCCGTCAGTCCCGACGAATAGACGAGATTGAACCAGAGCCGAAGGTTTGGCTCTGTTGAAATTCTCAAGTGATGATAGGTTTCGTGCGTCGTGCTGCATACAGAGGATAGATGCAGCACGAGACTGGCGTTCGTTTCTACCCCGATAAGGTGAAAGAACTGGTCACACGAACTGCGTATCTACCGACCCAAAAACATGTCACGACGTACCAACAGGAGAGTGAGCACGACCAGCGGAACAGATAGGTAGATGATCAAAACCGACCCAAATGGAATATCTAGTCTCAATGCCTGAATCGCCCCAGCTATCGCCGCTACGAGTGTTCCGTACCAGCCGATAGGCCTTCGTTGATACACAAAGATCGCCAATACACCAAGGATAATTCCTACCCCACTCCATTGGAGAGCGGCGACAGTTTGGGGACTGATCCCAGTTTCAACAACCGGCCCCGATAACTGGGATAATGCCGCAAACAAGAATGAGAAGCCTGCAAACACTACTAATCCAGCTACAAGACCGAGAATATCTACTGGTGGTCGCCCTTCATATTTCTTTTCGAAGAGCGGTGGAGGATTTATTTCTGGCATATCTTATCACTCGTATTCGAGGCACTTAATCAATCACCAGTAGTGACCGATTCGCGCGATATATTCAGCGCGACCACAGAAACATATCACTCTCTGAGGATTTCAACAGAGCCGAAGGTTTGTTTCAGCACCATTGAACCCTCAGCAGACGACACCCCCCAGAGTGTGAATGGGATCGGTTTACCGACACCCCTCAGTGTGAATGGTCTACCACCAGGGGTGCCGTGATTGAGAAGCTCTTAATACCAGAAGTCCCCGAACGGCAGGAGGTTTCTCCACGACGTCCTCATCGAGGAGACCGACGACGATTAAAAAATCGTGAGATCCACCCCCCATTTTCGAGCTGTAAATCGGAGGGGGAGAGGAGACAGCACATCAACATGCTATAGAACGTCGTATCTCTAAGGTCACTCACCCCCCGTTTTCGAGTAGTAAGCACCAGAATTGTCGCGAAAGGGTAACGCTCGTAGGAGCAGTTCACAAATGAGGGTGATATTGGTTAACAAACATGGTGGTTGGTGAAGTTCGTGTGGTGTACTCGAACATTCTACCCCCTTTTTCGAGTTGTAAGTCGCCGGGTGCAGACCACTCCAGACCCCATGGAGTGAGAATGGAGTTCACAAAATAGGACGTAGAGGCGATGAAACCTGATAGTTCTCGGGATTGGGACTATGTGCGAGATGAGGATATTCTCTATACCCAGAAATTCCAATCTTCTAGCTGGGCTAGATGATTGGTTTCTTTTGTACTCATTGAAGATATGATTGGATAATGTATCATAAACATTCACTTTCCTAGTTGTAATTTGGAGAAATGGATTTTCAGGTCTTCTATCGCGTGTATCTGCCACAATCGGCTGTTTTGCAGTCCCTCTTCCTGTTCACCCCCTACCCGTCGTCACGAGTTTACAACTCGAAAAAGGGGGGAGGGGTTCGTTAGGCCCAGTCCGTGATATCGGCTACACGTGTTCCATTGAAGCGCAGTGGACGGAATACGAATCACAGTTCGAGACGACCGACCCAACGACTGTCAACGTGTTTGACCACGGTGATCACGAAACCATCCATGAGCGGATGATCGCAGTCAGCGAGTGGCAGGGCGTGATCCGGGATATCAGGCTGTACGAGCTTGCTCGCCAGCTCTCCCAGAACGACGGGCATTTGATTCCGGCGTAAATGAGCTAGCCACCGAAGGATTCGGCGCCACACTCGACAGGCCTACCGGATCGACAGACACTGCGCCTACTGGAGCGACACCTGTCGTCGGATTCACTCGTGGCGGAGACTGCGTTTGACCCGGACTCCTACGAACCTCGGCTGCTTCGTGGACTGCTCGACGCTGGACGATACCCGGACTCAGTGACAGCAGCCCGTCTTGGCATTCGGTGGTTCACGACTGGCGATTTCTCGGTCCACTACGTCGAAGGGCACGAGAACGGGGAACGCTGGGAGTGTCGCTGGGACCGGCACCCTAACACGCATAACGCCCGGTTGCACTTCCACAAGCCACCGTCTGTCACCGAAATTACCGACCTCGAACTCCCGTCGCTCCATCCACTCGAAGTATATTCTACCGTCCTCACGGCAATAGAGCAACGCATAGAGACACTATGGCTCTAGCACATGTTGAGAACAACCGAGAGATGCCTACTGGAGGAGACACCTGAAGATGTCAATGGGTATCGGTAAATGTGCAACAGCAGCGCTATCGTAACACAGTAGCCCAGAACCCCTCGGTATTAGTATACCCATTTATATGATTACTATACATAGATCTCGTTCCGGCGTTCGCACGTATACTATTCGCGGTAGATCTTCCAAGATAGAGTTCGCACAGCCCCTACGTATATCTACTATAAAACCAACTATACCAATAGAAGCAGATAGTGGTATCACTGAAATGCCCACGAAAGAGCTGCCCGATAATGCGCCGGGAAAATACGTCCCCTATCATCCGAACCCATACTATTCACCGGAGCCGCTCCCAGTAGAACCGAAGCTCGAACTCTCCGACCAAACACACGATCTGGTGGCCGATGCAGCGTATCAAATCGGTCGTGTCGACGGTATCAGTTCGACAGTCGACTTCTCCGCAGTTCTCTACACCTCTCTCATACGTATCGAGGCCGTCGAGTCAGCACGTATCGAAGGGGCAGACGTCGCGTATCAAGACGTCGAAGCGTACCACACAAAGCACCCTGCAGGCGGGGCTGGCACGACAATCGAGAAAGACCTGAAAGAGGCCCTCAATTACGAGACTGCCCTCACATACGGGCTCGACAGAATCGAGAGTGGGACATCGATCACGCTCTCGCTTATCAAAGAACTCCATTCGATGCTGCTCGAGGATGTCCGAAACGAGGGTGACGTCGTCGGTGACTTCCGCGACCATATGGTTCATCCCACTAGCCCACAGCCAGGACAGCGTCCGTTCGTCCCACCGACTCCGGAGGAGCTCACTGGACTCATGCACTCACTTGAGTCGTACATTCAGATGGGTGGGCAGTACCATCCGCTCGTCGACGCCGGCATCATCCACTATTTCTTTGAGACGGTTCACCCCTTCTCGGATGGGAACGGTCGACTCGGTCGGTTACTCATAATTCTGTATTTGGCGAGCGAAGGATACCTCGAAAGTCCATACATCTTCCCGAGCGCGTACTTTAATCGGCACAAAGTCGAGTACGTCGAGCGGATGCGTGCGGTGAGTGAGGACGGTGCGTGGGACGAGTGGCTCACGTTCTTCCTCGAAGGACTCCGAAGTCAAGCCGAGACGTCGTACGACCGGACGCACCGACTCCGCGATCTCCAAGAGCGCTACGAGAAAGAGTACCCAGGCAGCACGAATACGGACACGTTCGCTCGGCATCTACTTCAGTATCCGTATTTTAAGGCACCAGATCTCATGGGGTATCTCGATGTCTCACGCCGAACTGCCTACAAGGTCGTCGACGACCTCGAATCGGATGGCCTCATCGAAGAAGTGACTGGCAAAGAGCGCGGGAAGGAGTACAAAGCAGTCGAGGTGTTCGACATTCTAGAGTAGGCGGTAGTGCCTCGATTTTGATCTAATTGAGGATTTTCCAGGTGTTGAATCAGTTGCACACCACCTGAAGTTGAAATACCATAACGAGGGAAGCCATCCGCAAGAGATGACTGACTACTATGGTAACAACTGCAACTAGTTACACACTGATCGCCGAGCAGGCTGGCGATCAGGTGTGTATTGACTTGCAGTGGCTACTATATTGACAGCAGATACAATACACATCCAATACACCCGAACATGACCACGCTTCACATCACCGTCGGCGATCGAGCACAGCTCCGAGAGGACACGCTCCAGTTCATTCAGACTGCCGAGACTGATGAACTGGATGCAAGCAATGAGCGTGCAGTACTCCAGTTCGGGACTTATACCGGCATCGATGCGGTCTACGCTGATTTGATCGATAATTCAATGACCTCTCCTGCCTCGAGTTCTGCCTGATCCAGCAGTTGGAGGAACTGCTCATCCTCTCCGCCACTCAGCACACGAGCTCTAACTGTCTCCTCGGAACACTCGAGTTTCGCATCGATCGCATCGAGTCGAGCGAGGAGTTCTGCCTCAAGCGACTGTTCTTCGAGTGATTCCGTTTCTGCAGGAAGCGTCTCAGTGTCAGCTGTCACACCATCGGAGTCCGTCGACGCATATGGATCTGCCACAGTCCGTACAAACGTTTCCTCGAGGACGTCGAGGTTGACGCCTTCGGCCTCGAGAGTGATCGGTTCGCGCCGGTTGACATCCAGTGTGGTAGGTGCCTCGAGAGATTGTTCCTGTACCGCCTCCCAGTGTCGTCTGCGGATCTGACTTGCAGTCGTGTCCGGGATCCACCCGGGCGCGTTCCAGCGTCCATCTTCGTAGAGTCGGTGGATGTCCTGATCGTTCGTCCCCCAGGTGAAACACCGATCGAAGCGGCGTTGAAACCGGTTGAGCGTCTCGCCTCTTGCGTGTTTGATCACGACCTCGATCGGAGCGAGTGAGCGGACGACGTCGTCGATCGTCTCGAGTGTGGGATGATTGCATAGCCGAACCGATTGCGTCGTACACTGGGTATTCGGGATACCGTCGCCGTTTCCTGTCGCGAGTTGGAGAAACAGCGCTCCTGGATCGTCGCCAACTGTTTCGAGCAGTCGCCGAGAACTCCCAGTCGTCGCCGACTCCGGGCCTGTAATCGTCACGCCACCGTCCTCGAGTACCTCCGCAGGTCGTTCGAACACTTCAACAGGCGTGACTGATGGCTCGTCGTACTCGAGTGCAGTGTACAGTTTGGCAGCCTGCCCGACGAGGGTAATCGGTAACTCGCGCTCGAGTTCCGTTGCAACGCGAGCGAGGAGCGTCGCGTAGTGTACGCCGGTGAGCGAACTCGTTGCGACCACGACTCTCGAACCGGCGAACGCACGCTCGAGTACCGTCTCGAGTGACTCGTTGAGTGCGGCCGTGTACGAATCGTCGTTCGAGACGTTTAGCAACACACAGTCGATATCGAACGGGTACGCGGTCTCGAGTCCAGGATACCCGGCACACGGTCGCGTCGTGAAATCGCCGGTGACGAGGAGGTGTTGTTCGCCGCTGAGAGGGTCGTCACTCGAGTTCTCGTCGCGAAATCTGAGTATGAATCCGGCAGCACCAGGGGTGTGTCCAGCTGCAACCGGTCGGACCTCGAGTGTGGAGAGGATCGACGTCCAGTCGTCGATCGGTTCGAGAGCGTCGAGTGCAACCGAGATATCGCCGAGGTTGTTGTCCTTCTGGGCTTCGGGTAACGACTGCTCGAGGACTGTCGCCGTTGCAGGTGAGGTGTATATCGAAGCGCTGTGGTGAACGTTTCTCGCGAGTGTTTGGTAGTGATCAATGTGGGCGTGAGTGAGCAAAATTGCGTTCAGGTACTCGTCGTCGCCGAGCATGGATTCGACGTCGACATTGTCGCCAGCATCGACGAGAACACACGCACGCGTGCCATCCTCTGTGGTGAAGCGCAGGAGCGTCGATTCGTTACCGCTGTGAACGTTCGCATGTTGGTAGGAGACACGCATACGTGGTGGACTGTTTCAATTCACCACTGCATGAATTTCAGTTTTGTGTTAGACAGATTGGATACACACAACCGACCGATCATCGATGCATGCGGGTGTGAATCAATCGAGTTCCGATTTCAATCCTGCAGATCCCACGCCGCAGCACCGATATCGTCTCGGAGAGAACAACTGCAGGAGGGAACTCGGATAGAGAGTGACAAATTGTTCGACTCGCCTCCTCAGGACGGTCGATCACCGGAGAACTCACCTTTATGAATCAATATTTCGTTGGGCAACGAGAGGCGACCCACATGAGTGATGATGGAACTCGAACGGAACCGTACGGGACCTGGCCGTCGCCGATTTCCGCCGACGTGGTCGCGAGCGATGCTCGCACGTTCGGGCACGTCGCAGTCGACGGTGATGAGGTGTACTGGCGCGAAGAGCGCCCGACAGAGGACGGTCGCGGCGTCATCGTTCGACACGATGGCGAGGGGATCGAGGGCGTCACACCCGACGGAGTCAACGTTCGCACGCTGGTCCACGAGTACGGAGGCGGCGATTTCACGGTCCACGACGGCACCGTGTTCTTCACGGCGTTTGACGATCAGCGCGTCTACCGCCAGCCCCCGGATGGCGACCCGGTCGCCATCACACCCGCACCGGAAAGCGAGCGAGGACTGCGATACGCCGACTTCGAGGTGGCCTCGGACGGTCGCCACGTCTACTGCGTCAGGGAGAACCACGATGTGACGGCTGACGAGGACGGCGCCGAGGAGCCGACGAACGCGCTGGTTCGGCTTGCGGCGGACGGAAGCGACGAGCCGGCGGTGATTGCATCGGGGCATGACTTCTACGCCGCGCCGCGACTCTCGCCCGACGGCGATCGACTCGCCTGGCTCACGTGGGATCACCCGCGAATGCCCTGGGATGGCACCGAGTTACACGTCGCGACAGTGATGGACGACGGAGCCCTCGTTGACGAACGCGTGGTTCTCGGCGGGGACTCGGAGGCGGTTTTTCAGCCGACCTGGGCTCCCGACGGCGACCTGTACGTGGCCTCCGATCGGAGCGGCTGGTGGAACCTCTACCGCGTTCCCCTCGACGGAAGCTCCCCCGAACCGGTGCTCGAACGCACCGCCGAGTACGGGGCTCCACTCTGGCAGTTCGGGATGGCGACGTTCTCCGTCCTCGACGACGGAACGATCGTCGCCGTTGCCACCGAAGACGGGACTCAACGGGTGGAACTTCTTGAGGGAGGGGATCGGAAGGTAGCGGACCTGCCCTTCGAGACCGTCTCCCCACGCGTCAGGTCGAACGGCGAGACGATGACCTTCATCGCCGGCGGCCCGCGGACACCCACGTGCGTTGTCCGGTGGACGCCCGGAGACGATCCGGAGGTCGTTCGCCGGAGCACGGCGCTCGAGGTGGACGACGCGTACCTGGCGACGCCGGAGCACGTCAGCTACGAGACCCGCGACGGCGACGTGTCCCACGCGTACGTCTACCCGCCGACGAATCCAGAGGTTGAGGCGCCGTCGGACGAACGCCCGCCGCTGGTGGTGTTCGCTCACGGCGGGCCGACCGGCGCGACGACTCCGGCGCTGAATCTCACGATCCAGTACTTCACCTCCCGTGGATTCGCCGTCGCGGACGTCAACTACCGCGGATCGACGGGGTACGGTCGGGCGTATCGGGAGGCGCTCTACGGCGAGTGGGGTATCACCGATGTCGAAGACACGGTTGACGCTGCGGTCCACCTGGCCGAAACGGGTCGGGCCGATCCCGATCGGCTGGCCGTCCGCGGCGGGAGCGCCGGCGGGTTCGTCGTGCTGGCGGCGCTCGCGTTCCACGACGCGTTCGACGCCGGTGCCAGTTACTTCGGCGTCGCGGATCTCGCTCGCCTCGCGGAACTAACGCACAAATTCGAGTCACGCTATCTCGATCAACTGGTCGGGTCGTATCCCGAGGCGGCGGACACCTACCGCGAGCGCTCGCCCGTCGAACACGCCGATCGCATCGACGCACCTGTGCTCCTGTTGCAGGGTGAGGACGATCCCGTGGTCCCGCTCTCGCAGGCGGAGGCGATGGTCGACGCCCTCACCGCAAACGACGTTCCGCACTCGTTGCTCGTGTTCGACGATGAGCGCCACGGCTTCCGCCGGGCGGACTCTCGCAAGCGTGCCACAGAATCGGAACTCGCGTTCTACGGCGAGGTCTTCGGATTCGAACCGGCGGATGACCTGCCTCGGATCGATCCGGTGGCGGACGACGAGTAAGGCGGCCCGGTCTCGAATTCGGACAGTGATAAACGGGAGAGAGACGGCAAGCACCGACTCCACACCGTTCTCGCGCTGCGTCTCTGACCACGCATTATAACTCGAACGCGTCTTCTCTGTCGGCGTTGCTGATCTCAGCGCAGAACTTCTGCCAGAGCATCTCCTGGGGCCACTCCTTCGACCACTCCACGTTTCACTCGCCTGCCGGCGACACCAGGATCGCCACCTCACGTTCGGGAAAGGCGTGTTGACAGGCGGTCGCCTGCATCCGGTGGCGTCGTCACGTTGTCGCCCTTGGCTCGGGCTTCGTCCGGGAAAACGGCTGTTGACGCGACAGCCTCAGAATCCAGCTCCGGCCGCAACACGTCGCACGCGTGGTCGAGTTCCGAGAGGGCCATAGCGACGCGGTCCACCTGTAACGCTCGTTCCGAAAGGTCGTCGATGGTGGCCGAGTTTGGTTTGGACGTCGCGTCGGTTTCGGCACTCGCCTTTGCCAGTTCCTCGCGTGTGTCGGAGAGCGACTCCTCGATGCTTTCGACACGCGGCTCCTCTCCCGGATCGTCTTCTCACACTCGCGACCTTGTTCTCTCGCGTCCCGCAGTCCGTCGAACAACGACGTTCCGTCCTCTCGGCGTTAAAAATGATTCTTTCGAGACATAGTCGGTCGACCTCGATGCCGAGTTTCCGCTTGACGACGGCGAGAACGCTGCTGTCACCCTCGCGAACGAACTTGACGCTGCACTGTGTCTCTGCGATGAGTTCAACCAACTCGGTTTGATTCACGCGTCGCTCGCCGATACCCGGCTTGTGACTACGCAAACCTTGCTCTCTGTCCTCGTTCGAACTGAGCGGTTATCAGTTGCTGATGCTCAGATGCACCTCGACGAGATCAGCGCTGCCCGCAGCTGGGACGTGAACAGCTACGTACAGCGAGCCCGGTCGTTCCTCGAGGAGCCCTGACTGGATACTAGTTGAGTTGGTTGACTGATCTACGGTTGCGGCCCGCCCCGCTCGTCGCTGCCGCCCTCCGCTTGCTCACGGCTCACTCCGTTCACCGTTCGCCTCGAGGCGCTCCCCGATGGTCGCGCCTTCGCTCGCGTCCCTGTGGGGCGCGAGCGAGAGCGCACATGGTGAATGAGTCGGTCGATGTCGAGAGCCACGGCTGGAGAGTCGTGGTGTCAGAAGAAGACGCCGAGTGAGCGCCTTCGGAAGTTAGAATTCCAATGTCTACTAAGAATTCAGTCAGTAAGGTCGTTTCGGTCGATGAACAGGCATACGAACAGGCGGACACTCGAGCGGAGCACGATTCCGATGCAGAGTACATCGTCGACGAAATCCCGGAGTTCCGGGCAACGGTCGAGATGGAAATCCAGGCGAAGGTGGATGCGAACCACCCTGATGGGATCGTCGACACGAGCGACGAGCGAATCTACGGTGCGACCCTGGCTCAGGAAGAGCGCATCCGGGCCAGAGAGGAGGAACTCGAGCGCATCAGTGCCCAGGCCGAGTTCGGTCAACAGAATGGGCGGGCACGACGAACCCGGCAGGAAGTCGAAGCGATGCGCCGTGAACAGCGCCGGTCGGTATCTCGAAGCGATCCCCGTGAGCAACTCGAGTGCGAGCAGTTGGCGGAAGTCAATCAACAGGCACAGCGGTTGGCTGACAACGTCCGGGGTGGCTACAGTCGGGCGGTCATCGCGAAGCGGATCGCCAGTCGCGTTCTCGACGGAACAGAGTTGTTCGAGGCTGTGATGGAGACGAAAGAGGAGCTGCTCCACGAGGCAGGGACGATCGTACCGATTGGGAAACTCGAGGAGATCAATCGCGGCGAGGTCAGCGTTGAAGGTCGTGTGATCGAACTGTGGGAGCCAGCCTGTTCGAGTCAACAACAGGTTGGGCTGCTTGCGGACGAGACGGGGCGAACGAAGTTCACGGTCTGGCGGAAGAGCAGACAGCCGCTGGTCGACGAGGGCGAACGGGTGCGGTTCAGGGCTGCGGCGAAGAACTGGTACAACGGTCGGTGTTCAATCGCGCTCACTCGGTGGTCGGAAGTCCGGTTCCCAGCGCGGGAGACGTGGTGGGAATAGCCGGTCATGCCCTTTTTTGCTGGTAGGTACGATCACCGCCACCACCCACCACCTCCACGTTCCGGGCTGCTCACGGCCATAGGCCGCTTCGCTTCCGGGCTTTCGCTTATAGAGTTTTGCAAGAGATGAGTACAACAAGTAATCAACTCACAATTGGCTCTGTTGAAACCCTCAGAACGTGATAGGATTGTCGTGCTGAATACAGGGCGCGAGTGTGGTACGGACTCTGGATTGATTTGTGAGTATATGATCGGCAGTACAGATTGGAACCAGAAGAATCATATTTTGTAGAGTCATAGACCAGTTTATGGATATCACGAAACAAGTGTTAATTGAAAATCTCTTAGAGTCTCTACGTTGGTTAGCAAATATCGCATACTTGCTACTTACACTCGTTATCGCAGGATGGCTTGCAAACGCGGCTGGCACTGTCTTTGGTGGAGGATATCTTGGAACAGCCGTTGGGTTTGTTGTGTTCGGTGGAGCGTTTCTTGGAATGATGATGGCATATTATCTACTCTTTCTTAACGAGTGACCGACACTTTTACAAGTCGATTGAATTCTTGTTCGTTGATTAACGTGGGAAACAAGCGATGCGGCCGTGCTGCACTAATGCTCTGTATTCAGCACGACCATCCCTAACTATCAGTGATTGTGGGTTTCAACAAAGCCAGACGGTTCGAAGCCAGACTCGTTGCCCATGATCGGGATGCAACTCGCGTCGTGACAGCAGATATCGGCGACACAGCCGCCCGAAAGCTCGTTACCGAACTTGTCGATAACGATCTGGTGACACCAGTCCCTGGCAAGCGGGTGTTCGTCCACGAACCAAGTGGGACCGCCTTTGACTCGAGCACTCAGCTTGCTGTTTTCCATCGAGGCTGGACAGCAGCCCGTAATGCTGACAAGGAAGGTGTGTAATGCAGGAGACACTCACTGGCAGCATTTCTCCGATACCTTCCTCGCATACATAACCAAACGAGTGCTCTCTTTTTGCTGGTGCCCGATCACCCACACCCCACTGACCCACTCATCTGCCTGTTCCGGTCATTTCACGTTTTACGGCTGTTAAAACGCCGGAATTTCGCATAATTCTTGTCTCAGTATTGTACCCAGCGTTTAACCCGACAGAGCACATTATTCTAGGTAATGGAACGCCTGCCCCAGCAGAAAGAGCGCGATACTGAAACAGGGCAAGAAACCTCTGAACAAGAGGGTGTTCGAAGCTGCCCTGAATGTGATTCAACAACGCTTGCGAGGAGCGCTGATGGGAGCGAAATCAGTTGCGAGGACTGCGGACTGATTTTAGAAGAGGAGGCTATCGATCGAGGGCCAGAATGGCGGGCGTTCAACGCGGCTGAACGTGACAGCAAATCGCGCGTTGGTGCGCCGACGACCCAGACGATGCACGATAAGGGACTGACCACGACAATCGACTGGAAAAACCAGGACGCCTACGGTCGGTCTCTTTCCTCGGAGAAACGCAGCCAGATGAATCGGCTGCGGAAATGGCAAGAGCGGATCCGAACAAAGGACGCTGGCGAGCGCAACCTCCAGTTTGCGCTCTCTGAGACCGACCGGATGGCCTCTGCCATGGGCGTTCCCCGCTCTGTTCGCGAAGTCGCAAGCGTCCTCTATCGACGTGCACTCGAGGAAGACCTTATCCGAGGACGCTCAATCGAGGGTGTGGCCACGAGTACGCTGTATGCGGCCTGTCGGATGGAAGGGATTCCACGATCGCTCGATGAAATTGCCGCCGTCTCACGGGTTGAACGGATGGAGATCGGCCGCACGTACCGATACATCTCGAAGGAACTGGGCCTTGAAATGCAGCCTGTTGATCCCAAGAAATACGTCCCCCGTTTCTGTTCCGAACTCGAACTTCCCGATGAAGTACAATCGAAGGCCAACGAAATCATCGATACGACGGCTGAGAAAGGGATGTTATCGGGGAAATCGCCAACAGGGTATGCCGCGGCTGCCATCTACGCTGCTGCGCTCCTTTGCAATAAGAAAAAGACCCAGCGGGAAGTCGCAGATGTTGCTCAGGTAACTGAGGTCACTATTCGAAATCGGTACCAAGAGCAAATCGCCGAAATGGGGATTCACGACTAACGCTCTGCATCGGATCTGACTCCGTGAAACTGTGCTCAGTGCTGCTCAAAGAGTATGACGGGAGCCAGAGACCAGAGCTTTCGGTTACCCGTTGTTCTCTCAGTCTTGCCAGTACTGAGAGGTATACTGAGTCGGGCTGAATTAGCCCGACTCAGTCGCCGAACCAAGCGCTCACTGTACGGTATTTGTCCGAGAAACGTACGAAACAGGCTGGTCGGGACGACTGGGTCAGTCCCGACCGCCCGACGTGGAGTGACGACTATATTTGTTACCACTCCTAATTGTACAGCGCGACGACAAAAAGGAAGTAAACAGTCGTACCGAGAACGTCGGTGGCGACGTTCGTGGGAGAAACTCAGTTCTCTTCCGATAGGACGTCTCAATGCCCCAGCGACGGCGCTACGCTTGAGCCAGTGGTGAGCGATTTCGATGTCAGTGCCGACGTCGAGATCACGGTTGGTGACCAGCCAGACGTAGTCACCATCTCGTGTTCGGTGCGGAACGACGACGAACCGAACTGGTGGTACACCCGTGTTCGCACACGCACCGCAGTTCGACGAACTGGCAAACCCCGAGGGCACCGTCTCGGGAATGCGCGAGCGTCGTCGACACTGCGCCACGCTGTGAACCGGCGAACACCGACTCCCTCGAGACGGTGGGTGTCGACCCTGACGGGTACGAGTGTAGTGCGTCGGGCTCCTGACGGAGTGGCTGACGTTCTAGCCGTCTCCCTCGAGGACGAGTCGTTGTTCGGCCTCCACCTGGATATCTTCTTTCTCGAGGCGAGCGGTGACGGTATCTTCGTCGTGTCCGTCCGTTTCGACCTCTATAGTGACTGGTACAGTTTCCCCGGTTGGATTCGAGCCGACCGTTATTTTTTCGGCATCGAATTCCGTCACCTCCGCACTCTCGAGTGTGGAGTCGATAGTGAGGGCGTCGTTCGATTCTTCGAAACTGAGTTGGAGAGCGGACTCGTCGTCGGCTGTGTCGATGGCAGTTGCCTGACCGACTCCGATTCTTGAGGCGCCGTCGGTCTCTGTGAGGATAGCAAGCGAAGAGAGCCCAGCGAGGCCTAGAAACAGTCGGCGGCGGCTCACTCTCATCAGTATTACCTCAGTGCCTTCAGCCGTGTTCGTTCGGTGGTCTGTTCCCGGGCTGTTCCAGCAGACTGACACGCCATCACGTGGGTAGTAGCGGCGACACACCCAATCTGTTCTGGTCCACTAGTCGAAAATTTTCAAAACATAATTGCCTCCTTTCTACAGTCATACTAGTTCATTCCACGAATGCACCACAAATTGTTAGGTAATTACATCAGCATATCTTACTGTACTATGCCGGAACACGACACGTCCCGATCGACTCAGAGGCGCTTCCCAGGAACACGCGGCCATGTAGAAGGGATGTACTAGTATGCAACGCCGGAAATTCATGCTCGGTTCGACCGCCGCAGGTGCCGGTTTGTTGGTAGGCACTGGCGCGTTCAGTGCGGCCGGTACTGGACACGGGGTTTCGATCCAGGCTGGTGACAGTGACCTCCACGTCGAACTCAACGATGAGTACGAGGGCGATGCTGGGTCGTACGTCACCGAGGATCCCCTCGAGCTCGACGTCGAGGTCGGGGACGACGAGTGGATCCGATTCGACGACTTGCTTCGCGTGACGAACACGGGGACACAGCCTGTCACCGTCTACGTTGGGGATGAAGAGTGGCTTGGCGACGATGCGGACGCCGTGCTCGATTATCGGGTCGACGGCACCGTCGTGGGCGAAGACAACGGCGTCACCCTCGAGGACGCGGCGGGAGACAACAGCGAAACGTTCACCGTTCTGGTCGATGCGACCGGTCACGATACCGTCGAGGACGCGCTTCCCGACACGGACGGTGACGACGACACCCATACCGTTCGGTTTGTCGCCGAGACCACGGACGCCGACAGCGGTAGCGGTGAGGAGGACTCAGACGAGGACGACGACGATGATGAAGAGGACGACACCGAAAACGGGGACGGAGTTCTCGAGGTCGACGCCGACAATCATGTCACGGTCGGCTCGGACAACACCTTCGACGTTACTGCCACAGTCACAGACGAGGGACACGGCGGCGGGGACGCGACAGTCACACTCGACATCGAGGGTAACCAACTGGAACCGCACGAAGAGACGATTACCGTGCCCGAAGACAGCGAGGTGGAGGCCACGTTCGAGGTCCCGACGGTGTATGACGATCTCGACGCAGACGACACCGAGTCCGGACGACACGGTGACTTCCGGTTCGACGGGACCGACTGGACGGTGACAGTCGACTACGCCGGTGAAACAGACGCGGTCACCGGAACGCTCGATGTCGAAGATGCGGCGATCAAGTTCTACGAACCGGACGGTGATGTAAATTGTCCAGTATGTAACATGGGGACGAAAACCTGGGAGGACTCCCACGGACAAGTAACACACGCAAACGGCGACCGAATGGAGTTTTGCTCCGATGGGTGTATCGTCCCGTATGTTGTCGATCCAGGCCAGTACGACGGTGACTACGTCACTGTTCCGGACGCTCCGATAGAGGGAGTCTGGGTCGTCGACTTCACTGACCTCGACGACGACGGTAATCGCACCGGTGACGGGACCGACCTCATCGACGGACACGAGGCGTACTTCGTGCTCGATTACGACGCGAGCCGAGAGACGCAGCATCACATCATGGGGGCGAATCCGCCGTCGTTCGCCGCCTACGACGACGCCCTCGCGTACGTCGACACCTACGACGACCTCGAAGAGGCAGACATCGTCACTCTCGACGACTTCGACGCCGACATCGCCGAGGAATACCGTCCGAACTCCTACGAGCCGTAGGCCACTTCGAAAAAGCTGGTGGTCTATCTTCCAACTGTACTTCAGGACGTGATATAATGGGACGCTCGACGATATCCCGGTCACTCGAGTTCGCGTTGCTAGTCGGCGCAATCGTCGTCGCCGGTCAACTGCTCGGCCAGCCGATCCTGCTGGGCTACGTCACCAGCGACAGTATGGAGCCGACGGTCGAGGCCGGTGACGGCTTCGTCGCCGTACCGGCTGCCGTGACGGGCGAGGTGGAGGTGGGCGACGTGGTTGTCTACGAGGCGGACGGGGACGGCGGGCTGGTAACCCACCGCGTCGTCGACGAGACCGACGAGGGCTACGTCACCCGCGGTGACGCGAATCCCATCACTGACCAGGCCCGGGGTGATCCACCACTCGAGGAGGACGACGTCCTCGCGACGGCCGTACAGGTCGGTGGGACGGTCGTTACGATTCCTGGACTGGGAACCGTAGCGACGAGCGTAGGGGCAGCAGCCGAGACCGCCCAACTGTGGCTGATCGACCTCACCGGACTCGACCAACTCCGTGGCACGGCGGTGCTCCCGATTGCACTGCTGGTCCTCTCACTCACCGGCTACGCACTCGAGACAGCCCGTGACCGGTCGTCGTCGGAGAGAGACAGATCTGGCGACACTGTCGCCGCCCCTTCTAGACTGGCCCTCGGCCTTGGGTTCGCCCTGTTCGTCGTGATCGCCGCGTCGGCAGCGATGCTCGTTCCAGCGGGCGGGGAGACGCTTACGGTCATCAGCTCCGATCCGGCACCGGACGTCGAACTCGTCACCGAACCCGGCGGGACGGCCCAGACGTCCTACCATGTTTCGAACCAGGGGTTCATACCGATCGTCGCGTATCTCGAGCCCGTCGACGACGGTGTTTCCGTCGAGCGCAAATCGATGTCCGTTTCGGGACGCGATAGCGAGGTGGTCGGGGTTACGCTCGAGGCTCCTGAGGCGACCGGCCACAACGACCGAACGGTTCTCGAGCGGCGGTATCTCCACGTCCTTCCGCGAGGGGTGATCGACGCGTTGTACGCAGTTCACCCGTGGGCCCCGTTCGTCGCGATCGTCGTCACACTCGGTAGTGTGTCGTACGCACTCGGACGACGCGTTGCTGGCTATCAGGACGTTCGAACGGCTCGAGAACAGGACCGTTTACGAACACGTGGGTGACCGACAAGAGATCTATGAGTACCAGCGACGATAGTGACCGAGATGTCGACGGACTGTGGACGAACGAGACGGTTCTGTGCGCCCGAGCTCTCCTCGCTGACCGACGAGCGCTCGCCGTCGTGGCGGTCGTCTGTCTTCTCTGTCTGGGTGGATGGTTGACGTACGCGGCGTACGCCGCTCCCGATGAGACGACAGAGCAACGGACGACTGAAACCTGGACGATGACGGGGACAATCTCCCACGGTGCCACCGTGGTCGAACCGACGACGGTCTACGGAGACGACGGCGGCGTAGAGGTAACTGACGAACCAGTGTACTACAGGTCGGTCTCGCCGACTGCCAACGGAGCGGTCGCCGTCGAGTACGACACAGCGAAGGCGTCCGATGTCGACCTCGAGATCGATCTCGAGGTCGTCTCACGGGCGGTTGACGACGGAACCGTCTACTGGGACGTCTCTGAGCCGCTCGACCGTGTCGAACGAGAGAACGTCGAACCCGGTGAGACGGTGGCTGCCTCGTTCGAACTCGAGGTCTCTCGAATCGAAGAGCGGATCGACGAAATCGAGAGTGAACTCGGTGCGAGTCCTGGCGACACTGAGACGTACGTCGACGCGACCGTTTCACTCGATGGAACGATCGAAGGTGAGCAGGTATCGACTACCCGTCAGCAACGGATGGACCTCTCGATTGACGAGTCGACGTACAGCTTTGACGGTGATGGCTCGTTTACCGAGGAAGGAACCGACACTGAAACGATCACTGTCACCGACTCGTCCGACCTAATCTACACCGCCGGTGGCCCACTCCTGTTCGTGCTGGGTGTCGTTGGCGGTGGTATCGTCGTGACCGTTACTCGGCGGCCACTGTCGGAAGCCGAACGCCAGTGGATCAGCTATCGTGACGCCCGCGAGGAGTACGACACAGTAATCGTGCGGGCGAATCTGCCAGCGACGGTGGACCCACCCTTCATCGAGATTCCGACACTCGAGGAACTCGCGACCCTCGCGATTGACTTCGATTCGGCCGTCCTCGAGGTGCGAGCGAGTCAGCGGTACGTCGTCCATCATCGGAACAGGACGTACGTCTACGACCCTCCACAGGAGCCGTGGGATCGACCCGAACCGGATTCTGACACGATCGCAGGTTCGGATACCGACACAGCGCTTTCCGAGCGGGCTCTACCTGAACCTAATTCGGATCCTGTGGACGACCCGTAGTGTCGCCGTCAGCGGAGTCTGTTGGCTTCGGAACGGTTCTTACGGGTCCGGAAACAGCAGTGATGAAGCCGCGTGAGTTACATTCCTTGCCTCGGTTGTGTCGACCAGATCGAGACAACGACCGCGACGACAATCGTCGCTTGGCTACTTCAGCAACCACTGTTTCGCTGTGGAAGAAAGTACGTTACTTCGCCTCCAGATCGCGAGCGTCAAGTTCCCCGTCGAGATATTGTTCCCCTTCAGGGGAGATGTCGTAGACGCCGTTACCGAGGTGGACGAGCAGCCCATAAATAACGAGTTTCTTGCATCGCTGGTTAATATGCTGCCGAGAGAAGCGAACACGGCCACTATCTGCCATTTCCTTCGGCGTATCTGGGCCGCGTTCTGAGAGGTGTTCAAGAATCCTGTCATCGGCACGCGACATCCAGTCGTCGTCGAAACGCATATTCAACGCTGACTGCTCCACGGACATTGTAGCCGCGCTAAGTCAACCAGAGAATCTATTAGAGCCTGTAGTTGACCGACAATTCTTTAAACGGTGAAAAAGGAGGGCTAGAAGATGAGTGATAGACAGAAAGGGACAACTGTCGACGAGTATGATGATCCGCTCATTGCGATTCTCACTGCCCTCGAGGCAGAAGGAGTTGATCCAGATTCGTATCGTCTCTATGACTTCGTCGAGATGGAAGCACTCAAGCAGTTGATGAATGCAGGAAACGACTCTGTGGCGGTTTCGTTTACGGTTCGAGGGTTTCGTGTAGTAGTTACGTCAAACACAGTGTCTGCTACCGAGCGTGAGTCGCTTGAACAGATCTGACCACGTAATGTACCTGTCTCGATACAAATGGCGTTAGGTGGGGACAACAAGCCAGGGAATATCGAACTTCTCAGTCGCTCCGAACACGCAAACTGACACGGCTTCGGAGCCGAGATTAAACCAACCGACTACGAATGGGATGTTACAGATCGCGAGCGGGACGAACGGAGCGATTCACCATCGGGGTTCACGGGCTACGCATTCTCGCCTAAAACTCCAACTGTGGGTTATTCGGCCTTGTTGAAATCATTAATCAGTGATAGGTTTTAGCAACCGTGCTGAATACGGGGCGCGGGCCATGTTTAGACGCCGCTCAGTTGATGTCTCGACCGGGATTATGTAGAGTTGAGTAAGGAAGCGGCGAGTATGCCGTCGCAACTCGCTCGTTTCACCGACCGATGCGTCGATTTGTCCCAGGATGCTGTCATTGGCGAGCCAGCACCGGCGGTCGAGAAGGGTGACGGCGGCTATGCTGACTGGGTGATCGTCTCGATTCACTGTCTCAGAGAGTATCTGAATCAGCCCTACCGCCGATTACTCGATATCTTGTACGAAATGCCTGCAATTGCTGCTAAACTCGGACTGTCTGTGGATCAGCTTCCGGATTTTACCACCGTCTGCACGCGGAAGCAGGATCTCAGAATGCGGATCTGGCGGGTGTTGCTGCGGCTGTCTGTCTCACTGCACGAACTCGGCGACGTCCAAGCGATCGACGCAACTGGTTTCAAACGGCATCAGGCCAGCCGTCACTACGTTCTCCGCGTCGGCTACAATTTTGACGACATCAAGACGACAGCGCTCGTCGATTGCGATACCAGCGTCATCCTCGACATTCATTGCTCGATGAAACAACCTCATGATACCCAAGTTGGACGGCAGGTACTGACGAGAAATCGCACCCGATTGAGCACGATCGCCGCTGACAAAAGCTACGACTGGGACGCGCTCCGGCACGAACTCAGGGACGCTGGCATCCGCCCGGTGATCAAACATCGTGAGTTCTACGCACTCAATAAAGCGCACAACGCTCGCCACAACGAAACCGTCTATCACCGCCGGTCGATCGCCGAGGTGATCTTCTTTGCACTGAAGCATCGGTTCGGCGAGACGTTGCGGGCTAGAACGTGGTTTGGCCAGTTCAGAGAACTCGTCCTAAAGACTGCCGTTAGGAACATCGAGCAAGCTGTGAAGCTCTGAGACCACTAATCTCCCGCGCCTAAACAAGCCCGATAGCGCATGTATTGCACAAATATACGCCGCCCTCACAAACTGATGATTATAGATGAGTCAATAAATAATGCAAGACAAATGATATAACCTCCTATCACTAAAAACAATTTCCCTTATTAATTCTGTATTGAAATCACGTCGCTGATCAACGCTCCGAGCACAAGCCCGACAGCGTGATAGTGATGGCCCAGTCCAGGAAATGCCAATCCGACTGATTTCCGCCAGATATCGAATACAACCCCACCGAGACTGATCACTAACAGTATGCTGAAAAACGTGGAATTTTTCATATCAATGCCGCTCTCTGCCAACGGTGGGTTCTGATACGACCAGTAGTGGCGAAGGCTCAACCCCAAGAGAACGAACAATCCAATACTTGACCCTATCCCACCAGAAGTAGTCGCATCAGGGAGGAACGGGAGACGGACGAATACGACCAGTACGGTCCCGATGATAGCACAGAGTGCTCCACCCACAATGTAAGCCACGCCCGTCTTCGTGGTCCCTAAGACCCGTTCAACTGGTGGGATAATAAACAATGCAAGCCAACTGTTGAACAATAAATGTGCGAGATTGCCGTGGCCAAGGGGCGCAGTCACCCAGGTCCATACATACTCTAGGTGAGAGAAGTGTACTGCGAATAGTGAAAGGGCAATCTCCTTGCCGTAGAGGGATTCAATTCCCAACCTGAGCCCATACAATACCCAGACTGTCACCAAAAACAACACAGTTGCTTGGGAACGCCGTAACACCCCAATCATTATATTGATAATAAGGCTAATTTTATTAAAATGTCTTGATTTGACAACTTTTGAGAGAGTAGGTGTAGCCATTTGATATGAACATAGCTGTTCGGAACCGCCAGGTTGCTTTGCTGTATTCAGCACCCCTCTCGTGTCAGGTAGTATGAGTTTCAACAGAGCCGACTGATTGAGTACATGTAACAGCCAATTGGTTATGCTATGGGGCAGCAGTTGATGGCACTCAACAGACCAGTGTTTCACTCTCGTCTGGCCTGCCTGTTTGTCCTACTTGCTCGCCACAGCCGCGGTGGGTCGTTCCTTGAGGGCGAGGCATTCTCGCCTCTTTTATAGCAAGGATTGATAGATAGGAACGCTCACGTATCATCAGAATTCTCCTCCCGGACTGGGGTGGACTGGTAGATAGCTTCGTGAATCCTCACATCACCGTAGGTCAGTCGAACCCATCCGACGACGAGCAGGCTCACCAGAAGTGCCCGGACGACGGAGAACTCGTAGGTGACTGTTGTATGTGCTTCCAAAACGAAGAGTGTCGGCAGCTCTAATCCCAGAAACGACGTTCCGAGCGCGCCTTCGAGAAAAACACCGCCGAAGTGGACGCCGATCGGGAGCCCGAGACGTCCCGTGAACAGGTACGCCAGCGTGAAGGCGATACCGATGACGAAGCTTGTGATCACTTCGGGTATCGGATTTCCCGCTCCGAGTGGAATGTGCCATAGCCCAAACACGAAAAGGCTCCCCACGGCCGCGAGGACGACCGCCAGAGTCGGTGAGAGCCCGCGCCCCTCCAGCCCTTCCGTGAAATTCGGGAGCATGATCCCGCGAAAGACGACCTCCTCGTAGACATTGTTTGCGAGCACGTAGCCGAGGAGCACGACGAGGACACTACTCACTACAAACGGGCCACCGGTGACACCGAGACCGCTCACCTCCACGCTGATGGATGCATATCCTCTGTAATCGAGATAACCGAATGCTAGACCGCTTCCAACGGCGCTGATCGCGATCCCGGCCAAAAAGTCCCGAGCCCACGTCGCGGAACTCTCGAGCCCGTAGGCTCTGATCGGCTTCCCGTCTAGCCTCGTTGCAAGACCGAGCGCGATAACGACAAGAATAACCGCCACGAGTAGCTGGAAACCCACGATTCCGACCGCTTCGGCGAGCGAAAACTCAGTTGCGGTTGGGCCGAGTATGATCGCCATCGAAATATGTAGAATGACCAAGATCGTGCCTGTCACTATCGCCGGAAGTGATCCACGAACACTTGCCCGCAGCTGTTGTGAGTTTTTCTCGCGGATGCGTTTCATCGTTCCCTGGTCTCACTCTGCCGTGTGAGAAAGCCCACAACCACTCCGGTTGCTGTTCCGCTCATCATCACTAGCATACTCCTCGTCGAAATTCGCCCCCGAATTCCCGCGTTACAGACCATCGCCGTATCGAGCACGTCAACTAACAGCGCCACACGATCCCACTCGCGCCTTCGTTCCGATGATGCAGTGAGTTGGCCAATCCCGAGCCCAAGTGCTCGAATACAGGCGTACCGGAGTGCTACCGACTGTGAACTGGCGTCACCTTCTGTCAATCCATACCACCGGCCAAGCAAACCAGGAGACAGTGTTCCGATGACGCCAAACACCACTCGAAACCAGGGTAGGGTTCGCGAGGCCCTTTCGACCGCAACAGTGGATGCAATCTGTTTCCTTCTCGAATTTGACTTTTCCATATAAACAGTCACGGCGACACCTCAGGAAAGGTTTCTCCGGAGCATAGCCACTGGGTTTATGGGTTGTGCAGGCGCGTATCCCCGCGCTATAGCGATTGAGCGACCTCAGTGAAACCCGAAACGAGGAGAAAGGCGGTTCTCGCAACTGGGGCAAGCGTGGCAACAAGCTGCTTCATGGCTGGGGGTTCGACAGCTTCACGCGGTTACTCGAATGCCAGACGGAAGAGCACGGTATCTTCGTGACGCGGAAGTCGGAGCGCGACACGTCTAAGACGTGTTCGTGTTGCGGGCGGAAGAAGAGGTAAACCGAGTGGAGCGTGGCCTGTACGTCTGTGATTCGTGCTGAACGCGGACGTGCATGGAGCGGTGAATATTCGGCGAAAGATAACCTGGGATCCTCCAACGTGGATATGAGTACCGGTCGTTTGGCACGGCCAGGAGTCTACGTGTTTAAATTAGGTAGCGAGGCGGATTCCCCGTCCCACCGTGCGCGGGGCAGATGACTCAACCTTCGGGTCAGTTCGAGTCGAGGGGAACACGTGGACTGCGTAATATCCCAACGCTCGAGAATCCTTCCCGTCAGGTCGGAGGTGTCAAGTACATCACATGTGTAGAATTCACCGATTTCAGACATCCGTAATCTGGTGTACAGTGACTGTCAATGGTTCCTGTCGCTGTCGGGCAAGGAGAGACGATAGATCTCGGTCGGGTACGAACGCTCACCGATCCTGTACGTTCTTTCGTCGATCTGTTCGAACCCACGCGCTTCGTAAAATTGGCTGCCGACGTCGTTTCCCGATAGCATTTCGAGTGAAACTGCCTCGAGGTCCTTCGGGAGCATTTCAAGGCCAGTGTGTAACAACTCCGTACCGATCCCCTTTCCCCAGTCGTCTGGGTGGACGTATATCTCCTTGAGACCCGCTTCCGCTTCTCCGACGAACTCCTTTGTCTTATGTCCCCATCGGAAGTAGGCGTATCCCCGGACGAAACCGTCATCGACGGCAACGAGGAATCGGTCCCGGTCCGTCTTGACTCGTTCGTACCACCGTTCCACTACGTCCGGATTTGGATTCGTCGGGACCTGTTCAAGAACGTTTTCCGGGAGTACGCCAGTGTAAGCCTCTCGCCACGCCAGCCCGTGTGTTCGAACGACGCCGGCGATGTCGTCAGGCCCCTTCAGAGTCCTGATTTGCATAGCGTATGACTGTCTCCAACAGTACCAGAAGGTTTCCCAGAGTATCCGCACCCGATTTATATATTCGTGTATGGAGTGGCGACACGCAGGGAGATGAAACAGATCCGTGTACAACTGACGCTTGACCCAAACGACCTCCCCCCGTTTTATTCAATCGTGTCTGACTCACCGGACATCAGCGAACTACAGCTCGTCGACTGGAACTTAGCTGCCGACGATATTGGAACGATTATTTATGTTGTCGATGGTGACGAAGAACGGTTTCGCGACGCACTCGACGGGGCGAACGGCATCGTCACTACTGATGTTACCAAATCCAGCCAAGGTTGGTCGTACGCCGTTGTCAAGGCGAAAGTGCATGCGATTCCGCTATTCGACACGTTAATGGAACTCGTAGGCAGAGCAGGAATGATTGTTCGAAAGCCGATCGTCATTGATGATAACTGTTCGCACGCACGGATCGTCGGCGAACCGGAATCACTTCAGTCGATCATCAATGATGTTCCATCGAATTTTGAGTTGCGTGTTGACCGAATCGAGTCGTTCCCCGGCGAGGTGGATGCTCCTGAACAACTGTTGAGCGATCGGCAGCAAGAAGTCGTGTCGTTGGCACTCGAAATGGGATACTATGATCAGCCACGTGGGACGACACACGCCGAAATCGCGGCAAAGGTCGGGTGTGCGCCAAACACCGTAACAATGCACCTACAGAAAGCTGAGGCAAAACTGATTCCCGCAACCATGAATCACCCCGGGGCCTGATCCCGGGGCGATTCACATCAAGGGATGAGTACAGCATCACAACTTCGTTTATTGACCACCATGCTTTCGACGGGTGTGGATTGGTCGTTGACACGCTTGCAGCCCTCAGTGTAGCTCCGGTAGGCTGGCAACCTATAGTAACAACTGCAACTATAGTAACCGCTAGAACTTTCCGCCCACAGATTGTTGAAGCTACTAATGGACCATCTCGACGAGATCTCCGTCGAAGAACTTCACGACGCACTCAACAACGTCGAGGGGAGGAAGCCGACACAGCGACTGATAGCGGCAATTGAGTACAAAAACGGCGTTACGCAGACTGAACTAGCTGAGTGGCATAACACCGGCCGGCGAACAATCTACAGTTGGCTCAAGCGACTCGATACTGACGAGTCGCTTGAGCAGGCTGTTACTGATGCTCACCGATCTGGGAGAAAACGAAAACTCTCAGAAAAAGAGCAGCAAGAGTTCGAAGACACAGTCCACGAATCTCCCGAAGAAGTTGGGGTAGACGCGCCGGCGTGGACGCCGGCGCTCGTCCAGCAGTATCTTGACGAAACCTACGATGTCGAGTACTCAATCCCGAGCTGTCGGCGGTTGCTCAAAGAAGCGGGATTGAGCTATCAAAAACCACGACCTACAGCCGCCGAATCAGATGCTGAGGACCAAGAAACGTTCCGCGAAGAACTCAAAAAAAGCGGCGGGAAATGGACGCCACGGTAGTCTGTATCGATCAAACCAAGAAATCCGTGCAAGTTGAGCCGCGTGCCGCGTGGTTTCCGCGCGGCACACGGCCGTCCGTCGAACTGTCTGGGCAACGCGACTGGACGTGTCTGTTGGGCGCGATCACCGAGAACGGTGATCGCTTTTTCACTCGATTCGAAGAGTACGTGACCGCCGCCCACGCAAAACATTTCATTCTTGCGTTATGCCAAGAGTTCGAAGATAATTTGATTGTCGTGCTAGATGGAGCGCCGTATTTTCAGGCGTCGGCCGTCACGGACCTGGCGGCCCGTGACGACCTCACCTTCGTGAGGTTACCGGCGTATTCTCCCGAACTCAACCCAGTCGAGGAGTGCTGGAGACAGCTCCAGGCAGCCCTCAGCAACCGGTTCTTTGACTCGCTTCCTGAGCTCACAACAGCGATTGATACCGCTCTTGATCAACTTTCGCTCCCAAAGGTGAGCAATCATTTCTAACGTCTACTATAGTTACACACTGATCGCCGAGCAGGCTGGCGATCAGGTGTGCAGTGACTTGCAGTGGCTACTATACTGGACAGGTACTTTCAATGAGCACGTTGTTGCAGATGAGTGGAGTACAGCTATGCGTGGCTACCGAGACAGAACGAGTGCACGTAGACAGTTGGCTCCTGAGTGTTTATATGCCATGAGTCGTATTTTTGTGGTTTGAGTGTGAGTCCTGCGGTGCAACACAGAATGCGGATTACGTGGGTGCAAAGAATATTGGGTGGCGGTTTGTCCGTCGGGGCCTACAGTCGTCTCGGCGGACGGGCGACAGTCAATCGTTAGGTTCAGCATCATCAACTGCCAAATTGGCCGATATAGATAAGATGACAAGAATGACACTTCACTCCGCCAGTCGGTTGTAAAGTCTCCCAAACAGGTACCCGAGGATGTATGCATCGATGAAGCCCAGAACTGTGCCCCAAACGAGATCCCCTGGCTCATGGCTGTATCCCGGGTAGAGGTCCGCAAGCAACAGTCGCCAGCGTTCTCCGTATTTTGTCCCAGCTGCCAGTTCCAGGAAAGCAACCACTGCACCCCAGATGATACCTGCCGAGAGGCCGAGCGCACCGGCATCTACCTTCCCTGTGGTCTCTACGGCTTCGGCTGAGAGAGCACGGGTCTGTTCTTGGACCGAGGACTGTGAGTCGCTCATCCTACCGAGAGGTCGTCTCCTTCAACAAAAATACACTAGGGTAGTCCTAGTGCTGTGTGAATTACTACACGTAGAACTGGTCATCGGCACCCGTAACACTCGATAGGCCGATTTTCCCATGGCCCTGTCAGTATGAACCAACCGACTTGTTCGATAGCCATAGAGACGAATCTTCATTCCCTGTACGGAGATTTACTGATGGGTTCATCCTCTGTCTGATGAACGAAATAAAGTCGCTCTGCTGTACCTATCCTCTGTATCTTGCACGCGCTTTCTACCAGCTACTGGACAGATTGAGCGGGACGTGCTGAACTCAGAGCGCGAATGTGGCACGGACTGAGGAGCGATCAACGCGGAAGATCGAACGGTCAGTACAGGAGAGATAAACAGTAGTGTAGCGATAAATTATACTGTTCATTTAGAGTAACTCTCTTACTAAGACACCTCTATAGAGAGGACGGGTTCGAGCGGCACTATAATTCTTTGCTCGTATGAGTGTCGTCAAATGATCCTCGTTCGATTACCGTAATACGTGCTGGTAACGACTCAACGTCTACGGTCAACTCGTACTCATTATACTGCTCAATGTCGGTACAACGGAACTCCCATGGCCAACTGTCATCTTCCCCAACCACCTCAATAATCAATTCATCCGCAGATTCGTCGTATTCGACTGTGTCAAGCATAGCCGCGTTACACGAGTTGCCGACAATAAATTCCCCCGTCACGAAGAATTCATGTTCGTCTGTCTCGTCTATCCTTGGTGGCTCCTCTGACTGGTCGCTAGGGTCAGTTTCTCGGGCTACGAAGTCAATACCGGTAACGGGGCCCGGAGTAGGTGGAGTTTGCAGAACGCGGTATCCAAGACCGCCGCCAAAGGCGGCTGCTACACCAGCAGCCAGCACCGAGCGTCGATTCATGACATTTGATAGAGGTTATGCGAGTAAATGCTTTTGGATGGAAGTATTCGGACATAAGAGATGTAAATTGATAGCGTCTTCAGCACTCAATAAGTGCCTGAAGTGAGCGGATGCTTCACAGCTTTCGTCGTGAAACAAACGAGGTCGTTGTCCTGCATCCATGCTCTGTATTCAGCAGCTCTCTCTTGTCTGGTTGTGAGAGTTTCAACAGAGCCGGTTGACCGAATCTATCCACCAATTCCAGCAGCAACCGCGCTAGACGAAAGCGTCTGAGTTGCTCTGTTCGGTTTTTGTGGTGCCACAGGGGCGGACACCATGACAAAACATCCGACGTTATCGGAGTTCGCCACGAACGAAGCCACTGACTCGAGACCGGCCAGTCAGCCATCGACTGACGAGACCGTGACGATGACGGCTGACGAGCGAGTTGCAACGTACCTTATCGAAGATCAGATGGCAAACCTCGCAGATGCGATTCGTGAAGCAGTTCAAAACGGCATTGACAGTCCAGGGTCAACCCGTGTGCTGGTCAGCATCTCACCAGAGCGGTCGCTCATCCTCGATGATGGTGCTGGTGTCGACCTCGCGTCGACCGAGGGACGACGCGACCTCTCGGTACTTGGCGCGGGGAGCAAGCAACGATCGGACGACGAGACGATCGGTGAGTGGGGAATCGGCAAGGGAGCAATCATCGCAAAAGGTGCGGTCCGGATCTGGAGCCACGACACTGCACTCCACTTTGACTACCGAGATCGACGCAACTCCGGACCGTGGGCAGAGATCAACGGTCGCGATGGCCAGCTAGAGGATACTGACCATCACCTCGAGGGGATGCTCGTCGAGATCGATCACTACGAGCACGAAGTCCCTGATTCGGATAGCTACCGCTGGCGGCGCTACGTTCGCGATCTCCGCAAGTGCTTTGCGTACGTGCAGTCACGAACGGACGTCTCGGTCGTGATCAACGGCGAATCGGTCGACAACGGAGACCCACTCGAGGCGGTGGCAAACTCGCCCCATCCATCGCTCATTCGAGAGACCGACGATGCGATCCTCGCACTCGAGTACGCTCCCCATGAGGGACTCGACATCTACAGTAACGGGTTGTACGTGACGACGAAACGCGAGTACGGACTCGGTGGAGTCGTCGTCTCGAAAGGGAATCTCACGCTGAACTTTGCACGTAACGAGATCCAGTCTGGCTGTAAGCGCTGGCAGCGGATCGGACACGCACTCGAGCAGGCCCGTGATGAGCTGTACGCGGACGTCTCGGATGACCGATTGACAGCCGAGAGCCGGGAAGTGATGGTCGAAGAGCTGGCAGCTGATTCCAAGAGAGAGAGGACCAGTGGGCCGGTCGGAAGCTGTTCCAGTTGGCAACGGAGTCCCGTATTAGCCTCGAGAAGATCTAGGCTGCTCCGGAGATTGGTTGGGTCACTGGCGCGGAGAAAGGTGCGGACAAACTCGTTGAGCGAGGCTACGTCGTCCTCGATACGAGCGACACAGCAACACATCGACTTCGTGAGCTGGCTACTGATGAGGAGACATCGATCGACCTTCCGTTGACGTTCGATGTCGGGAAGCAAGCCGAGTCAGAAGGCGTGTGGACCGGGTATCATCGAATCGACGATGAGTCGCAGTTGAACGCAGATCAGCGACGCTATCTCCGCTTTGCTCGCGTGTTGGCCCTAGAACTTGGTATCGATCGGGATGTGTACTACGGTGAGGCCAGTGCCGATGCCTGGACCGATGGCAGGTCGTATATCGTGATCACTGACTCGGCAGTAACGAGTCGCCAGCGCGCAGTCTGGATGCATGACCTGTATCTGGTGTTGCTGCACGAAGCAGCGCACCAGACCTCGAGTACGAACCGACCGTCGCATGGACATCACTTCGAGAGCACGTTTCGCTCACTCGTTGAGGATCCAGGCAATCGTGACACGTTCGCTGACCTTGTGCAGCAGGTTCTCGATGAAGGGTTTGAGGCCGTGTTCGAGGAGTACGGACACAGGTAAGCTACCCCACCCTACTCTCTCGGCACAGACGCGCCTCGGTCCTTGAGGGTAGCGTGGGACCGTCGGTCCCACGGACCATGCGAACGGCCGGGCCGTTCGCAGATGGGGATTTGATGTGGACTCCCGGCAATCACGCTGAAGTTGATTGACAGTGGGTTCTCTATCCCCTCCCTTCTTTTGATTTTCTGGGCCCGAAAAATAGTCATTATGTGTCTCCAGTATGTTTTTGAGTCCAATGACCGGTCTCGTCCACTACCATCACCCTGACGACGAGCACTATTCGCTCGCATACGTTACACTCGATCGTGACGAGATCAACCCCGATGACGGGAAGATAAAAACCTACCAACTCGAGGAAACGGTACACGTCCTCTACACCAACTCCGGAGCGAGTGGGACGGTCGACGATATCACCGAGAATTTTGAAGCGATACTGGACGAAATGGACGAATCAGACCGGCTCGTGACAATGCGTATTCTCCAGACCTTCGAAGGTGTCCTCGAGGCCATGGAACTCGAGGAGGGAGAGAAACTCGAGATCTATAAGCAGATCGACGTTGGTCGAATCCCGACTGCACTCGAGCACGTCGACTGGTCGAGACCAGTAGTCGAGGTCGCAGGGCAGTTGCTGTCATCACTCATTTTGGCACATTCCCTTCCGAATGCCAACCACCGTACATCGATCGCGTTCGCCGAGTGGTACCTCGAGAGTGCCGAGTCGTCGTTTTCACTTCCGAAATTGGCGACCGAGAGCTACGATTGGCAGGAGTGGGTCGACCCATACATCGTCGACTCGAAGCGACTGCTCACTGTTCGACGAAACACAACCCCGTTCAGGATGCTCAGTGAGTGGGGCTGTGAGATCGTGTTACGAAAAGGTGAGATCGAAATTGAGCTCTCGGAGTACGACCTTGAGATGCCCCAGTCAGAAGCCCTGTCGACGTATGCGACTCACCATACCGAGCTCTGTACCGGACTCATCATCGAATCAGTGACGCGAGCCGGAGCGTCGCATCTGCGCTTTGAGGATGGGCTCGACGAACAGGGGTTCCTCGAGTATCTAGAAATCAGCGAGTAAGGCTCGAGCGTTAGTCCCGCAGCTGGGCGACGGTACGACCAAGTTCTCGAGCACGCTCACTCTCGGAGATGTCATACCGTTCTTCTAGCGACCGGAGTTGTTCGTCGAATTCCATGGTAGTACTGGAGATGTACTCCTCTATGAAAAAATAGTGCATCGTCGAATAAGTAAGTTCTCGTGCTCAGCGCTTACTCTCCATAGCGGTTCCCACTGAACAACACGAGGAGATTCACAGTACGACCAAAATGCGAATTCGAAGTCAGCGGCTACATAATCGGTCGATATTTCGGGCTGAACGCGAGTCGGCTGTCGTTCTATTCGTTTCTCACTGCCACTGGAAGATTACAACAAGTTGAACGGGAGTCCCTTCCAGTTCTCTAGTAAAAGTAGGGGGTGTATTTTGATCAGTTCATGGACTAATCGCGTGCTCGAATTTTGTGTGCTCCCAGCACTATTGAGCAAGACGGTCCTCTGGTGTGCCTGAGAGACTACTTGTAATAGCGCTGACCGATGCATAAGATATATTACGGAAACAACTAATCGAAATGTAATGTATCTCTATACGCCGGATGAAATTGATCGAGAGCGAGCTCACCACCAGGCAGTCATACAGGGCGCAGACAATCTAGACGTCAAGCGAATCGGGAACCTTGGTGAACTCGCGTTCGAGCAATTCTGTCGGGAGTATCTCCCGGTGGAGATGTGGGAGTGGGAAAACGAAGAAGCAATTCGCCGCTGTAATGCCGAGAGTTTCTCGGGTCACGACTTCGAGGTCTTTGGCTACGAAATCGACGTGAAGACCTCGAGAGACGTCTCGGCGTTTCGTCCAGCGAACCTCCTCGAGAACGACCCTGACGACGACATCATTGTGATGGTCTGGCATCGCGACAACGAAGATGCACTGATTCTTCTCGGCTGGGAGCGAACTGAAACCCTCAAGTCAAAAGTCAGAACACAGGACGCGTATTCTGGTGAGGAGCCTGAGAAACTCGCCCATCTCGCTGCTCGCCCAATGAACGAGTTGCAGGATCTGGGGCCGAACACGGCTCACATGAACCAGAAGCCACAGAATCCGTTCAAACCCGGCGATAGAGTAAGAAAAGCAGGCGATGACGACGCGTCAGTTGCAGTCGTCGTGGAGGTTGTCCCGCCTGAGAAGGACGTTTCTCTCTATGGTCAGACGATGGATGGTGAAGCCGTCAGTGTTGCATTCCCGAATATGCTTGATGACGGGCCGGGGAACTGGCGTGAAATCCATCCAGCGAAGCTTGCATCTTACTGTGACGATCAGGATATCCAGCTCTATACGTACAAACACACAAACCTTGAGTACGCAGAGAATCCATTCACTCCAGGCGACTACGTCATCAAACCAGACTATGAGGATCCCGATTTAGCAGTCGTTCTCGAGGTCGCAGAAGACGGTGACGACGACCGGGATATCACTATCGTGTTCTGCAAACATCTCGAAAAAGAGTTTGGCGAGCAAACGTACGTTCCGCCGGCGGAGCTCGAATCACGTTGTGATGAGGCAGGTATCAAGTCGTACTCTTACGGGCACGATGAACTCTCGTTCAAACCGCAGTACTGATCTGGTGTCTTGGTGTACGTAGAGTAATTAGCAGTCGATATAGGGGTTCAATCGACGTACTCGAGAGCGAGTTTCGAGAGAGTGTGCTCGGCTGGAGCAAACGCAGCGAAGTCGGCATCGTTGGTTAAGACCGTCGGTTCCCGATCTCGATGCTCGAATGCCAGAACGACGATCGGGATATCTTTCGGCTGAACGCCCGTAATTCTGGCGAGGAGTTGGGTGTGAACGTTCGCTCGTCGTTCGTCGAGTAAGGAGTCGGCGAAGTCGCGACTCGAAGGGGCTTCGATGAGTCCGGTCATTCGGGTAAGTCGAGTCAGGAATAGTGTCTTCAGCTCGTCTCGTTCTCTCGCTGTTAGCCCGGGTGTCCGATCGAACGCGTTGAGTGCCTCCTGGACCATGTATGCGTTGATCGCCGACACCGTCTCGCCCCGTTCGATGTCGTCGAGGAGACGTTCCGCTCGATCGTTCGTTCCAAGCGTTCCGAAAACCCAGAGGTTCGTATCGAGGATCTTCACGCGTGATCGGCGTACTCGTCGACTATCTCTTCGCGAGCGGCTGCAACCGCGTCTGCGACCTCTTCTTCGTCGACGCGCTGACGAAGCTCGTCGAGTCGGCCGTGCAGTTCGTCGTCACTCACCGGCTTCTGTTCGGCGCGAGCGAGTAACTGCTCGACGCGGAGCGCCGCGATCGCTGGTTCGTTATTCAGTTCGATCAGGTGGCGGCGAACCGACTCCTTGATGAACTCGCTCTTGTTCGTGTAGACGCCCGTCTCTTCGAGGAACTGCTCGAGTTCCCGATCGAGTTCTTCGGGAAACTTGACGCTGACGTTGGCGTACTTCATGGTAATACTATAGTAGCACAATCAAATAAAGGTGCGGCCACTCCTCCGAACAATTAGACAGACCACGAACTCTTTAGATCAATGCTCTCAAACCTGGTCAGCGAGAGCTATGCGGCCGACAACCTGGCACTGGGAATCTCATCTGATTGATTATTTCTCCAACCTACCGACGGCGAAACAGTCGGGGGTCGCGGTTGACGAAACCCAGCAACCGCACCAGTCAAATGATATTGTTTGTATATTGTCACTAACACACATCTACCGGTCCAAGAATTGCTATCGAGGGTCCGAGGCATGATTTTGACCGGCGTGCTCCCCAGAAGACTCACTTCAACAGAGGAATTAATTTCCAGGGATGGCTAATATTGTTGATGATCCCGGTACAAGGTCAGGGTACTATCGAGGCAAGTCGATTGCTACCACAATGGTTGGATAATCGACTACGACGAGTTACCCGGGGTACTCAAGAATACAGTATTCCATATCATTTGGATGCCAATAGTATCAGTTATCGAAGTCAAGCTGTAACCCAGTATCAACTTTATTCACTTCTAAATAAATACGGGAATTGTTACTGCGAAGTGAAGTTACAGGGTGAGGGTAGAATTGATATTGTTTGGGAAGCCCCAAAGTCGGACCGACTTATTGGAATTGAAGTCAAAAGTTTCTCAGACTACAAGAACACACCGTCGTATAAATTACGTGAGCAGGTCGAACGCTATCGGAACTCGACTCCTATTGATTCACATCGTATCTCTGTCGACCAGCAAGGCCAGGCCTATAATTCAGATGAGTTATATCTCTTTGATGGCATCTGGGTTGCACTTCCAAGAGAAGAGCCATGGGCAGAAGACACCACTGGTGAAAAGATCGGTGACGGATGGCTAACATATGATTATTTCACCGGCAAACTATCCTACACCGTAGAGAAAACAAATAGAGACACAATCTTCTCACAACAATATTTGGACGAAAACATTGGTGGGGAGGCAGAATTAGTGACTGCGCTATGGAACTATTATACAAATAAAGAGATGATCGTAACGTCTGAGGTAGGGTTCAGAACGTCACCGTATGACCGGCGACGATTGGACTATACTGCTGATAGTGACCGTCACAAGCTCTCTGGGAAACTACGGGGAGACTATCGGAAGGCAGACTTAGTGGTGGGGAACAAGCACGTGCTTGATGAGAGTACAAATGAAACTGAAATACTCGGTATCGAGGTAAAGAAAAGTCTTTCAAACAAGTCCAGGATCATTGACCAGCTCGAAGACTACATTCAATCAACGCTCTTGTGTAGCACTTTGTTGATTTCACAGCGTGGCTTTGACAGCGTGTTTGAGCGCTTCTCTTCCTGGTTTCCGTAGTAGCTTTCGTCGAAGTTGGAACGCTCGGAGATACTGTGTGAGCTTGTCTTTTGAGACGCCTCGATGAGGCGAGAGCCACGGTCGCAGCAGTGATCCGTGGCTCTCGCAGGTGTTGACGTGAACGTCTTCGTCGGCATATTCGCCGTCGCCGTGGACGACGTATTCGCGGTCGAATGCGTCGTCCTCGGCTAACGGATCGTAGGCACGAAATCCATCGGTGTAGACAGTCAGTGGCTCCTTCTCGCGGTTTGCAAGAAGGAGCCGAACCGTCGATTCGTCGGCGGATTTCGCGGGGATCACGTACCGATTGCCGGTGCCACGATCGACGATCGTGAACACCGGCGGTTTGTCCTGCTCGTATGATCATCGCCCACGCGTGGACAGGCCACGCGAGCGCGACTCTTGGTCGCGCTCGCGGCCTTTCAGCCCTGCAGAAACGTAGACTTCGTCGATCTCGACTGGACCAACGAGGTCGAGGGAAGGCGCGTCGAGCGCCTTCGTGAAGCGCTCGACGCGCTGGTAGATCGTTTTGTACTGAACGTCGATCTCTAGCTGAAGTTGGCGAAGACTCGTGTTAAACCGGAGGAACGCGTAAATCGAGAATAGCCACTTTCTGAGTGCAACTTTCGAATGGGCAAAGATCGTGCCGGTCTTGTCGTTGAATGTGCGGTCGCAATTCTTACAGAGATAGCGCTGAAAGTGTCCATAGCTGCCGTTCTTGACCGTCAGGTCAGAACGGCAGCGAGGGCAAGTAACACCGTTACGCCAGCGAGCCTGCGCCAACAGGTCCGCTGCGACCGATTCCGATCCAAACACATCTAGCGGAATCATGCCTAACGGACACCGCTGACGCGGTGTCCTTGCTCTCTTCGATTCCACAGCGACAGCTGAGCAGTATCAACAATCTCCTACAGAAGAGCGAACAACTGAAACTGTGTACACACCAATCGCGCAGCCGCGGTTCTCACTCGTTCCACTCGCTTGCGGGTCACGCTGTTCCCCGCTCGTCATCCGCGGTTCTCACTGACTTCGTTCGCTCGCGGGTCAGGCTGTTCCCCGCTCGTCATCCGCGGTTCTCACTGACTTCGTTCGCTCGCGGGTCAGGCTGTTCCCCGCTCCTCGTCCGCGGTTCTCACTCACTTCGTTCGTTCCGAACCGCGCTCGCTCCGAACCGCGCAGCCGCCGTGCGAGTGGGTGTGCACTGACGTTCAGTGGCTACTATAGTTCCCATGGACTGAAACACGACCCCAAGCACCGTTCCGACGATAATCAAACCGAACGAGGAGATTACGCGGTCTCGTATACAGCAACGACTGAAACGCTTTACACACTACTCGGTGCAGAAACATTCGTTTTCTTGTCCGCGCGTTCGAACGTGAACTGCCCGGTGGTGACCGGTGCCTCCTAAAAGTACTGTGGCTTCCTCCGCATCTTCGCCCAGAGTCAGTACACAGCGTGGCACATTCGCGGTATGATTCAGCACGGTATTCTGAATATCTACTAGCCCTGAAATACCGTTCAGTGCTCAATACGCAAGTGTACTGAGCGGCTGGAGACGTATGGAATAAACGTGGTCATCTTGCTGAACTCATCTTCTATATTCAGCAGCCGACTTTTGACATGTTTCGGACAAATCAATAGCTGCTTCGGTAACTGCTTTCCCTGAACTGGTCGTTAGATTGCTTGGTCAAGATTGTGGACGAGACACGCAAGAGCGAGTTCACGGAACTGCTTCCACCAGCGTCGTGAACGGACGAACGCGCCGTACTTCCGCTTGAGCGTTAAGTTGACTGTCTCTGATTGACTCCGTTGGCCGTAGAGGTCGGCGTCTAAGCGTGCGTTCCATGCCTTGTGAAGCGGTGTGAACTCACGGTGTTTGATTCGTGGACGGATCTCGTGTTGACGGGCAAGCCGTCATCCGAAGGCAAGAGACATCGTGCACGGGTGAGTTCCCGAGTTTTGTACGTGCCCGCTGACAGCATCGCATTCAGTTCCGCTCGCGCATCAGCAGACAGATCGACAGAGTACTATTGTGTTCGTGGCATGAGTGACTTCAGAGAAATTCTGAACGAACCATAGAGGCGCTCACGCAGATAAAGCTAGCAGTTCAGGTCTGAAGCCGCACTAGTTGGATCCGTAGAGGTTCTCGAGGAACCGGTCGCCGAACACGACCACCAGTATCGCTCCCACGAGGTTGAAACAGAGGTCCAGGGCGGTGTCGACCTTCCCGTACGTGACGAGTAGCGGCTCGAAACCCCGCCGGCGGGCGTACAGGTGGATCACGTACTCGAGGGCCTCCCAGAGCAGGCCCCCGGCGACTACGGTTCGAAGGACGGTCGCGTCGGGATCGTACCCGCGGCGGTGGGCCGCGACGCGAGCCAGCCCGCCGAGGAGACTCGCCGAGTGGACGTGCGTGAGGTGGTCCCACCACCAGACGTCGTCGTACGGACCGAGCATGCCGGCGGCGTGAGTCACCATCGCCACCGCGGCGTAGAGGCGCTGCCACGGCCGGAACTCGACGTTCCAGCAGCGTTCGACGACCGACGGAAGATACGTCCCGACGTACGCGATGACGGCGTTGACGACCGCGCCGGGGTTCCTGCGACGGGCTCCCATGACGAAAACGAGCCCGATCCCGAGCCTGACGGCCCGGACGCCGACGCTGGCGACCGACCCGCGCGTCGAGCTCACGTACTGACACCCCGACTCTCAGGGCGGTGAGCGAGGGCCGTCGTAGTCCTCCCGTGCGAATTGGCCGGACGGCGAGGTGATCCGGGACCGGTCGCAGTCCGTCGGATCGTGCCGCGGTCGCCGCCGTCTCCGCACGGCCGACGGTCGAAACGCAGTTCCCGGTTTCGAGCGAGCCCTGTCATGAACTGTTAGCGGAACCGTACCACCGCGACACGGTTAGGCGTTGGCCCGATGGGGCCGCCGGAGGACCGAACGGAACGATCCGTTCCCGACACCCGGTTTCGGCACCTCGAGAAGCGAAGCTGATCCCGGCAGCTCCGTTGGACCCGGTGATGGTCGGATTGGCCCGCCGATTCGACCGTCTGAAATTGCGCGACTCAGCCGTACCACGGTGGGAGCTCTCCGGGGTCGATCCCCCAGCTAAACGGGAGCCACTCTGGACGAACGCGAGCACCAGCAGGACGCCGATGAGGTTCATACTGACTCCGACCGAGGCCATCTTTGGGACGGTGAGATGGCCGCTGCGGAAGACGATGGCGTTGAGGGGCGCGCCACCGGAAGCACGAACGCGACGGTGGTCGCTGCGTTCCTCGAGGCCGTATCCAATCGATCGTCGCCAGTGGGGGAACGGAGGAGTGGTCAGTCGACCACGGTCACGTCGAACGTATCGGGCCAGTGATACCGCCTGCCGCCCCAGACGAACGTCGGCCTGACGATTCCCGCGAGGACGAAAAACGGAGCGAGGAGCAGTGATGGAACCGCAAACACCCACGTCCGTCGATCGACACCGAGCGAGCGGTACCGATCGCGCGCGATGTACGTAACGCCGAAGGCGACGAGCAACGGGGCGAGGATCCCGGCCGCCGCGACCGCCAGGAAGAGCCCCAGAATCGCCAGAGTCCGTCGCGGCGCAAATCGGTAAAAGATCGTCGCGAAACGCGTGATCCGCTCGTAGGTGACGCGCGGACCGCCAGGAACGTACACCTTGTTGACGATTTCCCGCGAGGCGACGACTTCGTCGGTGTACTCCGCCAGCAGGGCGTCGTCCGAGACCGTCCGCCGGAGGTCGCCGACGTAGCCTTCGAGATCAATCTCGCGGCGGTCGAACGTCACGCCGCCACCCCAGGTCACCCAGTTCGTGCGATCGACGTCGTCGTCGGTCAGGACGATCCGGTCTTGCGAGGCGTGCTCGAGCGCGAGGGCGACGGCGTTTGCCTTCCCCGAACAGCCCTCCGGCTCGCCGGCGACGAGCAGCTCGGCGTTCTCGGGGAGCTCCGCGCTCGCCACCGGATCGTCCTCGTGGTCGCAGACGACCAGCAGTTCGTCCTCGGGCTCGAGTTGGCGAGCCAGCTGTGCGCACGACCGCGTCCACTCGAAGGTTGGCAGGATAATACTCGCCATCGACCCACCGTACACCGGCCGTCCGGCTAACGATTGTGGGACGTATCAGCAGCTGAGACGGAACCTCGTGGCGACGCGAGAGCGATCAGTTTACTCGGTCTCGACCAACCGGTCGAACCGTTCGGACAGCGAGTCGGAGACGTCCGTGAGGTAGGCCGTCCCCCACAGCGTGACGATAATCGCCCCGACGGCATTGAAGATCAGGTCGACGATCGTATCGTTGATCCCGTACTGTGCGAGAACGGCGTCGAGCCCGAAGACGATCGCGCTCTGGTCGATGATGAACTCGAGGATTTCCCAGAGGACCCCGGCCGCGAACACAAAGATCAGGATGAACGCGGCCATCACTTTCGGCGGGATGTAGACTCGGTCGGTGTGCACGTGTATCGCCCGGAAAATGGCGTAGCCGGCGGCCGAAACCACCGACGCCGACAACGCGTGGGTCAGGTGATCCCACGGATCGATTGCGTCGTACAGACCCGCCGACCCCAGGGCGTGGAGGAAGACAGCAGTCGTGATCCACAGCACCAGCCCGGCGTCCATCGGGAGGTCGTACTCCCGCTCGAGGATCGCCGGGACGAACGTGATCGCGAGCGCGACCGCGGCATTGGCAATCGTGGGCAGATCCCGAACGTACAGCCCCCAGACGAGGACGACGGCGAGGACGACCTGCATGGAACGACTGGCCTGGCGCTGTCGCCGGGGAGAGATGCCGAGACGGTCCCGGAGCTTCGGCGAGTCGGGTTCGCCGGTCGACGCCGCGTCGGCTTCGGTCTCGAGTTCACCCCGTGGTTTCGGCGGGACGTACGTCCGCTCGGTCGGCATCCTGTTTCGCGAGCGGAAATACAGATCGAACAGGAGACCGCCGCCGATCCCAGCAATGCCGGCGTAAATGAACTCGATCATCATGTCGGCGTTGATCGCGTCCTGCGAGCGACTGTCGAGGACGAACGACGTGCCAACGAGGACGTCGGCGACCCACTGGAGGACGTTCCAGATGCCGGCGACCGCGAGCGTCGTCAACGCCACGAGGGCGATAGCGAGCCCGTGGTTCAACCGGACGGCGGTAAACTGGTGGAGTTCGACGGCGATCAACAGCGCCAGCGCGGCGACCGCGAGATACGCCGGCACGTCGGTTACGAACGCCCGACCCAGCAGCGCCTCCCAGAGGATCGGGACGGCGGCGATGGCGACCAGTTCCCACGGCGGCATCACGCGCGGATCCCGGAACGCACCTCCGGGAACGAGGACGATCACGACGACTACCAGCGCGATGAAAGTCCAGTCGAACGCCCCCTCGAGGGCCGACAGAACCGCGGTCAACGACAGGATAACGACGACGACCCAGCCGACGATAGCGTTCGGACCCGTCTCGGAGAGTAAGGCCCCCAGATCGTCCGTGCGTTCCATGTCCGACTATTCGAACGACGACTTCAAATTCGTATCCCCGTCCGGCCGTTCCAAGCCGGGAAACGTTCATATCCTTCCGTCGCTTATGGAAGGTCACAATGATGGCGACGACCCACGCGCTGTGGGGGATGGCCCTCGCCCTCCCGGTGATTGCGGCCGCCCCGGAGTACGCACTCGCCGCGTTCGTCGCGGGCCTCGTCGGCGGTCTCGCCCCCGACCTCGATCTCTATACGGGACACCGGAAGACGCTTCACTACCCCGTCTACGCGTCGCTGGCCGCGGTCCCCGCTATCGTCCTCGCGGTCGTGTTCCCCTCGACGGCGACCGTCGCGCTCGCGGTCGGCCTCGGGGCGGCGGCGCTACACGCCGGCAGCGACGTCCTCGGTGGCGGCCTCGAGCTCCGGCCCTGGGAGGGAACCTCCGAGCGAGCGGTTTACAGCCACTACCACGGACAGTGGCTCCGACCCCGACGGCTGGTCCGGTACGACGGCGCGCCGGAGGACCTCGCGCTGGCCGGCGTCGCCGCGGTGCCGATCGCGGTCGCAGGTGACGCGCTGATCGCAGCGGTCGCCGTCGGGTTCCTCACGATTTCGGCCGTGTATGTACTCCTTCGCAAGCGTCTCGCCGCGCTTGCCGCACGCCTCGCTCGCCTGCTCCCGGCACCGGTTCGTAGCTACGTTCCCGCCCGGTATCTCGAGGCCTGACGCTCGTTCCGCTGTAAATCGCTCGTTTCGTGGTCTACCTTTTTGATCGGTGCCGGCGAACCAACACGTCTGCATGTTCTCGTGCCGATAGACGACTCCGACCCCGCGGACGCGGCACTCGAGTACGCGGTCACCGAGTTCCCTGACGCCGACGTGACGGCGTTGCACGTGATCGATCCCTACGAGACGAGTTTCTCGTCGTGGCTCGGCGGGGAGCAGTTCTCGGAACGCCTCGAGGAGGAAGCAGACGTACTGCTCGCGGCAGCTATAGTAACAACTGCAACTATTTTACACACTGATCGCCGAGTCATCTGGCGATCAGGTGTGCAGTGACTTGCAGTGGCTACTATAGAAACCCCGGGGTAAACACCGTGAACAGAAAACCCTGGACGACCTCCTCGAAGACGCCCGGTGATCCCCGTGAAAGCGTTTCCTCCCGGGACCGCTGGTCTCACCCAAGGAACTGCCGATATTGCTTTCGGATAGACTATCTGTTTTGTTTTCCAATCCTCTACTAGTATATATACCCTCCTGGATATAATGGTAGTGCGCCTACTGCATAGGAGCAGTTTTTTGCTGTTAATGTCTGAGTATTCCGTGACCGACGCGACCGACGCGACCGACGCGACCGACGCGCTGTTCAAGGCCCTCGCCAAGCAAGAGCGCCGCCAGCTACTGGCTACCCTCGCGACGCATGGCCCGACGGAAATGGTCGCGCTCTCGGACCTCCTGGAAGGCAACGATGCCAGCACTTCCATGGTTATGTTCCACCACAACCACCTCCCGATGCTGGACGAGTTGGACTACATCGAGTGGGACTCGACGCAGAACGAAGTCGGACAAGGCCCGAAGTTCGACGACCTCGTCCCCTTCCTCGATCGGGACTCCCCTACCTGCCTATTCTCTCCTTCCTGACACTCTTGTTTGCTCCAAGCCGCCCGCCGCCTACTGGTTCTCCATCTCACAACCTCGTCCGTGAGAGTCGGGGCCGGGACACGGGCTACAACGGCACCTCCTACCCGGTGTTTTACAGTTCCTGACGTGATTCGGCTAGATTACCGATTGATAACAGGTCTCCCAGTTCGAACGTGGTGAACCGTTGATGGTCAGGAACCTCACGTACCTCGCAGCAATTGCAGTTGGGATCCACGGAGTCATTCACTTTCTCGGGATCGGGGTCTACTTCGAGCTACTCGAGATGGCAGACCTCCCGTACAAAACCACCCTGCTCGGCGGTGCCGTTGACGTGGGGGATGTTGGAATTCGGGTCTTTGCCGTGTTGACTGCCGTGGCCGGTGTCGGGTTCGTCGCTTCGGCTGTCGCGCTGGTAACTGACTGGCGCTATTGGCGAGAGATGCTGCTCGCAGTTACCGTGTTTTCACTTGTTCTCACGATGCTTGATTGGACCGTCGCCTCCGCGGGCGTTCTGGCGAACCTGGCGATTCTGGCTGGCCTTTTCGTGATGTCACGGCCGTGAAGTCCACTTTTGCAATTCTCGCAGTTCTGTTGAAACCCTTAGAAAATGATAGTTTTGGCACCCTGTGCGGTAAGTACAGGGAATACACCTAACGTTTAGAGGAACAGTAATGCCCTGTGAATGATCCACTTTTCGATCGTCACTCGCATCGGTCGTACAATTGATATTCGCTGTGGAGGGTTTCAGGACCCAGATAGAATTGCAAACGGATACACGTTTGATCGTCTGTGATACGGTCTTGCGCATCCATAGTTGCGGAGTACTCATCAACCTCGACTCGGACGGTATGCGCTCCCGGCTCAACGGGATCTTCGAGCGCGATAGCGGATTCACCCGAGTCGGCTGCTTCAAGGTGATATGTCTCTTTGAACACGGTTCCCTCTTCGTCCTCAATTTGAACCATGAACTCGTGATCTTCTTCCCGTTGATCGTTTCGGACTTCTAAGCTACCAATCTCGGGGACAGGCTCAGAGTCGTCCTCATCGAGACAGCCGGCACTAATTCCACAAACAGAACAGCAGCCAACTGCAATGAACTCCCGCCTTCTCATATGGGCGGAGATGGGACAACTGTGTATAATTCTTCATATCCAGTTTGCACGTGTAGTGTGCAGTAGATTCATGCGAATAAATGTCTAAAGAAGAGGGTTTTAACAGAGCCATTCTCGTCTTTCTCTTTCCTGGAGACCTCCTCCGCACTGACCAGAACGCTCGAGCAAGAGTGACCGGACGATACAGGTATTCGAAAGTTTGAGATGGTATAATCTTGAATAACAGTATATGCAGGGCCCCAAACTCAATTTTAGAGAGATTTTTAAATCGGCAGTCGTCCTTGTTCTCGTTATCGCGGTCCTACAGTATTTCGGGGGGATAATGGTGGAAACTCCCGGACAAGTTGACATCACTGGGTTAGCGACAATCGCAGTGGTGTTTCTGATATTATCTGCTGTGATTGCGATAGTCACCGTAAATACATCTCTCCCGGCACCTGACTGGGCCACGAGAACCGACAAATAAGAAGTCGACTGGACGGCTGACTCACCGATTCTGGTGTGAAACAAACTCGGCTGCTGTGCTGCGTCCATGCGTTAGATTCAGCACGCAGTTTCTGACAGAATCTGAGTAAGGCGTTCAGTTTCTACTGATTGCACAGCACGGATGTGACACCGACTGAGAGCGATCTACGGGGGACGATGAGATTCAAACTGCGTAGGGGGAGGTGGTGTTCAAAACGCCGCTGTGAATAGATTCCAGTACCACGCTTGCCAGAGTAAGACGAGAAGTGCCATTACCAGCGTGGTCAGATATACCAGACCGTACCGGCTGGTTGATCCTGCATCAAGGTCACGGGCGACGAAAACTCGTTGCCACTCAATGCCAACCGAGACCACCGTGACTACGGCTCCGATGGCCAAGGCGTATAGTAGCCCGAACGCCAGCCGTTGCCAGAGTATGAAGCCGTACACCCAGGACGCCATATCGAACGGCGGATTCAACGCGACGCCACCAATAAACGCCACCAGAAAGGCAACACATCCCAAGATTGCGAGGCGAGGGCGGTTTAGATACCCGCGCATCGCTCCCCAACCACGGTGCCGATAGGCGTTGATCGGCCAGATAACAATCGGTGAGAGGAGAGTCAGAATAACTGTGCCAGCGAGACTGACCTGGAAGCCCGCCGTCTCGTACCACGAGAGGCGTTCGAATGGTGGTGCTGGTGCGTTCATGTAGAGGTAGTCATCCTCGATCGCCACGCTCGTCTGTCCGAAGCTTGCATCATCGTCAGTTTTGGGCTCGAACACGCCCGGTTCGACCTCGACCCATCGACTCTTCTCACCTTCTGGTGATATGAGTTCGAGCACGCCGTCATCAGTCACGGAGGCCGTCACTGTCCCTTGAGCTAGTCCCAGGAACTTTTCGTGTGTCGTCTGGAAGGTTGTCATCCGGTACTCCCCGGCGTACTCGTCCGCGCGATCAGCCGTCGTCGGATCCGCTTCGATCGCATCCTCGGCCGGTGCGAATCGCTCGTCGACGAATTCGCCAAGGATGTCGTCGAACGGGGCCATCGAATTGAAACTCACAAAGAGACCAACGTCGTGTTCGGGAAACAAGACGAACAACGTGTGGAAGTGTTCGGTTCCGCCGGTGTGCACGACGAGTTCTCGCCGCGATACTCGCTCAGCATGTAACCGTACCCCACCCCGTGTACACCCGGATGATTCGCCGCCTGCTGTTCGAACATCTCTTCGACCGAGGCGGCCTCAAGGATCTGGACATTCTCACCGCCGTGTTCGACTGTCCCGTCCTGGAGTTTAGCGAGCGCAAATGCACCCATGTCGGGTCCGGTGGCACTCACCGAACCAGCTGGCGGAATTCCAACAATCGTCGGATCACGCGTTTCGAACCCGTCGTCGACCGGGACGTGCCCCTTCGAAAGCGTTCGGTCTTCTGGAGCGGGTTGGACAAACGTGGCGCTGTCCATCTCCAGTGGGCTGAAAATTTCGTCCTCAATGTGGGACTCGAGTGATTTGTCGTACGCTTCCTGAACGACGAGGCCAGCAAGGACGGTTCCGTGGTTCGAATACGAGATCGTCTCGCCAGGCTCCCAGATCTGTGGCGGCATCTCCGATTCGAGTTTTTCTTCCCATTCCTCGATCTCGCTGTGTTCCTGGACGAAGATCCCTTTGAAGCGGTCATCGTATCCTCCTGAGTGCGTTGCAAGGTGTGCAAGCGTTACCTCGTCGTCGCCTTCGAACTCGTAGTCATCGAGGTACGTTCCGACTGGTTCATCGAGGTCGAGCGTACCATCTTCTACACCCTGCATTACTGCCGTCCAGACCAGCAATTTCGAGACCGATCCGATCATGAAGGAGGTCTCATCCGAATCGACAGACTCACCGGTCTCGTAGTCGGCATACCGATAGCCTTCAGCGTGGACAATCTCGTCTCCCTCCACGTACGCGACCGTTGCCCCAGCCACGTCGTGTTCAGTCATCGTCTCCTCAATCATCGCATCGATAACCTTCGGTTCAAGTGGTTCGTCACCAGTAGGTAGTGCATCTTCTTCTTGTGCATCCGCAGCGTCCCCAGTACCCATTGCGAATGGCCCAAGCACGGCCATTGCGAGAAGTAGACAAATCGTTAGAACGGCCGCGTTAGAGTTGAACTGCGTGTGCGTAGACCCCATTGGGACTGAGTAGGTGGGTGAAATAGATATAGGGTGCTTCTGCTTCTCATCGTATAGGATCGATGCTGAACTCTCCCTCTGGATGTCGCACGCTACTTCTAGCCATTTCTGATGGGGGTACGTCTTGTCCGTGCAGGATACAGGGGGCGTATCTTTCATCGGTTGATTTTACGTCACCTCTCGCAAATTCGTCACAGAGTGACGATATGGGACTGTGCCACATAGGAATGGGCAACCCATGGCCGAAGCAACACCATCATCATTTTCAGCGGATGTCGTTCAGGATTTGATGGAGCGATTCCACGGTGAGATAGTACTTCCCGAGGATGCGAGCTACGATGATGCCCGGGTAGTTTGGAACGGGATGATTGAGAAGTATCCCGCCATAATCGCCTGCTGTTCGGGAACCGCCGACGTCATCAGCGCGGTGAATTTCGCCCGAGAGAACGACCTCCTCGTGGCGGTTCGGAGCGGCGGTCACAACGTGTCTGGAAGCGCGGTCTGCGACGACGGGATGGTCATCGACCTCGCTGAAATGAACGGTGTATGGGTGGATCCCGACGAACGGACTGTGTGGGCCCAGGCAGGTGCAACGCTGGGTGACGTCGACCACGAGACGCAGGTGTTCGGCCTGGCAACACCCCTCGGAGTCGTCTCTGATACCGGGGTCGCAGGGCTCACCCTCGGCGGAGGAATCGGTCACCTCCGGAACAAATACGGATTGAGCTGTGACAACCTCACATCCGTCGGTATTGTCACCGCGGATGGCGAGTACTGCACCGCCAGCGAAAACGAGAATGAAGAACTGTTCTGGGGTCTACGCGGCGGCGGTGGCACGTTCGGGATCGTGACGGGGTTTGAGTTTGATCTGCATCCTGTTGGGCCCGAGGTCGCCACTGGATTAGTGTTCTACCCTGGTGATCTCGCTGTTACGGTGCTGCCTGCCTTCCGAGACTACGAGGAATCGGCACCGGACGAGCTCACCACGCTTGTTTCCATGGGGGTGTTCCCCGAGGAAGAGCTCTTCCCAGTAGACGCGGTCGACAAATTCAAGATCGCTATTCTGGGGGTGTACGCAGACGCACCTGGACAAGGTGAGACGGTCATCGAGCCACTGCGGAAGCTCGGCGAACCACTGGCAGACTTCAGCGGCAGGATTCCCTATACGGAGTTCCAACAACTGTTCGACGACGACTATCCCGACGGCATGCGATACTACTGGAAATCGTTGTATCTCGCGTCGCTCTCCGACGACGTCATCCACCGCAGTCTCGAGTGGGCGGAGGCGGCCCCATCACGGCTCTCGACGGTCGACATCTGGCCATTGGGAGGTGCGATAGCCGATGTCGGTCACGACGAGAGTGCCTTCGCTGGTCGAGAAGCCCCGTATCTCCTCGGTGTAGAGGCAAACTGGGAGGACCCCCGGCAAGATGGGGCGAACGTAGAGTGGGCACGCGACTGTCTGGATGACATGCGCCAGTTCTCCGACGGCTCGGTGTATCTCAACTTTCCGGGATTCTACGAGGATAGCGACGAGATGCTGGAAACGACGTTCGGCGATGCATACGACCGACTGGTCGCGCTGAAAAACGAATATGATCCGACCAACCTCTTCAGCCCAACTCAGAATATCGAGCCGACGACGTGGTGATCTGGTCGATCCACTGTCTCCACGCCAATTTTACAGGCGGTACGAGGCGGATGCCACGGGGTTTGACCCCATGGAGGAAGCCGACACTCCACTCGACCAGTAGCTGGATCACTCGAGTGACTGATGGTCGCCGCTGCCACCGTCGTCGTTGCTCGTCTGTGAGGTCCAGAGATCGGCGTAGGTGCCCGACGCAGCGACGAGTTCCTCGTGGGTTCCGGTCTCGATCACCTCGCCATCGTCCATGACGACGATTCGGTCGGCGTCCCGGATCGTCGAGAGCCGGTGTGCGATAACGAACGCAGTGCGGTCCGCCGTGAGATCGTCGAGATTGCGCTGGATGAGCTTCTCGGTCTCGGTGTCGACGTCGCTAGTTGCTTCGTCAAGCACGATGATGTCTGGATCGTTGAGGATTGTCCGCGCGATCGAGACACGTTGGCGCTGGCCGCCGGAGAGTTTGACGCCACGCTCGCCGACCATTGTGTCGTACCCGTCGGGCAGTTCTTCGATGAACTGGTGTGCACCGGCGGCGACTGCTGCCTCGCGGATTTCCGTCTCGACAGTGTCTGGGACCTCGTCGGTGTCGTCAGCCGCAAGCACTGTTCGGAATCGCTCACCGTCGCCGTAGGCGATGTTCTCCCGAATCGTTCCGGAGAACATGTAGGGGTCCTGTTCGACGACGCCGACCCGGTCGCGCAGCATCTGGAGGTCGTACTCACGGACGTCGACGCCGTCGATTCGCACCGCGCTTGCACCATGGTCGGATGCGTCGCGGCGGGGGCGGTTGTGATCGGGCTTGGCCCAGCCGCTTCCATCCCAGTCAGTATCGCTGGCCTCGCTGTCGACGTCGAGACCGCCGTCAGCGCGGGTGTGGCTGTCGGTATCGAGACGGACACCGTCCTCGTCGACGTCGTAGAATCGCGGCACCAATTTTAGCAGCGTCGATTTCCCGGAACCGCTGGTTCCTGCGAAGCCGACCGTCTCGCCTGGTTCGACCTCGAGGTCGATCCCGTCGAGGATCCGTTCGCCGTTCTCGGTGTAGCTGAATTCGACGTTCTCGAAGGCGACCTCACCCTCGACTGCATCGGGGGTGATGGGGTCGGACGGCGACTGGACGTTGGCGTCGGTTGCGAGGATGCCGAAGACCCGCTCGGCGCTGGATTTGGCTTTCTGGTAGTTGTTCGCGGTCTTGCCGATCCGGGTCATCGGGCCGTCGAGTTCCCGCAAGTACATGAAGAAGACGACGAACGTCCCGGCGGTCAGCCCGCCGGCGGTGACCACGGAGTAGCCGCCGGCGACGAGAATCGAGACGAACATCACGCCGACGAGAAGCCGAAGCGACGCGAAAAACGCCTTTCGGACCGTAATCGCGCTGATCTTCTCGTCGCGGTATCCCTCGCTCTGTTCGGCGACACGACTGTTCTCGACCGCGTACCGATCGAAGGACTTCACGATGGCTGCGCCGCCAAGGTTGTTCGACAGCCGCGTGTTCAGTTGCGCGACGCGTTCGCGGATGCGCTTGTACTTTGGCTCGATCCAGATGATGAACTTCGCCGTCATAAGAGCGATAATCGGCACGGGGAACAATACCAACGCGCCGAGCCACGGCTCCGTGTAGAGCATGTAGCCGCCAACCAGCGAGAAGATCATCACCGCCTCCGTGATCTGGCGGATCTCGTTGTTGAAGAACTCCTCGAGGCGGTTGACGTCGCTGTTCAGGATCGCCATCATCCCGCCGGTCTGGTGGTTGTTGAAGAACGAGAGTGACAGCCGCTGCATGTGGTCGTACGTGTCGAGCCTGAGGTCGTGCTGGATATGCTGGGCCGTCGTCTGGAAGAAGTACCGCGACATGTAGTGAGTGATGGCCTGCACGATGTAGGCTGCGACCGTGAGCGCCCCCAGATAGTACAGCAGGGAGAGTCGCTCGCCGGTCTGTGACGCGGGAATCGGTTCGGTAGGGACGAGACCCGTCGCTGCGAGTAACTGATCGACGCCGCCCGATTGCGTGATGACGAGATCGATCGCAGCCGCGAGCATCAGCGCCGGGAACAGCCGCGCGGCGCGGTTGATCATCGTCGAGACAAAGCCAATGCTCAATGGGATCCAGTAGGGCATTGCGTACTGGAACAGCATCAGCATCGGATTGCCGTCGATCTCCTCGCGGATATCGTCGAAACTGCCGTGAGGATCGGATCCGGCCATTGTGCTGTTCGCGGCCTTCACGACCGGTGCGTAAAAGGCGCACACAACCGGAAACCATCGCTGCATCAAGCGGAATCCGACCGTCAGTGCGTACCGAATGTATCCTTTTGAGACTGCTACGGTGCCGACTCAGATCGTGATGTTGTGATTCGACGGTGTACAGCAGTTGTACGTAGGAAACGCGTGTGGGTAGATACAATCGGTATATGTGGCTGCATAGCGGGTACAGACTTCGACGCTGCCGCGTCGACGAACGAACGCATGGAGCGAGGACCTCGGCTCCATTCGCGAGTCTGCTGGCGTTTCAGTCGTTGAGGCCGCAGGGTCGTTCATGGCCCAGCGATGGTCGCAGCATCCGAACTCGAGTGGTGCTCAACTCGCTACGTATTTCGTGGCGGGTTACTAACTTTGAGCCACAGAATGATAATCTTGATTAGTATGGGACGTATAATTGATAACAACTGTGTCGACGAAGCCAACCGAGACCGGGGCGATCGAGAACGAGTGTGGCCCTGAGACACGTCACATCGCGTTCGTCGGCGACCGTGGTGTCGGCAAAACGACGGTCGCTGCGCTCGTCGCAAGTCGCCTGACCGAGCGAACGGACGTTCGGGTGATCGGTGAGGCAACGCAGCTGGTGACCGACGATGCGGCGAGTACCGACGATGGACTCGGAATTGAGTGGGCGGTCGAAGATTGTCCGCCGAATCCGGAGGCAATCGAAGCGCGAGCGGAACAGGTGGATACCGTGTTCATCGTCGCAACGCCTGCGACGCTCGAGCGCGTCGTGACCTACGAGCGCCGCGCCAGACAACACGACGTCGACTGTTTCCTCGTGGTCAATCGCTTTCACGAGTCGGCGAGAACTCAACTTCGAACGTTCGACGGACCGGCTCTCGCGGAGTACGTTTACGACGACGAGGCGATTTCGTCGGCGATCGACGACTCTCGAGTGCCGGAACTTCCGGAGTGGACAGTCGAGGCAATACTCATCGAGGCCCTTCAGTCCGAACGACAGGACACAGAGTGCGCGCTCGAGGCGCTCGACTGCGGCGAACGGTCGATCGTCAACGTCGAGGTCGAGGAGCGAGCCGACGCCGATCCGCTCATCAACACCTTCGAAGCGGCCGGGTACAGTGCGGCCTATTTCGAGTGCAACTGCCGGTGTCATACCGGACACGTGCTGGCGCGCCACCGACTGGATTGAATGGGAGCTGACGTTCGTGTCGCCTCGAGTCGAGTACAGCGCTTTCGTCGGTTGGCAACCGGAAGACGATGATACGGACCGAGACAGACCCTGAACCGGTTGTCACGATCGTTGGTGGCGGTGTCCACGGGGTTCACCTTGCCGTTCGGCTGTTGCAAGCGGAGCTGGTCGACCCGTGCGAGTTGTGTGTCATCGACCCCGCAGGTCTTCTCGAGTCGTTTCGTCGAAAGTGCCGCCAGTGTGGGATGGTCGAGTTTCGATCACCATTTGTCCATCACGTCGATACCGATCCGTTCTCCCTCAGAGACTTCGCTCGAGCGCAGAGTCGCGAGGACGAACTCGTATCGAGCACGGTCGGCGCGGATCGGCCGACTGTGTCGCTGTTTTTCGACCACGCTGCGTGGCTCTGCGATCAGCACGACCTTGAGTCGATTCGATTTGATGCCCGGGTCACGGACATCACCGATCGGCGGGATGGCGTCGAGATCGAGACGAATCGCGGGCACATCAACTCTCAGTGGTGTCTCCTCGCTGTCGGACACGGTCGCTCGTTTACCTACCCAGAGTGGGCTACAGACCTGGCCTCGACGGAACCAGTGACACACGTCTGGGATCCTGGATTCGATCCCGATGCGATTGAGGAGATGTCGACCGTCGGAATCGTTGGCGGCGGGATTACCGCGGCACAACTCGCAACGACGCTTGCCCAGCCGGGCCGCGACGTGGTGTTGTTCGCTCGAAGCCCGTTTCGCGTCGAGACACTCGAGGCGAGCACTGACTGGATGCATTTCTCGGGCGGTATCGAGGCCCTTCACGGTCATCCTCCCGGATCACGTGCTCGCGAGGAACTGGTTTCGGACGTCCGATACGATGGGACGATGCCTCCATACGTATTTCGTCGAGTACAGCGAGCGCTCGAGCGGAGGTGGATCGAACTCGAACGATCTGAGATCGCGGTCGCGACCGAAGCCGGCGGAACGGTCGTCGTCACCTGCCGGGATGACAGCGCGTTCTGTCTCGACAACCTGATCTGTGCGACGGGGTTCGGATCGCCGTACGACGGTTCGTTGTTTCACCACCTGCGCAAGCAACCGACGCTGCAGACGGGCTACCGGGGGGCGCCCGTCCTGGACGACGACACGCTCCGGTGGATGCGTCAGGACGGGACACCCTCGCGGATTGCGGTTTCGGGTGTCGCTGCACAGCAAGTCCTCGGCCCGTTCGCTCGCAATGTGATCGGTGCCAGGCGAGCGGGCAAATTGATCGTCGGATTCCTGGAGTCAGAACTCAATGCGGAGAAACAAACAACCAAGCTGTGAATCGCCTCGGGGTCAAGCCCCGGAGCATCAACCTTGCGGCGCTTGTGAACTGAATCGAACCCTGTTCGTCGTCGTACCGTACTTAATCAATCGGACACTCCCGTTCCGGACACCGATTCGCTCGTGTCGTCCGTCTCGGAATGACGAAGGCGCCCTGTGATGGCAGCCGTGATCCGATCACCGGCCCGTCTGGCGCCCGGAATGTTGGGTGCGTATGGACCGACCGATCCAAGGGCGAGCGCCCCGGACACATACAGCGGAACGAACCGGCTGTCGTCGCACCGCCAGGCCAGTGTGTCGTCGTCGAGAACGGGCATCCCTCGATGGCCCCGAGCCAGGTCAAGTTCGTTTGCGATTCGATCGGCGAAGGGGTGATCGAACACCGGTTCGAAGCCGGTCGCGAGGACAACTCGGTCGCCCAGTACCTGCAACCCGTGGTCCAGGGAGAGTCGAACCGACTCGTCTTTGTTCGTCGCCGAGTCGACGGCTCCCTGCGAGAGTGTGAGCACACCGTCGTCGATTCGATTCTCGAACTCGGTGTAGAGAGACGGCGGAACCGTCGCGGTGTTTCTGGCAGCCGAAATCACCTCGAACCGTTCCCTTGAGCCCGGCGGGTGGACGTGGAGATTTTCTTCGACGTGCGACCAGTTGATCCACGACGGATCGGCTTCGGAGACCTCCCACTCGAGTGGATGCCGTGAGAGCAGGGCTACCGATTGTGTCTTGCTCAACTCACATGCGAGTTGTGCGGCCGTGATTCCGCCGCCGACCACGATGGTTCGATCAACCGACGCGTCGGGATCGAATCCGTCCCAGACGTGTTCGACCCTGTCGAGATCGGTCGTCCAGTCGGGCCAGCGATACCGACCGCCGTGACCAATCGCCAGGACGCAGTGTTGGGTATCGATTGGTCCGACGGTCGTCTCGAGTCGAAGTCCTGTCTCTCCAGAGCGTTCGTGAATCCTGTCGACCGCAGCCCGACGATGCAACGAGTCGAGGTCCTTTCGATCGATCACGTGTTCCGCGTAGTCCAAAAAGAGGTCGAGCGACGGCCTTGGCGGGTAGTCGACCGTCGGAACGAGTTCGTCCTCACGGTCGTTCGCTTCGGCGAAGCTCTCAAGCCCGAACGGCTCGGTCCCGACGTGGTGAACGAATGTCGATCGGAGAGCCTCCATACCGCAAGCCGTTGCCTTCTCACGAAACGACGCCAGCAATCGGTCGCGTGGATCGACGATGCAAATGTCGGAGCTGTCGAACGAAGTGTCTTCGATGAGACGTTGGGCGAGATACGTGCCATGGATCCCTCCGCCGATGATAGTACAGCCGAATTTCCGAGTTGAGTTGGGTGTCGTCATGCGAGATGCGTCGTGTCGGTATCGGGACAGAGCCGCTGCATGTTAATAAGAGCTATGGGGAAGATAATAACTTATATTACTGAAGGCTACGATGTTGGTATCGTATGGAAGAGCAGACGATTCCCGTGACGGTGCTTTCCGGGACGCTTGGCGCCGGCAAGACAACCACGCTCAACAATCTCCTTCGTGAGAGCGGCGACCGCGAACTCGCCGTGCTCGTCAACGACATGGGTGAGGTGAACGTCGACGCGGACCTCGTCGCCGAGTCCTCAGACATCTCGGCGGACGAAGAGGAGATAGTCGAGCTCTCGAACGGCTGTATCTGCTGTGAGCTTCGTGGCGACCTGCTCGACGCGATCGGTGGACTCACCCGTGAGCGGGAGTTCGACGCGATCGTCGTCGAGTCGACAGGCGTCGCCGAACCACTCCCTGTTGCCCAGACGCTGACGCTCGGGTTCGATCAGTCGGACCTCGATCCCACGGAGTTCTACGATGAAACGGGTATTGAGCCGCTCGAGAACTGTCACCTCGACACGACGGTGACAGTCGTCGATGCCCATCAGTTTCACGAGGCGATGCAATCCGACGAGATTCTCGACGACGACGGGACGAAAAAACACCTGGGCGACCTGCTCGTCGAACAGGTGGAGTTCTGTGACGTCTTGCTTTTGAACAAGTGCGACCTCGTCAACGAGGAGACGCTCAGCGAGATTGAAGAGACCCTCGAGATGCTCCAGCCTCGTGCCGAGATCGTCCGGACAACCCACGGTCGAGTCGACGTCGACGAAGTGGTAGACACGGGACGGTTCGACTTCGAGGAAGCCAGCCAATCGGCGGGTTGGATGCGGGAACTCCAGGAACCCCACGAGTCCGCCGAAGAAGAACACGGCGTAACCTCGTTCGTCTTCGAGGCGCGACGCCCCTTCCACCCCGAGCGGTTCGCCGAACTGCTCGACGTGTTTCCGGAGAACGTCGTCCGATCGAAAGGTCACTTCTGGCTCGCGGGGCGCGAGGAGATGGCGCTCATGTTGAACGTCGCTGGCCAGTCGATTCGGGTTGCACCCGCCGGGAACTGGATCGCCACCCTTCCGTCCGAAGAACGCGAGGAACAGTTTGAGGCGTACCCCGAACTCGAGGAGACCTGGGACGACGAGTGGGGTGACCGCGGCAGCCAGTTGGTGTTGATCGGCACCGAGATGGACCACGACTCGATCCGTGAACACCTCGAACTCTGTCTGCTCACCGACGAGGAGATGGACGCTGACTGGGACACATTCGACGATCGGTTCCCAACGTTTGAACCACCCGAAGGTACCGACGAAGACGAAGCAGAGGCTCCTGACCACAATGGCCAAGAAGAGATCGGAATCGCAGATTGACTCGCCAAAACTCCGAAAAGCAGGTGACAGCAACCGGATCGCCTCCGGCCGCCGAGCATCCAGCACCGGAGTGTCTCGCGGTCGTCGAAACGACAGACTCAGAGCCGGATCTGTGTACGATTTACTCGATCGCGTCCGAGGACTCGCTGGTGACGGCGTGGATCTCGGCCCGCGAAGGCTCGTATTGTTCACTCGAGAACGCACGATAACCCACTGAACGATGTCTACAACATTCCAAACAGCAGTCAAGAAGAACGTTTCACGACCGCAACGCTACGACGCAATCGATGCACTCGTCCAAAAGGGGGAGACGACGAACCTCGCAATACTCGTCCAAATGGGTGGCCTCCGGGGAGAATTCCGTCGGCACGCACTCAACGGATTAGCCGACTGTAACGCCACGACCGTTCTTGAGGATCTCTCCGAGGATACGGCGATCGAACCGTCGCTAAGACGGAGAGCGGAGGAGCTGGCATGACCGACGGCGGTACATCCAACGTCACAAGCGAGTCGAACAGCGGTACCGACACAACGGGTGGACGCACCGGGAATCAACGCGTTTGTAGAGACACCGGTCGAGAACAGGGCTTGATCGGAACGTACGATATCTGGTTGTGTCGACAGTCGTTTCGAGAGATGGCCCGTGATATGGGCTTTCGAAAGTATGACTAACCATTGACTGATCTCGTTTGACAGGGGAGTACCGGACTCTGTTCATCGATGTGCAACCGATCGGGCGTCCGCAAACCGATCGTCACTGATGACGATCGCGAAGCGCTGAAAGAATCCGACCGAGGTACCATTTTCGAGGCGCATTTGTTACAGTGCAACGAGCAATTCAACGGGGTAGACGAGCTACAGGATCACATCCACCAAAACCATTGACGCGGGTGCAGGTGTAGAGACACGTTTGGCGCTCAAAATTGGGTTGCTCGGGGAGACGTCGATCACCCACGAGCTTGCAACGTTCTTCTTCGGTCTCGAGTTCAGGTTGATGACGCGTCGTCAGCCGGCTGTTCACTCGAGTTGCCGCGCTCGACGTACTCGGAGACGCCGAGTAGCGCAATCGCCCAGAGTATCACTGCGAATGCGCTGATGGTACCGAGGCTCGATCCCTGTTCGGCCCCGGGGAAGGCAAGCGAACTGGCAGCAAAGAGGAGCGCCAGTGTGCCGGCGGCGTAGAGCGGGATTCGCCAGCCAGTTGGCTTCAAACTAGGTAGCAAGGCGGATTCCCCGCCCTTCCGAAAACCTGCGGTTTTCGGCTTTCGCAAACCTTTGATTTGCGTCAACACCGTGGGCGGGGTTGAAGCCGACACCACCCCGAATTTTATCAACCTATAACTCTTTATTGAACGGCTCTGGTGAATCACTAGACCGCGGCGACTTCGGGTAAGAAAATAGGTCGCTCGAGGCCCACGCTGGAACAATCATGGCTGCAACCTCGACAAACCCAACAATGACAAACTAATTTGCCGGTCTTAGCAAGAGGGCAAGACAGTACAACTCGGCGCAGTATGGCGATTCACCAGAGCCTATTGAACATATGGCGTCGGACGAGTATCACCGTCGAACACTCATTACTCGCCTCACTCTCCGTAGTGACGAGGATGAGCAACTGCTCCTCAACACGATCGAGGAGTGGCTCGACGGTTGTAACATCGCTAGCACTCTCGCGTGGAACGACTGTCACACCAAGTCCGATGTCCGACAACTCGCCAAACACAAAATCAAGCAGGAGACCAAGTTAGGCGACCAACACGCCACGCTCGCCTGCCACGAAGTCTCCGGTGCAATCAAGTCCTGCATCGAACGCCGCAAAAACGGGAAGAAAGCCAGCCAACCACAATTCACAACCCGGTCGATGACATTCGACCGACGTACCCTCACCGTCTTCCCCGACCAAGAAAAGGTTACACTCACCACGCTCGGAGACCACAGCCGCGTCCACGCCGACCTATGCCTTCCCGAAAACGAAGACGGCTATCAATACGACTACCTCTATAGTGATGAGTGGGAGTACACAGAATCCACACTCCACTACCGAGATGGTGACTGGTACATCCATCTTGGCTATCGAACACCAACGGAAGACGGCGAACCCGAGGCAGCGACCGAGAACGGAACGGTTCTCGGTGTTGACCTCGGCGTCAACCAAATCGCTGTGACGAGTACAGCCAGGTTCTTCGACGCGGGTGAACTCAACCACTACCGCCGTGAATGTGAGAACACACGTGGCAGTCTCCAGCAGACCGGGACGCAATCCGCCCACCGAACCATCGAATCCCTATCCGGCAGGGAAAACCGATACGTCAAACACGTTTTGCACAGCGTGGCGAACGGTATCATAGAAGAAGCCCTTGAACACAACTGCGATGGTATCGTGTTCGAGGAACTGGACGGGATTCGAGAGGACTTGCCAGAAGCGGCGTGGCATTCGGAGTGGGCGTTCCGCAAACTGAAAGATTTCGTGGAGTACAAAGCCGAGTACGAGGGCCTGTTCGTTGATACGACAAATCCTCGAAATACGTCGAAACGGTGTAACGAGTGTGGATTCACGCACGACGATAACCGGTACGCTCGGCAGTTCGAGTGCCAGTCGTGTGGGAAGACGAATCACGCAGATTACAACGCGGCGAAAAACATTGCAGAACTGTATCTCCGGCGGGGCCATCAGTCGTCCGGTCGGAGGAGCGTCAGTCAATACGCTCTGAAGTCAGGAGCGAGGACGCCGAGTTAGCCAGATACACTGGTTCCCCCAATACTGGGGCAGAGGCCGAGTTCACTGACAAGCCCCGCGCCACCGTGCGCGGGGCAGTTGACTGTGCCAAGCAGGCCGAACAGGCCGATCGAGACCAGTCCAAACAGCGTGAACTCGTAGTGGCCCATCAGGACGTGCTCGTCGGCCAGCGTGATATGGTTCACGAACTCGGTGACGGCGAGCGCCGCGAGTCCATCGCGCCGACGGCCGCAATGGCGAGTACACGGCGATCCGCTCCCTTGAGTCGGGGCACGAGCTCGCTGCGGGCAGGATGCAACAGGGTGATTAGTACGACTGGAACGAGGAACACCAGGAGTTCACCGGCGGCCGCCAGTCCCGATGCAATTGCAGTGAGCACGAACGCCGCGATGATGAACGCGAGTGCCGCCTGTAACGCTCCCACGTGCTTCGTGGGCCGGTATAACTGCACGACGATGGTCGCCGCGAATACTGCCAAGGTTCCGCCGATCATGATGTGATGGACGCGGTGGATGGGAAAGGCGTAGCCGCCAAACCACGCGGTGACGACCATCGCCATCGCCTCTCCCAAGGCGAACAGGAGGAACGCCACGAACACGGCCGTCAGTAGGTAAACACGGGCTTTCGGACTCGGGATGCCCTGTGGCCCGCTCCGCTTCGAACCTGATGGCCGACGCGGGCGGCACTTGAGGACATGCTCATGGTCGAACCTCGCGGAAGGTACTCAGAAACTGTACGATTTGGCTGTGGATCACTCTCGATGGCATGAGTGTAGGTATAGAGACGCTATGCAAGATAATGAGTAATTGCGGGGTTTCGCGTATTTTCTTGGCAAGTAGACGAATGTGCTACTGAGGCCGTTTCGTGGTTGCGAACAAGGTGGTAAATCGAAAATGTGTTCTCGTTTGTAACTGGAGGTGGTGTTCCTATAGTAACACCTGCAACTATAGTAACAACTGCAACTATTGACACACTGATCGCCGAGCAGGCTGGCGATCAGGTGTGCAGTGACTTGCAGTCGCTACTATAGTGTGCGTGGCCCGTTTACGGCTGCCGACGCGCTCTGTCACAGCGGTAACAGCGCGGAAGCCCACGGCTTTAGCCGTGGGAGGAAGCGCGTAAGCTCCGCAAGCCAATCCACAACTCTTCCCAATCGGTAGCAATCACTGATCGTTTGCCCAAATTGTGACGCCGTTTTGGGTGGACTGGCACTCGAGCGACTGACTAACTGGTCCATAACGGCTGCACATCAAACGGTCACTGTTTCTGGCCTCGGCAACTGAGCGCGGTGGACTTTTAATTTTACGAAGGTAATTGGGAGTACAGGTGAAATAAGAGATGGTCGATGTCGGCCTCGCAAGTGACGTTGCAATTATCCTCGTCGCTGCTGCACTCGTCGGCGTGTTGGCGGTCCGGCTAGGACAGCCGACGATCATCGGATACATCCTCACCGGCGTGGTGATCGGTCCAGTCGGACTGGGGCTCGTGGAACCGAGCATCATAACAGACACGATGGCCGAACTCGGGCTCGCGTTCCTGCTGTTCCTGCTCGGGATCAAAATGCGCATCGACGACATTCGCCATCTCATCGCCCCGATCGTAAAGATCTCAATTCCGCAGATGGCCGCAATCGGCCTCGTCGGGTTCGGTCTTGCGGCTGCCCTCCCGTTTTCCGTCGAGGAGTCGGTGATCATCGGACTGGCGGTAATGTACAGTTCGACGGCCGTGGTCATCAAGATGTTAAACGACAAGGGCGAGGCAACGTCGCTGCACGGCAAGATGGACGTTGGCGTACTCCTCGCCCAGGACATCGTCGTCGTCATCATTCTCGCGGTGCTGGCCGCAGGCCGGCCCGAGGACGCCGCCGACATCGCGGCCACGCTCGCAGTCGTGATGGTTCTCGTCACGGTCACTACCGTCGCGGCGATCGCCGCGTCCAGGTACGTACTGCCGCCGCTCTTTCGACGGATCGCCGACGATACGACGTTCCTGTTCCTCGTCGCCATCTCGTGGCTCTTCCTGTTCGTTCTCGTCTCCGACCAGATCGACGTTCTCCTCGCACCGTTCGGGATCGATGCCTACCTCTCGGTCGAGATGGGCGCGTTCCTCGCCGGGCTGGCGATCGCTCAGTTGCCCTACAGCAAGGATCTCCAGGGCCGGGTCAACCCATTGACTGATCTGTTCGTGATGATCTTCTTCGTCTCGGTCGCGCTCGACTTCGAGGCCAGGCACCTTCTCGAGTACTGGCAGGAAGCGATCGTCGTGGGCGCGGTGTTGATGGTCGTCAAGTTCGTCGTCTTCTTTTCGCTTCTGTACTGGCAGCGGTTCGACCTCGAGACGACGTTCCTCGGCAGCATCGGCATGGTTCAGGTCAGCGAGTTCGGAATCGTCGTCGCCGTCGCCGCAGTCGAGACCGACCCGCAGTTCATCGGCCAGGAGGAACTCGGCTTCATCACCCTCGTCGCGCTGCTGACGATGAGCGTCTCGGTGTACTTCATGCAGTACAACAAGCAGCTGTTCGAGCGCGCGAAACCCTATCTCTCTCGGTGGGAGCAGACCGATCCCGTCGAGCCGGCCAAGACAGAGTACCGAGACCACGTCGTCGTGGTCGGCTACGACGAGATCGCTCGCAGAGCGTTACGGATCCTCGAGGAGCAGTACGACAACATCGTGGTCGTTGACCGGAACGTCGAGCACGTCGAGGCGATCGAAGACGCCGGGTACGAAGCCCTGTTCGGCGACTTCCGGTACGAGAAGATTCGCAAGGACGCCAGGGTCAAGTACGCCGATTTCGTGTTCTCGTCGTCGGATCAGGTGGCGATCAACGAGATACTTCTCGACGAAACGTCGGAGGAAACGACCGTGTTCGTCGAGGCCGCCACTGCCGATGAGGCCGGACGGCTGTATGATCACGGTGCCGATTACGTCATCATGGCCCCTCAGCTCGGCGTCACACAGTTCATTGAGTATCTCGAATCATACTTAGAGAACAGAGCGGCTTTCGACCGGGAGATCGCCGGCGACATGGAACTGCTGCAAAGCGGACGACTGTTCCCCGACATTTCGGATCGACCGGGTGGTGACCATGACTGACGTTGCGTTGCTCACCGCCTTGGCGATCCTGTTTGTCGTCGTCGGACCACTGTTGCTGATTGCGAAGGGGCTGCGGCTGTCGCTGGTCCCGTCGCTCATCCTGGCCGGGCTACTCGTCGGACAGCTGGGTGTCATCGAGGAAGAGACTATGCTCGAACTCGCCCGGCTCGGGATCGCGTTTCTCGTCTTCACGTTTAGCGTACAGATTCACACCGAGCGCGTTCGCACGGTCGTCTCGGACACCGAGGTCGTCGCAATCGTACAGGCGCTCGCGCTCGGTACGCTCGGAATCTGCTTTGCGCTCCTGGTCGGCGTCGCACTGGAACTCGAGATATTCGCCGACGTGGCCCTCGAGGAGCCACTGACGGTCGAGCAGGCGCTCTTCGTCGGGATCGCGGCCGCACTCTCGTCGTCGATCGTCGGGACCGCGCTGTTTACCAAACCGCAGTCCGACATTGTCCACGACTACCTCTCGAGAGAAATCGATTCGTTCAACGACCTCCTGGCAGTGTTCCTCCTCCTTGTCGTCAGCGCCGGCACCTTCGCACTGGATCCGATTGCGACACAACTCGGGTACGGCGTCATCCTCCTCGCCACGGCGATCGTCGTCAACCGGTATCTCTTCGGTATCGTCGAACGCCTCGCTCGCGGTTCCGACGAGGCGATGCTCGTCAGCATCGTGGCGCTGTTGATCGTCTTCCTTGCGGCGGCGGAGTTCCTCGAGACTTCGATCGTAGTCGGCGCGTTCGCAGCCGGGTTGGCAGTCAGGAACAATCCCGTCGAGTACTCGGAGGTGTTCAACGGGTTGACCTCGATCCAGGAGTTCTTCGTCGCTATCTTCTTCGCTACCGTCGGGGCGCTGGTGACCCTCCCCTCGCCGACCGCGGTCGTATCTGATCCGACAGCTGCTTTTGCCCCCTTCGTCCCTGTCGCCACGATCGCTCTCGGACTCGTGGTTCTGACGGTCGTGGTCAAGCCGATAGTTACCGGCATCTTGCTCGTGTACAACGGGTACGACAGGCGATCGGCGACGGTCACGGGGCTCGACCTGGATCACGTCGGCGAGTTCAGTGTTATCGTGGCAATCGAGGCGCTCGTCCTTGGCCTCTTGATCAGGCCGGTGTTCTATGCGATCATCCTTGCGGCCGCGGTGTCGATGATCCTCTCGAATCTCACTCACACGTACGACGAGGAAATTTACGGGTTTATGGTCAGTCGCGGCTGGCTCGGACAGCCGTACCACGATGTCCACGACTGGAACTCAGTCCCCGAGAATATCTCAGATCACGTCATTATCGTCGGCTACGGCCGGCAGGGTCGACGGCTCGTCGAGTTCTGTGAGGAGGTCAATCAGCCCTACGTCGTGATTGAGAACAACCCGCAGGCGCTGCCCAATCTCCGAGCCGACTGTGACGCCTACGTGTTCGGCGATGCTATCGAACCGGAAACGGCGGGTGTGGCCAATCTCGAAGACTCGCGGCTGGTCATCTCGACGGTCGAGTCGAAACCTCTAACGGAGTACTTCCTGTCGTTTACCGATACCGTTGATGTCATCGTCCGGACCAGAGAACTGCCGATGGCTGCTGAACTCATCGAGCAAGGTGCTACATACGTCATCGTGCCGGACCTTCTCGCAGCCGACCAACTCGCCGACAGCCTCGAAGCACTCCTGAGCGGGGAGTACGATCTCGACGGACTGCGGACAGAGAGCATGCGCGAACTCGACGTGGAACGCGCGCCACCTAGTCCGTCCGCCGGGGAATCGATATCGTATAGCGGGGAACGCGTCAGGTGACCTCCCAACACCCTGAAACCACCTCTTTATACCAGTGGAATCTACAATAGATAATAGCGCGAGTGCCCCGCCCCATCGTGGGCGGGGGTGAAGCGCGTCAAACTATTATACTTAACAATTCTTAGACTGTAATAGAATCCGATGCAGTCGTCTGAACTCACCCACACCCTCTCATTCGGGTTACACATCGACACGGGGAGTCCTGACGACTTGCGAAACGGGTGTCTCGAAGCCCGCCGTATCCGTAACGAAGTCAACCGTCTCGACCGCCACGGCTGGGACTGGGACGATCTTAGATCGGTCGTCGTGGATAACGCCACCCACGTCAAGAACACCAGCCAACAAATTGTTGACAAAATACTTGGCGAGATCGAAACCTACCACGAACACAAAGACGACGGCTGGGGACGGCCTTACCCGTACATCGACAAGCTGTACCCGATGGTGATGAACCACGGGGAAGGATACCGACTGTTCCTCGAAGACGAGGATACGGTTCGGTTCCGCATCAGTGCCGCCCCACGAAACCACGTCAAAGGAGAGCTTCGTGGCAGCCCTGATCATTTCGACCGGGTGCGAACCGCTCTCGAAAACGACGAGTGGCGGGTTGGAACCGCCGAAGTCGTTCACAAACACAGCGAGTGGCGGCTTCACGTCACCGTCACACACGAACAGCACCACGTCGCCAGCAAGAACGATGCAGAGACGATCGTCGGCGTTGACGTGAATGAAGATTGTATTGCCCTCACAGCAATGAATCGAGACGGGGCAATGTTGGACTCCGTGGTAATCGAGTACCCTGAAATCAAGGAACGACGCCACGAGTTCTTCACGAAACGGAAGCGGATGCAGAACGCAGGGCAAACAGCGTTTGAATCCGTCGTGCAGACCGAGGAACGCGACTACGTTCACGACTGTCTGCATAAGGTATCGCGTCAGGTAGTCGACTGGGTGTCGCAATTCACGGATCCTGTCATTGTCTTTGAAGACCTCAAAGACATGCGAGACTCTATCGACTACGGCACGCGAATGAACCGCCGCCTGCACAGTTTGCCGTTCGCTGCACTCCGGGAGATGGTATCGTACAAGGCTTCGTGGAGAGGGATTCCGTCAGATGAGGTTGACCCGGAATACACGAGTCAGCGGTGTCCTCGGACAGAGTGTCAGCATACGTCGCGGTCGAACAGGCAGAAGAAGCGGTTCCGCTGTCAAGAGTGTGGGTTCCAAGACCACGCTGATCGGAAGGCGGCGGTTTGTGTGGTGCAGAATTGGTTTGCAGTGGCTACTATAGTATCGGAGTTAATACGAAGATAACTTTCACTATCATTGGGAATTCGAGTGTAGATTGGAACGTCGTCGAAACAGGAAGCCCTGCCTCAAGGAACGAGCGAAAGCGAGTGAGTAGGCAGGGGTGGTTCACCCACAACGGCATGCGACCAGATGAGACCCGGGCCAGGCTGCTGCAGTCGGCAAAAGACGACCCGTCGTGTCGCCATCCATGTCGGTGCTAGCCGAACCGATCGAACACGGATCCACCGACCGTCTCACCGGCCCGAGCGAGGATAACCGTCCGGTCGGTTCGGTGGACGACCGATTGCGGGATCGAGCCGACGATCCGACGCATTACACCTTGACGGGTCGCGCCCAGCACGAGCACGTCGTGGGCGGCCGCCGCGTCCAGGATCCCGTCGACGATCTCATCGGCTTCGCGGACCTGCGTCTCGGTTTCAATTGCGGGGCCTGGACTCTCACGAAGGGCAGTGTGTGCGTTCTCGACGGACGCACGCGCTGTTTCGTCGTCCACGTCGGCCGCAACAACCGACAGGACGTGGACGCTGGCGTCGTTCCGTGCAGCGATCGCCTTCGCTGCCGTGGCTGCCGGACGCACGTGCGGTCCTCCGGCCACCGGAAGCAGGATCGACTCGACGCCGTTGGCCTCGTGCCCGATCTGTTCGACGTAGAGATCACACGGCGCGCGCCTGATCAGCCGATCCACGTTCGTCCCGAGGATGGCATCGGTTCGGCCCGATCGGTCTTGCCACCCGATGACCACGGCTCGTGCATCCGTGGCGGCGATTTGCGTGAGCACCCCGTCGGCGACCGATCGGCCGACGACCAGTTCGCTCTCTGTCGTGACAGCGTCGGGTGCGACAGCGGTCGCCTTATCGAGGAGTTCCCGGCTATTTCCCGAAAACTGCTCGATGATTCGTTCGTCCGAGTACATCGAGAAGGGAGACTGTGGTGACTTGACGACGACCGAAACGATCTGGACGGCGGCGCCGGTAGTTTCGGCGAGATCGCCGGCCGTCCTGACCAGTTGCTCGACGTGGTCGGGATTTGCCACCGCGACCAGAATCGGTTGGGTCTCACGTTTCGAATTCATGCGTGGTACTACATGCCACAGGGATGAATAGCCCCCGTTTCAAAAATAGAAAAATTCTGTCCGCGGGAAATACCCGTAATTCACAGGACGCCGAGATACCGCCGTTCCCAGTCGGTGACGTGGTCGTTGAACTTCTCTCGTTCGCGGCGTTTAACCGCGGTGTAGGCCTGGATGAACTCCTCGCCCAGCGCCTCTGTCAGGACATCGTCGTTCTCCAGCGCCCGGAGGGCTACCTCCGGCGAATCTTCGAGCGGTGGGCGCTGCCCCGCGGCGTCACCGTCCACGGGCTCGCCGGGGTCGATGTTCTCGCGAACGCCATGAAACCCTGCGGCGAGCGTCGCCGCGACGACGAGGTACGGGTTGGCGTCGGCACCGGGGATGCGGTTTTCGACTCGAAGCGGCTTGGATTCGGGAATGCGGACGGCCGCCGTGCGGTTGTTGTACCCCCACGACCGGGTGTACGGTGAGAAGCTACCCGGCGTGAATCGCTTGAACGAGTTGATGGTCGGACAGCCGAGGGCCACCAGCGCGTCGGCGTGCTCGAGTAGCCCCCCGACGAACGCTCGCCCCGTCGCGGAGAGAGTATCGCCGTCGGCGAACGCGTTGTCCTCGCCGTCGAACGCCGAGACGTGCAGGTGGAAGCCGTTCGCGGAGGCGTCGGTGAACGGGACGGCCATGAACGTGCCGGTGAGGTCCTCCGCGTCGGCAGCGCGCTTGACGAGTTCGCGGAACGTGAACGCTCGGTCTGCGGTTCGCATCGGCCCGGCGTGTTCGAAGAGGACCTCGAACTGTCCTGCACCGAACTCGTGCATCAACACCTGCAAGGGGATGTCCATTGCGTCACTCCACGACCGGAGGTGATCGTAGACAGCGGTGGCTGCCTCTGTCGCCCGCGTGATGCACTCGTGGTTCCCGTCGGTCAGCGGTTCGATCTCGTCTTTGCTCTTGTCTTCGTTCTCACGGAGGAGGTGGAACTCCAGTTCCGCTCCGACGCCGATATCGAGGTCCGGTCCGTTGTCGACGACGCGGGCCAACAGGTCGCGGGTGTATGCGCCGGCGGTGTCGCCGCGAAAGGAGTACGTACAGCGGACACAGGCGGTGTCATCGCGCCACGGGACGACGCGAAACGTCTCGGGAACGGGGTGGATGGTTCCGTCGGCGAAGTTGAGCGACTCACCGAGGCCGCTCCCTTCGGGGACGTCTGTCATCGAGGAGACGCCCAGAAGCAGCATGTTCATCGAGAAGCCGGTCTCGAATTTTTCGATGAAGTAATCAGCGTCAACACGCTTCGAGCGGGCGACCCCGTCGATGTCGGGGAACTCGACGATGACCTCTCCGATACCCTCCGCTTCGATGGTCTGGGTAATGGTATCTGGTATCATACAACAGGCAGATTCAGCTACGGTCATAAACTTTGCTCCGATTCCGATATTTTCGCCACAGTTAGCCCCACAGCGTAGCGAACTCGCTCTCACCAGTGGGGTCTCCGAGGTGACTGAGGGACACCTCACGAGAAGGGGACAAGGATAGCATACAGAACGGAGCAGACGCGATGACGCAATTTCTCAACGCGTAGAGTACCGTTGACACGAGAGAGTCCCCCGTTGTTCCCGTGAGTGACGAGTGCTCCGACACTCGCTGTCGGAACGATGACCACACCGGCTCGCCGCTGCCCGTGCTCGTCTTCTGACTCCCTCCCACGACTGAACTCGTGGGCTCTCTCGCTGTTTTCCGTGTAAGGTGGACATTCTTATGGGTCAGTTGATGCTCCGGATCGGATACGAATGTCCCTCGTTCGCAAGCGCGGTTTTCGAACCGGTGGTGGTGGTCTGGGGCTGCTACTCATCGGAATCTCGGCTGATGCGTCCGCTCCCGCCTGGTGGCCCGCCCAGAGCCCGGACCTCCAGAGCGGCGTGCTCGCGACCGCTCTCTTGCTCATCGTTGGGCTGGTCGCTCTCGGCATCACGGCGGGGAGCAAGTACCGAACGGACGACGAGCTCGAGCCGTCCGCCGCGCCGGTACTCCCGAGCGGTGACGACTCGCCGCGCACCGAACTCGCTGTCCGTCAGGACGAGACCGGTGGATGGCAATGGCACGTCGTCCAGATCTCCCCCCTGGCGACGGGTGATGTCGGTGCTGACACGCAGTCCGCCGCGACCACTCGCACCGAACAACTCCAGACCGCGATCGAGACGGCTGGGGTGACGGAACTCCCTCGAGCGATGGTTCGTGTAACGGAATCCCGCGACGGGGAGTGGCGGTGGTCGCTGGTGCGGGCTGACGGCACCGCGGTCAGCACGAGCAATCAGTTGTTCGAGGACCGTGACGCCGCCCTGTCGGCCGTCAGTCAACTGCAAGAGCACGGATCCACAGCCGACCTCGTCGAGGTCGAGGGCGCGGCGATCACCTACAGCGAAGAGCCCGACGGCTGGCACTGGCGGCTGGTCGACGACGAACGGACCGTGCTGGCGACGAGCGAGCGCGGCTTCACGAGCCAGGATGAGGCCGCGGATGCCGCCCGGACGTTTGCCGAGCGTGTCACGGAGGCGCCGCTGCTCGACATCGAGACCGCCGGAGTCGAACTGTACGACCGCGAGGACGGCTGGGCGTGGCGCATCGTCGACGAGAGCGACGAGATCATTGCCGACGCGGCCGCGACGTTCGAGACGCGCCGGGCGGCAGAGGCCGCAGCGGAATCGGTCCTGCCGGCGTTCGATTCGGCGGCCATCACCGTCGCCGGGGAGCCGACCTACGAACACTACCGGGACGAGTCGGGCTGGCGCTGGCGACTCGTCGACGCGACCGACCGCGTACTCGCCCGCGCCCCCGACGGCTATTCGGAGCCCGAACGTACGGACCGGATGACCGAGACGTTCAGCGCGGCCGTCCCTGACGCGGACGTCGTCGCGGTCGACGACGCAATCTACGAGTGCTATCCCGGGGCCGAGAGCGAGAACTGGTCTCGGACCGGGAGCGGCGGTGACACGGAAGCCATCGACGGCGAGGATGCAGGTGCCGAAACGCAGCCGGACGCAACCACCGACGCCTGGCACTGGCGCCTCGTCACCGCAGACCGCGAGGCTATCGCTGCGAGCACCGTCCCCTACACCGACGCAGCGGCGGCCGCGGACGCGATCGAGCGGATCCGCGAGCAGGCCCGTGAGGCGGAGCTGATCGAGTTCGAAACCGCCGCGTTCCAGGTCTACGAGGCCGGAGACGGCACGTGGCGGTGGCGGTTACTCGACGAGGACGGCAGCGTCCTCGCCGACAGCAACACAGACCACGCCTCGCGGAGCGAGGCCGCTGAGGCAATGTTGACCCTGAAAGAACAGGCGCCCGACGCCGACGTCCTGGAAATCGAGACGGCGGCGTTCGAACTGTTCGGCACCGAAGACGCAGAGTGGGGCTGGCGACTGATCGATCGCACCGGCACCTGCCTCGCCGCAGGGACGACGACCTATCCGACGCGAGACGACGCCCGCCGCGCGATGGAGCGACTACTCGAGCACGTCACGGCCGACGTCCAGACGATGGACCAGCCCGCGTTCCAGCTCAGTGCGAGCCACGACTGGCGCTGGCGGCTCGTGCACCCGACCGGCGACACCATCGCGGTTGGCGACGACCCGTTCCCGACACGGGATGCTCTCGCCGACGAACTCGAGACCGTCCGTGAGACAGCGGCCGCCGCCCAGGACGTCACGCTCGGGGAGGTCACCGTCCAGCTCTACGACAGCGGTGACTGGCACTGGCGGCTACTCGACCGCGACCGCGAGGTACTCGCAGCGTCCACGGTCTCGTATCCCGAACGCGAGGCTGCAGTGGGGGCAGTTGAAACCCTGCAGCAAGGCATTGCGGACGCCAGGGTCTTCACGATCGACGACGCAGCGCTGCGCCTCGACGACGCCGATGGGTGGCGCTGGGAGCTCATCACCCGTGAGCGCGACGTGCGCGCCCACTCGAGTGAGGTCGTCGACACGCGGGCGGATCTCGTGGCGGCTCTCGAGAACGTCCGCCGGCTTGCGCCGCTAGCCGATTCGATTGGCATCGGGGAGCCGTCGTTCGACCTCGTCGAGACCGAGTCCGGTCGCTGGCGGTGGCGGTTGCTCGCCGCCGATGGCACTCCCGTTGCGAGTGGGGCTAACACTCACGAGTCGGATTCGGCCGCCCGGGACACGCTCTCTGCGGTGCAGGAACTGCTCGATGAGGCAACCGTCCGCGAACACGACAACGTCACCTTCGAGCTCTGTGCGACCGCGGACGGGTGGGGGTGGCAGTTAGTCGACGCAGACGGCGAGATACTGCTCGAGAGCACGCAACCCTACGCGACGCGGGCCGGTGTGCGCGAGGCACTCACCGAACTGAAAGCGCAGGTGGTCGACAGCGAGTTCCCGGTCGCTGAGTAACGTCCACCCGCGACTTCGGTCGTGAGAGTCTCTTGCTGGTCAAAGATAGCAATCTCTCAAAAAGGTGATCACGTATTGGTTGCCGGAAGCGTGAACGAAAACGTCGCTCCCTCTTCGGGTTCGGAGTCGACGTAAATTTCGCCTCCGTGGCGTTCGACAACCCGTCGACAAAGTGCGAGGCCAATCCCTGATCCTTCGTACTCCTCGTGACTGTGGAGTCGCTGTAACACCTCAAAAACACGGTCTGCATCGTCTTGCTCGATACCAATCCCCTCGTCACTGATCGAGATTTCCCACTCGTCTTCGTTACGCATCGCAGAGATTGACACTCGGGGCTTCTGCTCGCCGCTGTACTGAAGCGCGTTTTCTAACAGGTTCTGGAAGAGTTGGCGGAGTTGGCTGGCGTCACCGTCAACAGTCGGCAGCAGTTCAGCGGTGACTTCAGCACCGGTTTCGTCGATTCGAACGCTGAGATCCGTCAAGACATCGTTCAGTACTGCCTCGAGATCAACTGAATCGAAAGACTCACCCTGTGTTTCGACTCTTGAGTACGTCAGGAGCCCCTCAATCATTGCCTCCATCCGCTCGGCACCGTCAACTGCGAACTCGATGAACTCTTCGGCGTCTTCGTCGAGGTCGTCGCTATACCGATTCTCGAGCAGTCGGAGGTAGCCCGTGACCATCCGTAACGGCTCCTGGAGGTCGTGGGAGGCAGCGTAGGCGAACTGCTGGAGGCGTTCGTTGGACTCTTCTAACTGCCGCTGGTACGTGTACCGGTTGGTGATGTCGAAATGCGCGACAGCAACGTATCTCTGGTTACCGTCAGTGAACGATGCTGCTCGCATGAGAAACCACCGTTGTTCGTCGGGAGAGTGGCACGGATATTCGAACTCGAAGAGTTCTCGTTCTCCCGTTAGAATCTCGGACAATCCAGCGGCAGCAGCTTGGGCTCTCTCTGTCTCCGCTTGTTTGGTAATCTTGAGATAATTAGTGCCGACTGTTTCTGGCCGAAGGTCGATATCATTCGCCTCGCCGAACTCCTGCCATGCACGATTTGTATACAGGATTGTCCCCTCGTTATCGAGGATTGCAAAGTTGATCGGGAGTGTATTCACAGCCGCTGAAATGAGCGTCTCTGGCTCCCGGCCGTTCATATCTGTTTGCAGTTGACTGACGCTAATAACGTTGTTCCCGTTCTGGTTGCAACGCAACTTTCTTGGGGATCAATATTTCAACCGGCGGTATTGTAACAACTGCAACTATAGTAACCGTTAGATCTTTCCGCCCATAGATTGTTGCTACTTCTAATGGATCATCTCGACGAGATCTCCGTCGAAGAACTTCAAGACGCCCTTGATAGGGTTGAGGGAGCTAAGCCGACACAACGATTGTTAGCGGCGATTGCGTACAAGAACGGCGTGAATCAGACCGAACTTGCGGAATGGCACGACACTGGTCGACGAACAATCTACAGTTGGCTCATGCGACTCGATACGGACGAACCGCTTGAGCAAGCCGTTTCTGATGCTCATCGATCCGGGAGAAAACGAAAGCTCTCAGAAAAAGAGCAACAAGAGTTCGAAGAAACAGTCCACAGGTCTCCTGAAGAAGTTGGTTTTGACGCGCCGGCGTGGACGCCGGCGCTTGTCCAGCAGCATCTCGCCGAGACCTACGATGTCGAGTACTCAATCCCAAGCTGCCGGCGGTTGCTCAAAGAAGCGGGATTGAGCTATCAAAAACCACGCCGTACAGCCGCCGAATCTGAGGCTGAGGAACAAGAAGCGTTCCGCGAAGAACTCAAAAAAAGCGGCGGGAAATGGACGCCACAGTAGTCTGTATCGATCAAACCAAGAAATCCGTCCAAGTTGAGCCGCGTGCCGCGTGGTTTCCTCGCGGCACGCGACCGTCTGTTGAATTGTCCGGACAACGCGACTGGACGTGTCTCTTAGGTGCGATCACCGAGGACGGTGATCGCTTTTTCGCTCGATTCGAAGAGTATGTAACGGCTGATCACGCAAAACACTTCATTCTTGCATCATGTAATGAGTTCGAAGAGGACTTGATTATTGTGTTGGATGGAGCGCCGTATTTTCGGGCGTCGGCCGTCACGGACCTGGCGGCCCGTGACGACCTCGCCTTCGTGACATTGCCGGCGTACTCGCCAGAGCTGAATCCCGTCGAAGAGTGCTGGAGACAGCTCCAAGCGGCACTCAGCAATCGTTTCTTTGGCTCACTCAACGAGCTTACAACAGCGATCGATACAGCTATTGATCAGATCACCGTCCCAAAAGTGAGCAATTATTTCTAACGTCTACTATAGTTACACACTGATCGCCGAGTCATCTGGCGATCAGGTGTGCAGTGACTTGCAGTGGCTACTATAGCCCACTCCAGTCACAGTCAGCCGTCGGGTAGTTTGTTGGCGTGGTTCTGCAGCACCTCCAGCAGGGGTTGGATCTCGTCGAAATGGGGTCCCTTCCGTACTGAATTGGTGTCCCGGTCCCACTCGATGAATCCTGACTCTTCCAGTTTGGGAAGGTGGGAATGCCTCATGTGAATTCGACGCGTTTCCAGGTCCTCAGCTGCGAGTTCACTGTCTGCTGGGAGCTGTGGGTTATCGGCATCCTGCGGATTATGCTCCAACAGCGCCACAAGCATGCGGCGACGATACCGGTTTTCCAAGACGTTCAACACGATATCCATCGACGATGGTGAATTCGCTTCTTCGGTCATCATGGGAAGCTTACACCCTCAATCAGGGAGGGTAGCAACGAAAGAATAGTCTCGGAACCCTGCGCACGTCCTCACCACCACATCGCACTATTGCGAACGCACATCGATCACAATCACACGCTCTTTCTCTCAGAACCGCTCTCCATCTACTCAAACGCCGGTAAAGAGGATATACGACGATACATAGGTAACTAGGAAAGAGAGTACAGAACGCAATAGTGAGAGGAATAGCGACTGGTATCCAACTACGCATCTGGGACGTGATCAAACACCATCGCCAGGAGTGTGCGTTCGCCACCTCTGAGGTGATAGTTGAACGTCGATTGCGAGAGGTCCAGCGCGTCGGAGAGTTCCTTCCCCGTTTGGACGCGGGGGGACTCGAAGTACCCACTCCGGTAGGCCAGTTGGAGTATCTCTTGTTGACGAGGGGTGAGACGCTGATCGAATGCGGTTTGGAGCCGCTGTTCCGTATCGGGTGACCTGGTTCGAGACTGGCGAGCGAGCAAATTACAGTCGGGCACGTCTTGCTTCAGCCCCGCAACGAACTCGCGGACGTCAGCTGTCTCCGGTAACTCCACGACGGCAGTAGCCGTCCCCGCATCGATGTTTAGCGAACGGATCGTCGCGCCCCGGTCGAGGAATCTCCTGGCAAGCGTCGAGTTAGCCAGCTGTGCTTTGAACAGGAAACCGCCGTTCTGTTCCGCTAGATGGGATACTTTCTTGATGACGAGCGATCGCTCGCCGGCATCAATCATCTCGTCGGGGGAGACATCTCTCGTAGTGAAGAACACAGTCACGTCCCCGTCGGCTCTCGGCACTACTCCCTCAAACTTGAGTACACAGTCTGCCTCCAGAGCGAGCCGAACGAGTGGCGTTTCCGCCGTCGTTTGAAGCGTGAGTTCGACAACGCTGTCGGTTCGCTGAGCCACTCTGGTTTCGACCGCGTGAATCGCGTGGGCAATCGTCTGTCCGAGTTCCGAGAGGACGTCCACGTTCCGTTCGTCGGGCTGTGGCGTCCTGCCGTATACAACCAGGACACCGTAGATAGACTCATCGTACACGAGCGGGATACAAAAACACGACCGCCCACCGGATTCAAGCGCGGCTTCTCGCCATGGCGTTGCCCGTGGATCTGTTGCGGTGTCAGCGACGACTTGAACCTCGCCCGACCGGACTGCGTCGACGACCTGGCTCTCACCAATGGCAGACTCCTCACCTGTAGTGAGCTGTTCCAGAGATGCCGTATCAATCCCCGCCCACTCCCGAGGGGTAACCGTGCCGGCGGCTGCGTCGAACTCGCCGGTCCAAGCGAACTCGAACAGCCCAGATTCGGCCAGGCGGTCGCAGACGGCTTCATCGATGGATTCGACTGTTTCCGCCTGGACGAGCGCCTGATCAATCTCCCTGATCAGTATGTTGAGCCGGTCAAGCCGGACTAACTCCTCGTTCTGCTGTTCCAACTCCGCTTTGCCGGCGGCACGGTCCAACGCGGTCTCGACTGTGGTGGCGACCGTCTCTACGAGATCAACTAACCTATCGTCGAACGTGTTGACTCGAGTGGAGCCGACACAAATAACGCCATGTCTGCCCAACGGGGCGAAGACACGACTCCGCAGTGGGAACTCTCCGCCCTCGCTTTCACTACTTTTGACGTCGTTTCCGACGTCTACATCATCACTGATGAATGCCTGCCAGGCCTGCTCGGAAAGCTGGTCTGGTAGGTGAACTGCATCAGCGTCTATGTCGGGGCTCGTTTGACTGGCGTATTCGTCGAGTTCGCCGATCGCCTCGTCGTAGTGCCAAAGCGCGGCGTACTCGACGTTGAGGACCGACTGGGCGATGTCGGCGGTCCGGCGCTTTATGTCCTCGGGATCAGCCTCGATCAGTTCCTGGGTTGTGACGTTGAGTCGTTCGAGCGCCGCCTCGTTCTCACGAATGCGTTCTTTCGCCTGCGTTCGTTCGGTGATATCGCGCGAGAGCGCGAGTACGTACGCCCGATCTAGCTGATCCAGCTCGATGTACGAGACGTTGACTTCCACCGGGAACGTAGAGCCGTCCTTCCGTTGATGCGTCCCGTTAAAGGTAGTGTGCCCATCGGCTTTGAGATCCATCACGAATTCCCGGTAGTCCTCCTGCGTGGGGAGCTCGGTGTCGATGTCGGCTATCGTTAGATCCAGTAGTTCCTCGCGAGGGTAGCCGAGCTGTCGGATGGCGGTGTCGTTGACGTCGAGAATCTCGCCAGTCTCAGGATCTTCGACGAAGACGGCGTCGCTGGAGTGATCAAGTAACGTGCGAAACAGTGCCCGGTCGCGTTCGTGCTCCCGGCGTTCAGTTATGTCGCGGAAGTAAATTGATAGACCCGATGCGGACGGATAAACGTGGACCTCGAACCAGCCATCCAGCGGCGGGTAGTACTCCTCAAATATGGTGGGCTCCTGGGTGGTGACAACCTCGCGGTAGTGCTTCTCGAACGTCGTTCCGAGCGCCGGTTCGAACACATCCCAGAAGTTTCGGCCGACCAGTTCCTCGTCATCGAGAGTAATCAGTTCCTTCCCGCGGTCGTTGGTATATGTGATGACCCAGTCAGCATCCACCCCAATGAAACCGTCCGTGATGCGGTCAAACGTCTCTTTGAGATCGTTCTCCCGTTCGTGGAGCTGTTGCTTCGCATGTATTTCCGTGATCACCGCCGCCAGCACGTTAGCGATGCTCTGGACGAAGTTCACGTCGTGGTCAGTGAATTCGTGGCACTCAGCCGTGTGTACACCGAGGGCACCCCATGGATCCTCGACAGAGCCGATGATAACGCTGATACCGCTGACGACGTTGTGACTGGTAAGCAACTCAGGCCCGGAAAACCGTTCATCGGTTCGAAGGTCGTCTACGATGATTGGCTCCTCTGAGAGCAGCGTGTAGCCCGCTTGCGAGTCCACAGCCGCCGGCACCGTCGCGTCGCCGACGAGACCATCGCGCCAACCGACGCCCTGCCGTAAGATCATTTCGTCCTCACCAGGGAGCAATTCCAGCACCTTGGCGTAGTCACTATCAAGTGTCTCGGCAATAGCAACCGTAGCCTCGTGCAATAACTGGTCGAGATTGTTGGTTTCGAGTGCTTGCTGACCGATTTCGGCGGCAACTTCCTGTTGCCGGACTCTCGTTTGCAATTCGGTGTTCTGTCCGGCAGTCGAATCCATGCTGAAGTCTGTAAGACAGGAATATAGGTAAAAGAACCGACCTTTATTCGCGCATAGGCAGGTTGAATAAACAAAATAGTTCTGCCGTACGCCACTGTGTCGGGCAGTGAGCAATCCACCGGTTATCCGAGTCAGTACCAAATCGACGCTCAATTTGCACAGCCACTATTGTCGGCAGAAAACATATTGCGAGCCAGTCTAAATGATAAAACATGAACCGCCGCACGGTCCTCACGACGGCCGGTCTCGTGGCAGTCGCCGGCTGTCTCTCTGAGTCCTCCGACCCCGTAACCGAGGATGATCCCTCCGAGTCGGAAACTGACGATGGTCCAGGCGACAGCAACGGCGACGACGATGACCCGGCCGATGTCCCATCGACGTTCGATGCGACACTCTCGTACCCCGAGTACGTCCTCTCGATGAACAGCCAGCACGCCGATGAAGCAGGACCGAACCAGATCACCACCGCTACAGAACTCGAAACACCCATAGCTGGGGCTGTCGAGACGGCCATCGACGACGGCGAGTACGAGACTGACGAGGCCGACGACACCCTACTCGAGGAACTGGTTGGTCTCCAGTACGTCGACCACGACGGGACGATCTACGACATCGCGTATACGATGCCCGAATACGTCGTTTCGGGTCACGATGTCCCCGAGAGCGAGGTCGATCACGACCGAACGATTTCTGCGATGGATGATACGATCCGGGTACTCGACGTCGACAACCGGGAAATCGTCACGGCGGTCAACACCGTCCTCGAATCGTTTCGCGGTTCGGACAACGAGGGTGGTGCAAGCGATTACGACTACCGATCGACTGTACTGGACGAGCACCTCGAGGAGTTCCTCGATGAATACGACTACGTCGCGTATCCTAGTGACGGTGTGGACGGTCCAGATCCTGAGGGGTACATCGAACTCGAACGTGACCACGAGGATCCGGGATCGCCCTACACGATTACGGCGACGGAGGTCACCGACGAGCAACGGTACGGTCGTCCGGTCACCGACGTCGAGTCCTATTCCAATCCGGTCGTCGACGCACTCCGTGCCGCCGCCGATCACGGACCACTGCGGACCGACAAACGACCCGACGGAATCAACGCAGTACTCGAGGAAGACGCCTACGTCCGGGTTGACGGCGACGTCTACGACCCCACTTTCGAGACTGTCGACCACGATGTGGTACCGATCGACCTCCAGATCACCGATGTCGACCCCGACGAGCGGCGGTTCACTCTCGAACTCACGGCCGAAGACGAGCCGATACTGGTGTTCAGTGGCGCACCGGAACCGTTCGGCATCCTCAGTGCGTACCCACTGATTGACGGCAACATCGATGCGGACGATGGCCGGGCGATCCTCTGGACCGATACCTACGAAGAGGATGGTCACGTCCACGTCGGCGAAGGCGACGGCGACCCCTCGATCGGCGTTAACGACATTGGGATCACCACCACCCTCGAGCCCGGCGAATCGATACACGAGACCTACGAGATCCACGAGGAATGGGGCTTCGAGTCCGGCCACTACCAGCTTGAAGATGCGCTGTCGATTGAGTGGGGCGGTGACCTCGAGACGCCGGACAGTAGCCCCGACTCCTCGTCGTACCCGTTCGTCATCTCGCTGGCAGTGCCCGCACTCGAGTCCTAAAACGGTCGCTGATCGTCTCACGGTCGAACGCACCGGAATTCCTGTATTTGCCGACGGGACGTTGAATTGCGAGTGTGTAGACTGGTTGCAAATCGCCTCGGGGTCAAGCCCCGTGGCATCCGCCTCGATTCTTCTGTGAAAAGTCACACGAGCCGGGGGTATCCGCAATCGATGCCAATCGCACTCGTGTCCGGTTCAAGACGGCTGGCTCACTCACTCATCGACATCACTTGCTGCTGGTAACATGAGCGAGAACGTCGATCCCTCGCCAGGTTCCGACTCGACCCCGATTTCGCCGCCGTGGCGTTCTACAATCCGTTGACAGAGTGCGAGTCCGATACCCGCACCCGGATGTTCTTCGTGCGTATGCAGGCGCTCAAACACCTCGAAGATGCGCTCCTGCCCGTCGGAGTCGATCCCGATCCCTTCGTCTCGGATCGAGAGAATCCACTCGTTGCCCTCGCGCTCGGCGGTGACGTCGACCCGTGGTGGTTCGTCGCCGCTGTACTCAATCGCATTACTCAGAAGATTCTGGAAGACCTGACGTAGTTGCCCGGCGTCGCCATGTACACGCGGAAGATTCTCGGTCGCGACCTCGGCATCACTCTCTTCGATCTGCATCTGTAAATCTTCACGAACAGCGTCGAGAACGTCGTTCAGGTCGACCGGTTCGAACGGATCTCCTCGGGTTTCGACCCGCGAATACGCGAGTAACCCCTCGATCATACTCCGCATGCGGTCGGCACCGTCGATCGCAAACTCGAGGAACTCTTCGCCGTCCTCGTCGAACGCATCTCGGTATCGGCGGTCGATCAGCTGGAGATAGGTCGAGACCATCCGGAGCGGTTCCTGTAGATCGTGGCTGGCGGCGTAGGCGAACTGCTCGAGTCGGTCGTTGGATCTCTCGAGTCGTTCGTTCGACTCCTCGAGGTCGGCTATCAGTTGTTCGAGTTCCTGCTGATATCGGTGGCGTTCGATAGCCTCGGTGAGAATGTTGGCGACGGACTGAACGAAAGTCACGTCCTGGCCGGTGAACGTCCGATCCGGTCGACGTCGTGATCGGTGAGAACGAGCGAGACGTGTTCGCCGAGGAGTTCGTCGCGTGAATATCCCATCGTTTCCACGATTACATCGTTGACCGCAACGAAGTGTCCATCCGAATCAAGCTGATACACGCCGTCGTCGATCGTGTTGACGAGCGTCCGATACCGGTGGAGCGCCACCTCATCATCGACATCCCCCCAAAATTCCCCGTCAGGAGCGCCCGCTCGTGTACCCATTACTTTCCGATAGGATTTGTCCAAGTTAAAACACTCGCCGGTCATGCGTCTGTGAATTTCGTCGGGGATCCAAGGAGTCTCAGAATTATCGAATTCGTCCTTCGAATCGGTCACAGAAGTTGTAATCTGACATCCTCCCACGACTGAAGTCGTGGGGTTCCACAGTCACAGACTGTGCTCCGGCGGAGAGGGTCCCCACTCGTTGCATCGCACGGTGGGGTCGTGGGCCGTGCCAGTTTGGCCCCCGACTCGGATAGCGGGCTTCATCTACTGCCCCGCTGGCGTGCATATCCTTACCCGAGACTCGGTAGCACAATTTACGGTACGAACCAACGTCGTTGTTTCAGGAGATGTCGGATTCATCCCACGGCTTTAGCCGCGGGCTTTCTCCTTGAACCACTGTAAAACGGTTGTTCTGTTAGTGCGATTCGTGGATATGATCGCGCAGCGACTCTGTATCGTCGAATTCCTCGCTGCAGACTCCACAGGTGTGGTGGTGGAGTGGAAGGTGTTGGCTGAGTCCTGCTGCCGATTCAAACTCTTCGTCGCACGTTGAACATTTGACTGCCATTGCGTTATTAACGCAGACAGAATAGCATAAAAAGGTTTGTTAATAAGTGGCGAAAATCCAGACATAGTGTGTTAACTTCGACACGAGGATTCTTATCCCACGACTGTAGTTTCGGAGACCTCGGTAACTGCCATCGCTTCCCCTCACTAGTGTGATATTGCTTTGGTTTATCGATCATGTCAGCGAGGGAATTGTGCTGTGCAGTCTGACTCAAAAGTAAACGACCACGGGTCGGGTGACCCGTGGAACTCTCGCTGTTTTCTTTAGATGGCCCGGTCAAGACTGTAAGCCCGGGTGGGTCTCTTCCATCCAGGCAACGACGAGGCCACCGGAGAGGAACATCGCGATGGCGGTGCCGTAGAAGGCGGCCTCGATCGAGAGTAGGTCGACCGAGAGGCCAATGAGGATAGCACCGACGGCGTAGCCTAAATCTCGCCAGAGGCGGTAGACCCCGAGGCCAGTCGAGCGCCACAGCGGGTGGGCCGCGTCGCTTGCCACCGCAATCAGATTGGGGTAGTGCAGTGCCATCCCGACGCCGGAAAGCGCCGAGAAGAGGATCCAAAGGTAGTACCCTTCGACGAGCACCATCCCGAGGACGCCCGCGCCGGCGAGGAAGAAGCCAATAACGATTGGCGGCTTGCGTCCCACCCGGTCACCGAGTCGGCCGGTGTAGACCTGCAGGAAGTACGCGGCGCTGTGGACGCCGACCACAACCCCGACCTGGGCGACGTCCAAGCCCTGGCCGATCAGGAATATCGGGAAGGCGATCCAGACGAGCGTGTCGACGAAGTTCTCGACGTGGCCCGCCTGCGCTGCCGTAAAGAGCGTCCGGTCCTTGTAGGTCGCGCGCTTGACGATTTCGATGAACGAGAGATCGGCCTCACTCGTTTCGCCGTCAGTTTCGACGCCGACGCCGTCGCCGTCGCTATCGCCATCGCCATCGCTATTGTCGTCGAGACCCGCCGCCTCTGCTTTCGCGTAGGGGAGCGTCTCCTCAATCAGGACGGTCGCGATGAGCAAGGCGACGACGATCACTGCCGCAAGGAAGTAGAACGGCTCTGGCCGGAGACTATACTGGGCAGCGATCACGCCCGTCAGCCACGCGCCGACGGCGACGCCAGTGTAGCCGAAGGCCTCGTCGAGCCCGGCCGCGAGCCCCCGCTGGTCGGGGCCGGCGAGTTCGATCTTCGAGATCATGCTCATGCTCCAGGCGACCCCCTGATTGACCCCGAGTAAGACGTTCCCGACGGCGATCCAGCTCCAGCCCGGGGCAAAGATCAGAATGAACGGGATCGGAATCGCGGCGACCCAGCCCGCGATCAGGATCGGCTTGCGGCCGTAGGTTTCGGCCCACTTCCCCGAATACAGGTTGAGTACAGCCTTGACGATCCCGAAGCTCACGACGAACGAGCCGATCACCAGGAGCGACTCGACGCCGAAGGTCTCCTCGCCCATGATAGGCACGACGTTTCGCTGGGACCCCATCGTGAGCCCAACGGCGAAGACCGTCATGATCTGGAGGGCAAACTGTCGCCAGTTCCGGCGGATACCCTGTGCGTACTCGCCGCTCATGGGTTATTCGGCCGCACAGCGGTTGGGTCCGAGCTCGAGTTCGTCCGCCTCTTCGTCGGAAACTTCCTCGGTGCCAACATTGGCAAGCTTGATGCGCTCGAAGTTCGCTGGCTGGTCAGGAATGTCGCCAGCCAGTGCTGCAACTAACGTCTCCCGGTCCTGGCAGAACGCTTCGTTGCGCTCTTTTACCTCGCTCAGGCGGGCAGCCACAGGTGGCTGGGGGCTTCCGGAGTCATGGGCCGGCAACACGAGCGGGTCGCCCTCGAAGGTACGCAGGCGCTCTAAGCTCTCGTAAAGCGTCCCGGCGTTGTCCTCGACGTCCGTGTCCTCGAGTCCGGCGTCAACGCCGAGTTCGACCCGACCAACACTGTCGTGAAAGAGTGTATCACCGGTCAAAAGCGCCTCCGATTCGACGGCGAAGGTGACACTACCCGGGCTATGACCTGGCGTATGTACCACTTCGACCTCGACGGCACCGACCGCACGGCGGTCGCCGTCCTCGACGTGGGTAGCACCGATTCCGTCGTCGTCGGCGGGATGGAGGTAGTACGGGACGTCGTGGGCCTCGGCGAGTGTCTGCCCACCGGAGACGTGGTCGGCGTGGGCGTGCGTGTCGAAGACGCCCACCAGATCAGCGTCGTACTCCTCAAGGATTGCCTCGTACTCCTCGATGTACTGAGAGGGTTCGAAAACGGCAGCCTCTCCCTCAGAGACCAGGACGTGGGAGAGACACCCCGTTCCAGGGCGGGCGACCTGAATCAGGTCACCCTCGAGGTCGCACTCGAGTTCGGCGTGGCGGTGGACGCGTGCCCAGCCGTTCATTCCCTCGGCGAGGACACTCGCGTCGTAGCCGCGTTCCTGGAGGAGGTCGGCCGCGTCTCCGGCGAGGACGCCCGCCGCACAGACGGTGACGATCTCCTCGTCTTCCGGCAGTTCGGCCAATAGATCGCCCGCTGCCTCAGGGTCGTCTTGTAGTTCGTCGTAGACGTCGATGTGCTCGCTTCCGGGGACGTGCCACTCCGCGAACGACTCGGCGTCACGGACGTCGACCAGGGTGACATCGTCGTCTCCCTGCTCGAGTCGTTCAGCGACGGTTTCCGGCGTGATCTCTGTCATCGATGGCTGGTAGGGACAGGAGGGGCATATCACCGGTGCCAGTTATGACCGGCACCGTTATTGAGAAACGGGCCCACGTACGAGCTATGAGTATGTACGAAGTCTCGTTCAAACTCCGCCACGAGTGTCCCTATCGGGGGCTCTCCGAGCAGTTTCCCGGGGTTTCGATCCGGGAGTGGTATCTCCAGGATTGTCAGGTCCTCGAGATCACCGCTTCGGACGCCAGCGACGACGAGTTGCTCAAGCAAATCGACGCGCTCGGAACGGTCTTGCACACCACGGCCGACGGCTCAGACCTGCATGTGATCGTCCAGTCGTGTGCCTGTCCCATCGAGGAGTCGATCATCCGTCGGTTCGAGCGTCACAACTGTGTGCACCTGCCGCCGACGGTGTACCGCAACGGCTGGGAGCACTATTCGGTGATTGGCTTCGACGAGGCCGACGTAACGGCGTTGCTCGCCGAACTCGACGCGGACCGTGAGATCGACGTCCTCTCGAAGACCTCGATCGAGGAACGACACGTCCCTCACAGTTCGCTGTTCTCGGTCGATCGACTGTTCGACGGCCTCACCGAGCGCCAACTCGAGGCCTTACGGATCGCGCTGGACGCAGGCTACTACAACCAACCACGGGGCGCATCGATCACAGAGCTCGCCGAGGAGACGACTGTTGCGCGGGCGACTTTCGAGGAACACCTGCGGAAGGCTGAGAACAAACTCGTCACGAACGCCGGGCAGTTCGTCCGACTGCTGACCGAGGCCCAGGGCGACGTGTTGCGTTCGGGAGCACGGAGCGTAAAACCGGTCGGAGACGACTGACACGTCGAGCTGGATGGGAGTTATTGCCAGACACAACGGGGTTGGCAATGTAGGTGCGAGTCTGGTGGTCAGAGCGGGAGTCCAGTGACACGCCCACCGCTAAAGCGGTGGGTACCTGACAGACCTCCTCGCTGAGATTCCCACCCACCGAAATAGCCAAGTCATTATCGCAATAACCATTATGTAGAGTATGACTTCTACGACCGAGGAGACGAACTCGCTGTATTGAACAGCGCCTTTACGTCACCTGGCCACGCGTTCTATGTCGTTTACGGACGACGTCGTGTCGGGAAAACCGAGCTACTCAAAGAGTTCTGTTCTGAGTACAATCATATCTACTTCCTCGCAGCGCAGGAAGCCGAACATCGCCAGCGAGAGAAATTCGTTGAACAGGTTGCTGAAGCATTCGACGACCGTGTGCCACGAATCGATGGCTGGGATGAGGCCTTCGAATATCTTGGTGAGAAGCTTGCGACAGAGAACGTTGTGGTGGTTATCGACGAATTCCCCTACCTCATCGAAGAGAACGACTCGATACCATCCTATCTGCAGTCGTTTGTCGACGAACAACTCCAGCATACAGACTCGATGCTTGTTCTCTGTGGCTCGAGTGTGAGTACCATGGAATCTGAGGTACTCGGTCATGAAAGCCCACTGTACGGTCGGCGGACGGGGCAACTCGACCTCCGGCCGTTCTCGTTCCAACAGGCCAGAGAGGTCATCACGTACGACATCATCGACTCGATTCGCTCATACTCAATCACCGGTGGAACACCGATGTATCTCACGCTCTTTGACTACGAGCAATCGCTCGCCGAGAACGTTCAGTCACAAGTTCTTTCGCCGACAGCCGCCCTCTACAACGAACCGGAGTTCCTCTTGCGCACCGAACTACGAAACCCCGCCCGATATATGAGTATCCTCGAAGCAGTCGCGCTTGGTCACACAACGCCGAACGAGATTTCGGGGGCAACGGGAATCGATTCGGGACCGCTCTCGAAGTACCTACAGACACTCCGACGACTCCGACTGATCGATCGAGAGATTCCAGTGACGGCATCGGCCAAGAAGTCGAAGCGGTCACGATACCGCGTTGCCGACGAGTTTCTCCGATTCTGGTTCCGATACGTTGAGCCAAATCGATCAAGTATCGAAGAAGCACCGTCAACCGTTTTCGAAGGCACGATCGAACCCGATCTTCCGACACACGTCGCGACAACGTTCGAGGATGTCTGTCTCGAGGCAGTCTGGGAGAGTATCCGACGCAGCGATTTTGAGCCCTACTCGGAAGTTGGACGGTGGTGGTATGCCGAAGACGAGATCGACATCGTCGGTCTCGCACCTGACGACGATCGTATCCTCCTTGCCGAGTGTAAATGGACAGCCGATCCAGTTGGACACACGCTCGTCGACGATCTTCGTGCGAAGGCAGAGAACGTTCGATGGGGATCTGCTAGCCGAGATGAACAGTTTGCTCTCTTCTCAAAGAGCGGATTTGTCGACGGCCTCGCGGAAACTCTCGACAGTAGTTGGTCACTTTTCGATATGGATGATCTCAGTACACTCTTCTCGAGTCACCGAAGCGGTAGCACGGAGGCCTCTTCCTCAACGAACGAGCAGAGCGAGTGAGTCGGGGGTTGGAGAAGGTGCTTTGATTTGGCTGTGAAACGAGAGACAGCGACCTCCTTGAAGCGACCATGGCATTTCGAAGTCGCAGGTATTTCTCGTCTGCGCCCGTATCTACTGTATGTCAGACGAACAATTGATAGGAGGTGCTGAAACGCTCCGTGAGCACTCACGGGACTCGAGTGTGAGTCGAGTCGAGTCTGCCAAACACACCTCGATCGATATCTCTGAACTCGAGCTCACGTACGCTGACGGAACTGAAGCCGTTAGCGGCGTCGATCTGAGCGTCGGTGATGGCGAATTCTTCGGGTTTCTCGGTCCTAACGGCGCAGGCAAGACGACGGTGATCAAAGTGCTCGCGACACTGCTGTCGCCGACCGCCGGCGAGGTCCGTGTCAACAGGTTCGATGTCCAAACCGAGCCGCGAAAGATTCGGGAATCGATCGGCTACATGGCCCAAGAGACCAGCATCGATCCGGAACTCACGGCCGAGGAGAACATTCGATTCGCGTGTGAAGCTTACGGCGTCCCGCGAGGCGAACGGGACGAGCGAACCGCCGAACTGCTCGACCTCGTCGACCTCGAGGCGGTCGCCAACAAGCGCTCGGAGGAGTTTTCCGGCGGGATGAAAAAGCGACTGGACGCCGCCACTGCGCTCGTCCACCGGCCGCCGCTGGTCTTTCTCGACGAACCGACGACCGGTCTCGATCCGGCGGCACGCAATCGTCTCTGGGAATACTTCCAGCGAATCAACGAGCAGGGGACGACAATCTTCCTCACCACGCAGTACCTCGAGGAGGCCGACACGCTCTGTGAGCGGCTGGCAGTCATTCTCGACGGCGGGATTGTCGCCGACGGATCTCCCGCCGATCTCAAGCGGGAGGTCGGCGGCGACGTCCTCGATATCGAACTGGGCGATGGACCCGAGGCCAGGGCGCGCGCTGCAACAATCGCACGCGAGTTCGACGACTTCGATGCCGCGACCGTCGAGGAGACCGAGACGGGAATCAGCGTCACCGCGAAAGCGGCCCGTCAGTCGGGAACGGATCTCCTCGTTGCACTGCGGGACGCGGGACTGATCGTCACCGGATTTAATGTTCGGGCGCCGACACTGGACGATGTCTTCCTCGCGATTACGGGTGAGCGCGTCGACACCGACGATGGCGCGGCCATAATGGAGGAGTTACCGTGAGCACGCCGACCGAATCGGGAACCACCGACCGCGAGGTGGCGAGATCCGCAAACACGTTCACCGGAGACGTCTGGGTCAATTTCAAGCGCTGGAACCTCAAGGCCGTCCGGAACCCGTTCGTCCTCGTCGTCTCGCTCGCACAGCCGTTCATCTTCCTCGTGTTGTTCACGGAGGTGTTCGGCAACGTCGCCGGCGGGGCGGTGAGCGAGGGGTTGGGGTCGGGAGTCGACTACACCACCTTTCTCGTCCCGGCGATCGCGATCCAGGTCGCGCTCGCATCGGCGGTCACCTCGGGAATCGGGCTGGTCAACGACATCGAGAACGGCATGTTCGAGAAGGTGCTCGTCTCGCCGATGAACCGAACCGCCGTATTCGTCGGCAAAACCCTCGCAGAGGTGTTCCGTATCGCCCTCCAGATAGCGATCATCCTCGGACTGGGTGTGCTCCTCGGCGCGGAGATCACGACCGGCGTCGTCGGTGCCGCCGGGATCATGGCCGTCGGCATCCTCTTTTCGTTCTGGTTTATCGCGTTCTCGAACATGCTCGCGGTGCTGACTCGAGACCAGGAGTCGACGATCATCGGCGCGAACCTCTTGCAGTTCCCACTCCTGTTCCTCTCGAGTGCTTTTCTCCCCCTCGAGGTGCTCCCGAACTGGATTCAGTTGTTCGCTCGAATCAATCCTGTCACGTACGGCGTCGATGCCGCACGTGCGATTATGCTCGACGAAGACGTGATGACCGTCCTCGAGGTGACGGCGTTCGGCGGCGCGCTCGACACGATTGTTCCCGCCGTCGCCGTTCTCGCCGGACTGGGACTCGTGTTCGGTGCCGGAGCCGTACATCTGCTTTCGAAGGCCTCGAGTTCGGAGGTTCGGTAAAATCAGCTCCTATTCATCTGATAACTGTGATACATAGTTCGAGCGCATACCCGCGTCTTCAGGCGCGGGTCGAGCGGTAGGCATAGTTCGTCCGAACTACGTTGCTACGAACCGCTGGATTTCCCGCGTTTTCGGTAGTTTTAACAGTAGACTCGATCATAGTGTGTAGTACGGATGAAGACCAAACGGCACGCGACCTACAACCTTAACTATCACATAGTGTGGGTCCCGAAGTGCCGAAACTCGGTGCTGGTTAACGAGGTCGCCAACCGTGTGCGTCGAATCCTCCACGAGATCGCCGACGAAAAAGGGTTGGAGATCATCGACCTTACCGTCCAATCCGACCACGTACACCTATTCGTCAGTAGCCCACCAAAGCACGCTCCCTCACTCCTCGCCAACTGGTTCAAAGGCATTAGTTCCCGGAAGTACAACCACCGCCACGCCGACCACGACGGCGAGAAAATCAAGTGGGCACGCGGCTACTATGCCGGAACAGCGGGACACGTCTCAAGCGAGACGGTGCAAGACTACATCCAGCGTCAACAGAACTCATGAGTTCTGTTTGGCACACGAGAAACGCGCCGCGTTTCTCGGGACGACACGAGGTGGGAGACACGTGACCGAACTCACTGAGACGCTGGAACTCAAACTTGTGGAGCTGAACGCCCACAAGCACCGCAAACTCTGTGAGACAAAACAGGCGTACCAAGACGCCCTCAAAGCCGCGTTTAACGCGAATTGCACCACCCAGACCGAAGCGAACGATGTGGTGGTCAATTACGACCTGTCGGGATACGCGAAGAACGCCCTCAAGAAGTACGTCCCGCAACTCTGTGGGGACAGCTACAACGCTGACGAGCTTCACAACGATCACCCGGTTCGGTTCACCAACGAGGGGCCGAAGCTCGACCACCAGCCACAGAACGCCCTCGAGTGGTACGTCAAAATCCCACACCACGAAGACTACCATCTCTGGATTCCAGTACAAATCAATCCAAACCAACGGGAGTGGCTCGAGGCGTTATACGCAGACGACGCTGAAATGGGTGAATGCCGACTCATCGAACGGGACGGGACGTGGTACTTCCACGTCACCGCTACCCGCGACGTGGAGGAACAATCTCAGGCGTCCGTCGACGAGCGGACGCCGATTGGTGTGGACATCGGAGAAGCGAGTCTCGTCACGGTGTGTCACCGCGACGAGAGCGGTTCTCCGGTTCGCCCCGAACTATGGGCCAACGACGGCAAAGCCGTCCGTCGGCTCCGCAAAACCTACTTCACCGCCAAGCGGCGGCTTCAAAAGCGCGGCAGTGAGCGAATCGCGGAGTCCTACGGTGACACACTTTGGAGCCAGATCGACAATCTATTCCACCGTGTGACCCGCGAGGTCATCGAGTACGCTGAGTCTGTCGAGAATCCAGTATTGGTACTGGAAGACCTGACGTACATCCGCGAGAACATGGACTACGGCAAGTATATGAACCGGCGGTTGCACGGGTGGGGCTTTGCGAAGCTCCACGCACAAATCCGGTACAAAGCCGCCGAGAAAGGGATTCCCGTCGAGACGGTGAATCCCCGGAACACATCAAAAGCGTGCCACGCCTGCGGTGAACATGGCTCCCGGCCGCGACAGGCGACGTTCCGGTGTTCGAACGACGACTGTTGGCTCGGTGAGTACCAAGCTGACGTGAACGGGGCGATAAACATTGCAGATCGCTACCGTAGTGGAGAGAGTCACCGCCGAAGTGACCGGGCTTCCCGGCAGAAGGCTGGTGACGATGACTCGGCTACGGATGGGGCCTCTTTGACCGGGCCACAAGACAGCCACGCCGATGCTGAAACCCAGCAGAAGACGTGTGGACCGTATGCGTCTTGAAACCAACAGGCCACAACGCTGGGCCTGAAATCCCATGGTGGGATTCCCGCGACTTTAGGCGCGGGAGGAGGTCAAGAGAGCCGATCGAGTCGCTCCTGTGCAGACTCGTTGCGAGAGTGTGTGTCCTCAGGGAGGTATTCGACTTCACAGAGTTCGCTTGCTTCGACACCGATCTCCAGAACTGCCCCTTCGTGCTGAGCCTCCGGTGGCAGCGTCGTTACGTCGACGTCGAGTTGGTCGACAGTCTCGTCGTCCTCTTCAAGCAAGAGCACCGCTGTCTGTTCGTCGACGATCCGATCGAGTGTTGCGGTGTAGGTCTCGGTCATTAGCCAACTAGTGGTGCTGTAGCCACGTCAATCGGATGGGTGAGCGACGCTTGTGTATCGTCATCAGCTGGTTTCTCCTCGAGGAGCTCCGACGCATCAGTCGAGAACTCGTGTTCCGTCTCGAGTTCGACATCGCTCCCGTCAGTCGTGAGGACGACATCGCCGTGAACGGCGGTCCAGTACGTTTCGATATCTCGATCGGCGTAGTCCTCGAGGACCTCGTCGTGTGGATGCCCGTACTGGGAGTCGTACGCACTCGAGATGACTGCCACGTCCGGTGCCACCTGGTCCATGAACGGTGTTGTCGAGGACGTCGTCGAGCCGTGGTGGCCCGCCTGGTAGGCATCCGACTCGAGTTGCGCTCCGTGTTCGTCGACCATCCGCTGTTCAGCGTCGGCTTCTGCATCGCCGGTGGTGAGATAGGAAAACTCACCGAACTCGATGGCGAGTGCTACACTGTTGTAGTGAAGATCGGACTCCGAGTCACCTGCCGGCGGGTTGCGGACGTCGATGGTCGCGTCGCCAAACTCAATGTGATCGCCGTCTTCGACGACCAGCAGTTCGACGTCGTGGTCTTCGATGGCATCGAGATATCGCTCGTACGTCTGGCTCGTATGAGCAACGCCAGAGTCGTAAGCTGCGCCGATGCCGTCACGTTCGGTTTCGTAGTGTTCGATGATCGCATCGTGGCCGCCGATGTGGTCGGCATGTGCGTGTGTTGCGACGAGATGGTCGATTCGATCGACGTCCTCGTCCTCGAGGTAGTCGATCACGTCGGTACCTCCTTGACGCCAGTCGCCGGAATCGATGAGCATCGTCTCACCGGAGGGGTCGATCAGGAGCGTGGCGTCAGCCTGGCCGACGTCGATGTGGTGGATCTCGAGTTCACCGTCGACATCGGGACTGGCTCCTGAATCAGGTTCGTCTGCTTCGGTGTCGGTAGTCTCTTCTGAATCTGTGTCGTCCTCATCGGCTGCTGTATCATCTTCAGCCCCGTTTGAATCGGCTGCTGTATCATCTTCAGCCCCGTTTGAATCGGCGTCTTCGAGGCTGCCATCTGTTTCTATGTCTGACTCATCGGTATCTGTTCCAGCCCCATCAGCACAGCCCGCAAGAACGAGCATTGCTGCAACAAGGACAACCAAGAGAAGTCGTTTCATCGCTCGTGTAATTCGATTGCTGCTACATGGCCGTTTGGAATCAGTGTCTCTGATTCGGTCTGTCCCGTCTGTACAAGACACCGGTCACGAATGTGACACCCATCACGACGACACGGCCGACACCTCGAGACCGGTCGGAACAGCCGAACGACGTATCTGTGGATCACGGTACAGGGAGTGTGAACGAGAACGCCGAGCCGTCGCCGGGTTCGGACTCGACCCATAGTTCACCATCGTGGCGTTCGACGATCCGTTGACAGAGGGCCAGGCCGATGCCAGTTCCCGGGTGCTCGTTGCTGGTGTGGAGTCGCTGGAACACTTCGAACACGCGATCCTGGTTGTCGGGATTGATCCCAATCCCGTGATCACTGACTGTAATCTGCCACTGGCCACCCACACGCTCGGCGTCGATGTCGATCCGTGGTGGCTCGTCGCCGCTGTACTCGATCGCGTTGTTCAACAGGTTCTGGAACACCTGGCGCAACTGGCTGGCGTCACCGGCCACTGTCGGCAGGTCGTCGGCCGTAATCTCGGCTTCCGTCTCGGCGATCCGCAACTGGAGGTCGTCGCGGACCTCTTCCAGAATGGCGTCGAGATCGACCGGCTCGAACGGCTCCCCTTGCGTTTCGACCCGCGAGTACTCGAGTAACCCATCGATCATCGCTCGCATTCGTTCGGCGCCGTCGACGGCGAACTCGATGAACTCCTCGCCGTCTTCGCCGAGCGCATCGCCGTACCGCTGGTCGAGCAACTGGAGGTAGCTCGTCACCATTCGGAGTGGCTCCTGGAGGTCGTGTGAAACTGCGTAGGCAAACTGTTCGAGGCGTTCGTTCGACGCCTCGAGTTTGCGCTGGTACTCCCGTCGTTCGGTCACGTCTTGGACGACGAGCATCCCTGCGTAGACCTCATCGTCGACGTTTCTGACGGGTAAGGTGTTCACGAACAGGTTGCGATTGTGGTACTCGACCTCGAACGAGTTCATCTTGCCCTCCAGCGCGGCCTCGAAGTATTGTTTGACCTCCTCAACGAGCTCGTCCGGGTAGGTGTCGTAGACACTGTTTCCAACCCAATCTTCTGGAGAGACGCCGACCGTGTCCAGCAACTCCCCGCCGACGGCCGTATACCGCAGATCATCGTCGAAGAGACCAACTGCACCGTTTGGGAAGTTTTCGGCGAGCGTCCGGTACCGCCGTTCGGATTCTTCGAGCGCACGTTCGCGTTCTTTGCGCTCGGTGATGTCCAGGGCTATTGCTGTTCCCCCGTGAATCTCGCCATCCTGATCCGTGAGGGGGACGACCTGGACAATCCACTCGCACCCTTCGGACGTGCCCTCGATCGACTGCTTCTCGCCTTCAAGGACGGTCTGGTAGACGGGTTCGATCGTGTCGGCCACGTCGGTGTCCCATACCTCGTGGAGGTGCTGACCTTCGACGTCGTCCGGCGAGTGGGGGAGGTAGTCGAATGCCTGCCCCGCGGCGAGCGTGTACCGAAGCTCCTCGTCAAACTGGGTGACGAGCCCGTTCTGGAAGTTTTCGGCGAGCGTCCGGTAGCGACGTTCGCTCTCCTCGAGAGCGCGTTGTCGTTCCCGCCGTTCAGTGACGTCTTCGATACTGAACACGACACTCTCGATTTCCCCACGCTCGTCGTAGACCGGTGCCCCGTTGACGGAGACCCAGACGCGCTCTCCATCTGGACGAGACACGCCGCTAACATGATCGAACACCGAATCCTTGGACTCGATAATTTGCGGGAAGGGCTTTTCGTCGTCTGGGAGGGGAGTGCTGTCGACGTCGACTTCGTTCCAGTCGGAATCGTCGAAGCTGAGGTCGTTGATCTGGGCTTTGCTTCGACCGTATATTTCCTCAGCGCGGTCGTTGGCGAACTGCATCTTGCCGTCACTGTCAACGATCGTGATGCCGATCGGACTCGTTTCGACGATCGTTTCGTAGCGAGCCAGTTCTTGTTCACGTCGCTTCCGCTCGGTGATGTTGCGGGTATAGACCGACAGACCCGATTCTGAGGAATAGATGACGTTCTGGAACCACTTGTCTAACGGCGGATAGTAGTCTTCGAAGGTTACGGGCTCTTGTGTTTCAAGAGCCTCACACAGTGCGTTCTCGTACGTCTCCGTGACGTTCTCGTTACGAATGTCCGACCCAATTGCACCCTCATCCAGTCCAAAAAGGTCTGCTGCGGTGTCGTTCAGATAGCGAAAGCGAAGTTCTTCGTCGAGGGCGTAGAAACTGTCCGAGATTCGATCAAAGACTTTTCCGAGGTCGCTATCCACCGCATCTTGTGTAGTCGCTCCGCCGACCGTCGCTGGCCGCCACCAGACGCGCCCGTTTCCCCCGACTTTCTTGGTTTCGAGTTGGTCGTGGTCGACGAGTCGCTCCAGTCGTTCGTAGGCACTCCGCCGACCGAGGTCGAACTGTTCGGCGACCTCGGTCGTTGTTTGAGGAGCCCCGCCTTCCTCGAAGGTTGCGAGAGTTTCGCGGAGGGTATCCGTCAACGGCGTCGAACTCATTATCCCGTCAATGCACCTCAAACGGATAAACCCTCCACCGTTGGAGGTAGGCATCCAGTCGAACGAATTCTCAAACTGACTCGTGGCTCCTGTCGGAAGGTGAAGTAAAAATACCACGCACGATCACTCGAATCAGAGATATCTAACACCTCCATGCCGTGCGCTTCTTCAATCATCTCAGCCCACTCAGCTAATAGACCGGTCAATTCGTCGGCGGGAGTTTCAGTTTCATCTTCTGGCTCATATTCTTCGAACACCCATGGATCATCAACAGTACATACGTTATTCTCGTCCATCACCCATGCTTCTATAGTAACAACTGCAACTAGTTACACACTGATCGCCGAGTCGTCTGGCAATCAGGTGTGCATTGACTTGCAATGGCTACTATAGATCCACTGGGCACTGTCTAGATGAGAGTTTGAGGAATGAGCAGGTGGTGGCGAGAAGTGCCTATGCAACTCGACAACCTGCTCAGAGATCTTAGACGTGGACTGTAATGAGGTTTGGGAGAACGAGCGCACCCCGACATCCGTCAGGGTGTTCGGGGTACGACTGCATTCGATGGGATTGTCAGTTCGAGAGGTCGTCGCAGTCCTTGATTTACTGGGTATTGACCGCTCTCACGGTGCAGTTTGGAACTGGACACACAAGCTTTCGGAAGCCCAGATCGACCCGCCGACGTCCACGAGAACGGAGTTCTCGTGCGGCCCATCAGAACGCAAAACGTTCTGAGGACGGCAGCGCCGTCGCGGGTCGCGGTCGACGAGAAACAGATCGTGGTTGACGGCGCGAAAAAGTAGCTGTACGCGCGATCGACACAGAATCAAAGCTGCTGCTCGAAATCGGCATCTACAGCTGCCTCGGGACTGACCCCGCGGGCGTTTCTGCACCGTCTTACCGAGAAACACGATATCGACGATACAGAGTTTTTCGTCGATGCTGGCGGCTATCTGACTGCCCGCGCTCGTCACGAATTGAGCGATCAACTCAACTACAGCGACCGAAACCACGTCGAAAAGTGGTTTCAGACTGTCTCAATGCGGATCGACCGAATCAAGCACTCAAGGGTCGAACACCAGCCGAAGAGGTGCTGAGCTAGACAGTGCCAATCTTCCAATAGATAAGGAATGTCAGCGGCGTCGATGAGCAAGTGCTACCGCCATGAGAACCACAATGAGGGTGCCTACAACACCAAACCCTGGTGTCCCGTCAGCTGTTTCATCATCGTCTAACACATCAGGTTCTGTTTCCTCATCATCGTCTTCTTTCACCGGCTCGGATCCGATGATACTGACACTGACCGTCTCCGCACTGTTATCGCTACGAACAGTCATAGGGACGTCCTTGTCTGCATCCGCAGTAATCCATTCGTGGCAGAGTGTCACCTTCTGTGACTTGCTGGGCTTCAGCGTGACTGTTGTGCTGTCGACACCTTCTTGTTTGTCAATATCCAACACAACGTTCTGGGTGTCTACTTCCTCACCGACATTCGTAATATATGCTTTTTCACACACTTCTTCATTGATATGAACCGAGTCAGTGACTTCTTTGATATCGACGGTGAAGAATGCAGGTTTAATTGCGTTTACGGTGACATTTTCCATATCAGTATTATCTTTCGTTGAAACTGTAACGACGTACTCCCCAGTATTGGATTTTTCAGTTTCCCACGTAAGTGTCACTTTTTCGCTTTCATCGCTGTCGAGTTCGATCGATGTGACGTTGACCTCGTTACCGTTGATTGTTAGGTTGATGTCCTGTTTGTCGGACCGGTCGCCGGTGTTCTCGATCGTGGCGTTGACTAGTAACTTTTCACCCTCTGTAACGGGACTGGTTGTATTATCAACAGTCACATCGAAGAACGCAGGATCCGGTGTCGGTGGAGTGGGCGTTGGTGGGTCCGGTTTCTCTCCGACCGATACATTTGCCATGTCGAGGTCGTTATTACTTGAAATGTTGGCCACATAGTCACCGGCCTCGGATTTTTCAGTCTCCCAAATAAGCGTGACCTCTTCGGTCTCGTTACCGTCGAGGTCCACCGTCGTGACGTCCATCTCGCTATCGTTGATGGAGAGTTTGATGTCCTGTTCGTCAGCAAGATCGCCGGTGTTTTCAATCGTGGCACCGACCTCAAGTTCCTCGCCCTCAGTGACGGGACTGCTGGTCTCGTCGATCGTCACGTCGAAGAAGGCATCGTCGGGCTGTTCTTCGACGGTGATGGGCACGGTCTCGGAGTTATCATCACTGGAGACGGTGGCGTCGTAGTCATCGGCGTCGTTCTCCTCGGTCTCCCAGGTGAACGTTATCTCTTCGGTTTCGTCACCGTCGAGGCTGACGACCGTTGCATCCACTTCGTCACCGTTGATCGTCAGATTGACGTCCTGTTCGTCGGCAAGATTGCCGGTGTTCTCAACGGTAGCATTCACCAGCAGATTGCCTCCTTCCGTGACGGGACTGTTGGTCTCGTCGATCGTCACGTCGAAGACGGCATCGTCGGGCTGTTCTTCGACGGTGATGGGCACGGTCTCGGAGTCGTCATCACTGGAGACAGTGGCGTCGTAGTCACCGGCGGCGTTCACCTCGGTCTCCCAGGTGAGTACCACGGTTTCGTACTCGTCACCGCCGAGCGCCACCGTCGTCACGTCTCGTTGGTCGCCGGCAACCTCTAGCGACACGGTTTGCTCGGTCGCCTGTTCACCGACGTTTTCGATGGTCGTGTTCACGTTGAGGGGTGAACCCTCGGTGACGGGACTGGTCGTTTCGTCGATCGTCACGGCGAAGTTCGGCGGGTCTGGCGGCATCGGTTCCGGATCGAGCGCCTGCAGCGTCGGGTAGTCGTCGGGGAGCGTCGTCCAGATCGCAGCGAAGTCGAACGCGGTCATATTCTCGGCCGCCGCGTCATCCGTCATGTTCTGGGTCGGCAGCCCGGTCACGTCACCGTCACCGACGCCAATACCCTCATCCTGCTGGCTTGTTACCTCGTCGTAGTACGAGCCAGTGATCGCGACGGCGTCTCGGTCGGGGACGTTGCCGGCGAAGCCGCCAACGCTCGCTTCGTCTGGCGCACCGGAAACGGATCCGGTTGCGTATGACATCTCCACGAACGCACTGGATCCGAGGTCGCCGACGAAGCCACCAAGACGGTCCTCGCCGTTCACGTTCCCAGTCGCGTACGCGTCGTAGATTACGGCCTCGCCGGTGAGGGCGGAGTTCGATCCAGCGAACCCGCCGGCCGCGCTGATAGTTTCACCGGAGACGTCACCGGTCGCGTACGATTCGTAGATGATCCCCTCTCCAGCCACGTGGGTACCGACAAATCCACCAAATCCACTGAAAGTGCCGTTCACGTCGCCGCTGGCAGTCGAGTGTCCGACCTCGCCGTCCCCGACGTTCGTACCAACAAGGCCCCCAGAGATGTCCAACGCCTCGACATCGCCGCTCGCGTGGGTCTGGACAATGGTCCCGTTGTTCGAGCCGACGGCACCGCCCGTGAAGCTCGGTCCGATCACATCGTTGTCGACGAACGAGTCGCGCACTTCGCCGCCGTTGTACCCGGCCAGTCCGCCGATCCGTCCCGGGAAAGCGTCGAGGTCGCCTGAAGTGGTTCCGGTAACGTCCGCACCCTCGATCGACCCGAAGTTCAGTCCCGTGACGGTACCTACCTCGACGTTGCCGGTCACGCGGGCGTCACGCAGTTTGATATCGACAACTTCACCGTCGGGAAAGACGTATCCGAAAAGCCCCACCTCAGACTCGTTCTCACGGTCGATCGTGAGGTCGGCAATCGGATACAGCCCGCCGTCAAACGACCCTTCAAACGGGGTTTCCTCACATTCGTCGATTGTTGCGTTGAAGTCGCACGCGCCGATCGGATCGAAACCATCACCGTCGTTCCAGTCGGCCGTCTCGCTCGCGTCGATCGGCGAAACTAGTTTGTAGTGCGCCGATAGGTTCGCCTCCATCGCCTGCAACTCCGTCACGTTCGTGACGTGGAAAGGGTCATCTGCCGTGCCATTTCCGTCCATTCCGTCCACGAGTGAGTCGTACTCGTCAGGGTCGGGTGTATCGTCGTCGGTTGCACTGACCCCCGCGGGAACGAGTGCGATTGCACAGCAGACAACCAGTATGCCGATACAGGCTGCCAGGAAAACGCTACGATGTGACATAGAACTACTACCACGAATGTCACGTAAAACTGGTATTCTACTTGCAGTGAATGAAAATTTATTCGAGGTAACTGGAGCCAGATTGACCCTTCGGTGTTGGCTTGGTCGGCCCGGTTGATCGGGGAAACCCAGGCCGACACGGATACCGCGCGAAACCACAGCGGGCGTGACGAACTCCGAATCGACGGGTAGACTTTCGAGTTCCTCGAGGGGCGTGTGCTAACCGACGGTACGCTCATCCCAATACATCGTACGCTCTTCCGCAGGAGATTGATGAGTCGCTCTCGGCGCACCTTGACGAACTCGTTCCGGACTTGCTCGGCCGATACGACGTCCCTGGAGCGTCGATCGCGCTGATCGAGAACGGTGAGGTGACGTGGACTGGCACCTATCAGTTGTTGGCAATGTGACCTACTTTATTCAGTCTGACCGACCCGGACACTGCGGAATCCTTGCCGGTCATTGTTCGTATTCCAGTGCTTAGTTCAAGACACAACAGATTTTGATCCAAAATAATATTAGTAAAAATCAGAGCCTGATTAATGCATATATTCTCGACATCTTGCACGCTAGGTAGTACTAATGCCAGTATGCTGATTATCGACGACCCGACCGACGCGCTGACGCAGTTCTACACCAACCGCGACCCGCGAGAGTTCGCCACCAAGGAGCGAAACGGCGCGGAGGTACTGGCTGAGACATTCCGCGGAAGATGGGGTGTAGAAACCTCATATCGAGCGATCAAGAACCGGTTTCTACCACAGTCAGGATCAAGCCAGATTGAACACCGGATGTTCCTGTTCGGGTACGCGGTGCTGCTGTACAACATGTGGACAGTGGCGAACGCGATTGGTGCCGACCGGGATGACGACCATGACCTCGGAAAGCACGGGAAATATTGGAAGGCAGTCGTGTTCCTGAGTAACATGATTTACGACCCGTAGTCACTCGAAATTTAGGAAGTTCCCAAGGGGTAGTTGTCAGAATTTAGTGAGATGGTTCAGAGCGATTTTTACTTGGGGTTTAGCGTCTGAAAGAGGTCGTTTCCACTCACTCCCGAACTGAATAACATAACCTACATTGCCAACTACTGCTATGGCAGCGCTGACCCGGCGGAAGGACGCCCGGCGACCGAGGACACCCAGTTCCGAGTGGAATCAATTACGAAATCGCTCACTGCATGGGCGGTGCTGAAGCTCGTTGAGCAGGACGAGATTGGGCTCGACGATCCAGTTGGCCAGCACCTCACAAGCTGGGACCCTCCGGACACCGAGTATTCGTGGGAAGAAGTGACGCCACGGAGATTGTTGAGCCACAGCGCCGGGATGCCGGCGGGAGGCTACGAGACAGTCCCATTGGACGAAGAGCCGCCGCTCCGGGAGGCACTGTCCGGAAACGCGGACGGGCCGGCGGCGAGACCAACGAGCGAACCCGGTGAGTTCCGGTACTCGAATCCCGGATACGCGCTACTGGAACTCCTCGTCGAGGATGTCAGTGGCCGTGACTTCGCGGCGTACGTGGACGACGTACTCCTCGATCCGCTCGAGATGGACGGTGTCACCTTCGTCGTGACCGAACGACTCCGTTCTGAGCTGGCCACCGAGCACTTCGTGGACGGAACGCCGGTCACTGCGTCACATGGCCCCTCCAACGCCCACGGCGAACTGTACGCGACCGCCGAAGATATCGCCCGCTTCGTCGCCGCTGGCACGGAGACGAGCGGCGGACCGGTGGGGCGGAGCGTGCTCGCTCCGGAGAACGTCGCCGAGATATACACTCCGACCGTCGAAACGACGGGGTTCTACAGCCTCGCCAGCGACGGCGCAGGACTCGAACACTTCGTCGAAACGCTCTCTGACGGGGCGCGAGCGGTGATGAACGGCGGACAGGGAGCCGGCTCGTGGAGCTGGTTCCACGCCATCCCCGAGACTGGTGATGGTATCGTCATCCTCACAAACAGCGAACGGAGTGTGCAGCTTATCGCCGACGTCGTCAAAGCATGGACGGATCGAAGGGGCCTCCCTGCCGTGTCACTGGCGCGCGCAAGACGATGGATCCGTCTCCCAGTCTGGGTTCTCGTCGGTGTTGCAGCCGGTCTCGCTCTCCGACTCGGGTATGGAGTCGTCGCGGGGACGCGAACGTTCGCCCCGCTATCTGACCGAGACCGAACTACTCGTGCAGTCATCGGCGGCTTCGCCGTCCTAACGTTCGGGCTCTGGTGGACTATCGGTCGGGAGACCATTGCGTTCTTCCTGCCGGTGATCGCCGAGTGGCTCGGCTTAGCGCTGTCGGCAGTCGTCGCTCTCCTGTTGGTGACGCTCCTCTTTCCCAAAACAGACAGGAATGAACCGACGTGATCGAACCTTCTTCTAACCCAAACTACAGGTACTCTCGAGTCGAGAATCGAGATATGGCACGGACGAGCGGATTGCGGATCCTCGAGGAGACGACCCTCAAGAGTGCGCGCCTCGAACGTCTCGAGCAGCTCGCGGCTCGCATCGAGACCACCGGCGACAGGTCGTCACTCGAGGTTCGGACGCCGATCACCGACGAACCGATCGGATCGATTCCGGGCTGTACAGCCAACGACGTCGCGGTTGCGGTCGAACGTGCTCGTTCGGCCCAGACAGAGTGGGAACGGGTGACGGTCGATGAGCGGGCGGCAATCCTCGAGCGATTCGGTGATCTCGTACTGGAACGTCGTGAGGAGCTGCTCGACGTGGTGCAACTCGAGACGGGCAAATCCCGCCACCATGCCGTCGAGGAGGTGCTCGACGTCCCATTGACGTGTTCGTACTACGCGGCGAACGGACCCTCGATACTCGCGGACGCGGATCGAACTGGTGCGGTTCCGCTGGCCTCGGACGCGACGGTCACGTACGATCCCCTCGGCGTCGTCGGCGTGATCTCGCCGTGGAACTACCCGCTGACGCTCGCGATGACCGACGCGATCCCTGCCCTGCTTGCCGGCAACGCCGTCGTCTGCAAACCCGACGAGCGCACGCCGTTTATCGCGCTGGCGCTTGCGGATCTGCTGACGGAGGCCGGTCTGCCGGACGACCTCTTCCAGATCATTACCGGCGACGGGGCAACAGTCGGGCCCGCGCTGATCGACGAAGTCGACTACGTCGCCTTTACCGGCGGCACCGAGACGGGCCGAACGGTCGCCGAACAGGCCGGCCGGAATCTGATCGACTGCTCGCTCGAACTCGGCGGGAAAAACCCGATGCTCGTCCTCGACGACGCCGATCCCGAGACGGCCGCTCGCGGCGCGGTCAAGGGTGCGTTCACCAATGCGGGACAGCTCTGTCTCGCTCCCGAACGGATCTACGTCGACGAACGACGGTACGACGAGTTCCTCGACGCTTTCGTCGGCGCCACGCGGCGTCTCGAAGTCGGTCTCGAGTTCGACTACGGTTCCGATATCGGTTCGCTGATCGACGGCGATCACCTCGACAGCGTCCGCGAGCACGTCGAGAGCGCGGTCGCCAACGGCGCATCGCTGCTTTCGGGTGGCCGCACCCGTCCTGACGTTGGCCCGTTCTGTTACGAGCCGACGATCCTGACGGACGTCGATCCCGACTCGCGGGTCGCCTGCGAGGAGACGTTCGGTCCCGTCGTTTCCGTCCACCCGGTCTCGGGCGTCGACGAAGCGATCGAACGGGCGAACGACTCCGAGTATGGTCTGAACGCCAGCGTCTGGACAGGCGACCGCGAGCGCGGCCGTGCAGTCGCCCGCGAGATTGACTGTGGTACCGTCTGCATCAATGATCCCTACACCGTCGGCTGGGCGGCGATGGACGCACCGATGGGCGGCTTCGGCGATTCGGGACTCGGCCGCCGTCACGGTCCCGAGGGACTCCAACGGTACGTCGACGCCCGGACGATCGCGACCTCGCGGATCGGCCCAATGGACGCCCCGCCAGGCGTCTCGCCGCGCTGGTTCGCGCGCTTCATGCTCGGACTGACGAACGTTCAGCGGCGGCTCACCAGGTGGTTACCGTGAACCGCACCGAGGCCCTCATCACCGGCTTCCCCGGCTTTCTCGGCTCAGCACTGCTCAAGCGCGTCCTCGCCCGCGGCGACGCACCGGTCGCCTGCCTGGTCCAGCCACAGTACCTCGAGACCGCACGCCAGCGAGCACAGGAGATCATCGCCGGGATCGACAGGGTCGACGGCGACGCGGTTCGGCTCTACGAGGGCGACATCACCGAACCCGACCTCGGACTGGGCGACGAGTCCCTCGAGGACGTCCGCGAACTCTACCACCTCGCGGCGGTCTACGACCTCGCCGTCGACCGCGACCTGGCGGAAGCGGTCAACGTCCGCGGGACCGAACACGTCCTCGAGTTCGCCGACGACCGTGATGTGGATCGGTTTCACTACGTCAGCACCTGCTACGTCAGCGGCCGGTACGATGGCGTGTTCACCGAGGACCACCTGCAGGAGGGCCAGACGTTCAATAACCACTACGAGGAAACCAAGTATCGCGCGGAGGTCGCGGTCCAGAACCGGATGGACGCCGGCCTACCCACGACGATCTACCGGCCCGCGATCGTCGTCGGCGACAGCCAGACGGGCGAGACCAACAAGTACGACGGCCCCTACTATCTGCTCCGCCTCTTGCTGGCCCAACCCGAGTGGCTCTCGGTGACGTTTACGCTGCCAGGATCCAGCGACGCCGAACTGAACGTCGTCCCCAGGGACTACGTCGTCGACGCAATCGCTTATCTCAGCGCCCGCGAGGAGACCGTCGGTGAGGTCTACCAACTCTGCGATCCCACGCCGCTCCCTATCCCGCGGTTCGTCGATGTCCTCGCCGAGGCAGCCGGCCACCGCACTGTCACGCTGCCGACGACGAAACCGATCGCACGAACGGTGTCGAGTCGGCTCTCATCGTCGCTACCACTCGAGTCCGCGACCCTCGATTATCTCGACCATCCGACGCGGTACGCCTGTCCGAAGACATTGCAGGCGCTTGAGAGGAGCGGGCTCGAGGTGCCGGCGTTCGAATCCTACGTCGACCGACTCGTCGCGTACGTTCTCGAGAATCCCGCCGTCGGCGACGAACCGATGGTCTAGATCTGGGGTTTCGAGTCCCGCAGGCATTGCTTCGAAGTCAGCCGCTCGGGGTCAAGCCCCGTGGCATCCGCCACGCACCACCTGTGAGCAACGCCTAGGCACTCTAGACCGCGCACATTCACTCTTTAGCCTTGAGATTGTGCACGACATCGAGCCAGTCGACGATCTCCGCGGTCGGTTCGATCGCGTCTGCAATCGCCTCAGTCGGCTTGTACGCCATCGGTGCTTCGTCGACGACAGCCTCGACGACCGACTCCGAGTAGACATCTGCCATCGCCGCTTCGAACGCCTCGACGCTCAGTTTCTCGTGGGCTTCTCCTCGACCCATGATGCGTCCTGCTCCGTGGGGTGCCGTCTGGTTCCACTCCTGGTTCCCCTTTCCGCGGGCCAGGATTGATCCCTCTGCCATATTGAACGGGATGATCAACCGTTGGCCCTCACGTGCCGGCGTCGCCCCCTTGCGAATCGTTAAATCACGAAAATCGATGTAGTTGTGGATCGACTCGATCCGATCGATCGGGTCGACGTTCAGTTCGTCGCAGACGGCTTCACTCATCAGCTCGCGGTTCCACCGGGCATACTGCTGGGCGAAGAGCATATCCACGTAGTAGCCGTGGGCTTCCCTACCCTCGAGCCAGTCGAGTTCCTCGTTGCGCTCATCGACCAGGTCCTGTGGTCGCGAAAGCACGTCGAACGCTTCCTCAATCTCCTTGCCCTCGAAATCCGCTCGGAGACGCTCCTTATCGAGATGGGACTTGCCTTTGCCGCCGGTGACCCACTCGTAGAGGCCGTGATCGCTCACCGTCTCGAGGTCGAACTCGAGATACTCGTCGTACCGTTCGGGAATGGCGTCACGGATGGCGTCGGCGTGGCGATACTGACTTGCTCTGTGTTGCCAGAACTCGGCGATGGATTTCCCCAGGTAGCGCGAACCGCTGTGGACGACCAGCCAGTAGTGGCCCGTCTCGCGTGCCTTCGCGAACTCGATGAAGTGGTTGCCGCCACCGAGGGTGCCCGCGCTCCGAATGACGTGTCCGATCCCCTGGCGCTGGCGAGCAAGGACGCGCCGGCACAATCGTTTGAAGTAGTCGCCGTCGTAGCCATCGAAGTCGAACTCGAGTGGGTCGATTGGCCGACCAAAGCGCTCCTCGTAAGCGGCGGCGAACCGGTCGAAGACGTCGTTCGCACGCTCGAAGGGAAACTCGTCGACGAGATGTGGAGCGTCGTCGTAGTCGAGGACGTCTCGCCCCATCGGCACGCGCTCGCGGATGCGTCGTTCGCGTTCCGGTCCCTCGAGTGGGAGTTCGGCCCCGATGTTGGTGGCGGCCATCCCACAGCCGACGTCGACACCGACGATGTTCGGCACGATCTTGTCGGGAAGTTCCATCGTGAACCCGACGGGTGCGCCTGCACCCCAGTGGGCGTCCGGCATCACCCTGACCGGTTCGGTAAACGCCGGATGGTCGATGAGTTCGCGAATCTGCTCGAGGCAGTTCGCTTCGACGAGCGACTCGTCGTCGACCATGATTCGGGCGGTTGTGTACTCGCCCTCGAGTCTGAGTGTCACACTCGACTGTCGCCTTGCTCCGTATTCAGCCTGTGGTACGTCGATCCGCAGGGGCACCTTTGTTAAAAGAGGAAGCTACGTTCCTGGGTAGTTCTCTTGTCGGTCGGGTACGCCGTAGTCGATGTGGACTTCCGGTGTACTGGGCGATTCCGGTGCAGGGACACCGTTCCAGTCGGTCACATGCACGTTCGCCATCTGCCCGGAGAACCGGAACCGCAGTACGCCGGTATCCACTGCACCTTCGGCGGCGTTGTCTGTGACGACCGTGGCTTCTTCGAGTGGGTCGGCTCCCACCAGTTCGATGCTGCCGTCGACGGTGATTTCGTAGTTCGATGGCACGCCTCTGCCGACGATGGTAACGAGATGTGGCAGAGAGTCAGCATTCTGAGTGGACATACTCTACCGAGCCTATTCCGCTGGCATAAGCCTTCTCTTCGGTAAAAAGTAGAAAAGGAAGAACGTACTGCCTAGCCGAATACGGTTACATTTCAGAATTCAACCTATTGGCTTTCCCATCCTCGTCGCTCTTGGATCATCTTTCTCCCCGCGTCAGTGATCGCATAGTTCTGCTTATTAATCAGAACTGGAACCCCACCAGATGAGAATTGACATCCTCCTCCGCGTTCACGCGGAGGAATCCCGAGCGGTGGGAGTTTCAGGTTTGCAACCATGACTCCGCCACTTAACGGGAGTTCGCGTCTAACCCAGACATCGTGGTCGGTGGCTGTCTGGCCATGCCAAGTAGCCGTTACTCCTATCCTCCGTCGTGCCCGGACTCACCGTGTTGTTTTTGCCACGGTGAGTCCGGCAGACTTCGACGGACTCGGAGTTATCTTGGGCTTGCTCGACCGACGGGCACACGGCGAACCCTTCGAGGTTTCACGTTCACCGCGTCGGCGTTTCGGATACTGTCGTCCGAGAGACTCCGTCTCTCGTGATCGCGAAAGTCTTCGATTTTCAAACGACCTCGTTACGTGGGCGGACAGGCCGCCTCCGACGGTCGTTCGGAATCCGCTCCGTTCCGACCTGACCTTGCTCTCGTATAGTGATTCCTGTGACTTGAGCATTAGGATTGGAAACTCAGCTATGGGATTATCGGTAGAACGTGTCACTGAGTGACGGCGCGTATCCACGGCCTGAAGGCCGTGGTATTGCGCCTGCTCCACGTATAAACACCCGTTATAATGCTCTCGGAACTAAAGTTACGGTGTGACCAAACTTAGCTGTCAATGTAAGAAACACCTTGCGGAGGCTCTTCGAGCAGATGACCCGTCGGAGAAGGATTTCTACATCCGACAGGTGCTTCAAGCCTGCGGCGTCGGTGATCTTCCAGAAGGGTTTGAAGATGAGCATCTCAGCCCGTGTTAAAACTCGGAATATCTATTGCGCTACTGAGCGAGTACCAGACTCCACAGATTGGCTCCCGCCCTGCGCCAGCTTCGAGCGATGGAACACGCCGGAACCGCTCACCGTATGAAGATTTCAACAGACCCGCTCAGGGGTCTTCGGTTTCGTCTTCGCCGCGAGCGAAACTCGCTTGAGGATTGTCGGTGTTGTCACCGGTGGCGGTGCCAGGTCCCTCAATGAGCTGCTCGAAGTCGTCCACCTGGTTATACTGGTCCTGGTAGATGAGTGCCGCCTTCCCGTCGGACGTGATTTCGTACAGCCCGGATCGTTCTGCCGGGCCGATCTTCTGAACGAGGCCGTAGTCTTCAAGCACCGGCAATCGTGTGTTGATGTTCTTGCGACTTTTTCCCGTGTGGGAGGCTAAATTCGTCGCAACGTTCCGACCTTTGTCTTCGAGTGCCGCAAGGATAAGAAAGTCAGTTGGTTGACGGAGCTTCATTGTGAATAAGTCTCGTAACGAGAAAATAGTTCCAGCGACAAGTAAGGCTTTCTGGCCAACTTGTCCGGTGCGTTCGGCGCGATATCCGAGAGACGGACTCTCACGAAGTTGAATATCAGTAATCCGTCTAAATTGAGGCTTCGAAAAGTCCAACCATGATCAGAACGAGTACTGCAAACCCGTTGATTACTGATCGGCGGGCGCTGGGGTGAATACGTTGAACTGTCGGCCGGTAATTGCAGTTGGGCGTAAACGGTAGTAATCTATTGTGAACTCGTCAGGAGTCGTGTCCGGGTAGACATTCACGGTTGGAATAGAGGCGTTTTCTGCGATTGCTGTGGTGGCCTTTGATTCGTTTCCCTCAGGGATAGGTTCGACCGGCCCTTGCACAAGGACGCTCTGGGTCGGCTGTTCGTCGTAGACCGTGAACGTTGCTGTCTCTGTCGTTTCGAGCAATGCCATTTTCTTGCTATCTGGTGTGTGGACAAACTGAAAGTATAGTGTCTCGCCGTCGTAACCGAATGATTCGGGAATTGAATACGCCTCTGAACCGTTAGTGAGCGCTAAGACACCAATACCCAGATCACGGAGCAATAAATCGGTCTCCTCTTGTGATAACTCAGTAGTCATATCAGTAGATATAGTTTGTACTCATGAATATGCACTGGCCATCGATTCCCATCAGTGGTTCTGAAACGGAGACAGAATCCGCAATCGCTACGTCTGATCGGAGTCCCACTCGTCCACTTCGACGACCAGTCCCGCCCGGCGCAGCCCGTCGGCAAGCGGATCACCGATAGCAGCCGCCGGAGTGAGAATACCACCCTCAAGCGGCGAGTTGATGTCCTCGTTCACGAGACACATCGCGGCCTCGCCGAGCATCTTCGCGGTCGCACCATATCCCGGATCCCGGTCGGCGCTGATTCGACTCTCGACAACGAACGGCCCGTCAGTAGCGGTTCCGCGACCGAGTACGCGAATCGTGAAGTACCCGTTCTCGATCTCCTCCCTCGTTGGTCCCTCGCCCGGATCGGGGAACGCGAAGCGACGGAGCGCTTCTCGCGTCGGGCCAACGGCCAGTACTCCAGTCACCAACCCGAGGCCAGCCGAGACAGCGCTTGCACCCACCATACCGAGGGGGCCCGATCCGACAGGGATGACCTCCGTACACTCGAACTCGCGACCCCACGGATACTCCAGAAGGGCGTTACTCCGTCGAATCACCCGCTCGTTCATGACCGCCATCGGCGACGGTCCCGTCCACTCCCCTCGCAGCGGATCTTTTCTCGGGAGGGTCTGTGCGCCCGGATCGACGCCGTCGCGCTCGCCCGGCGGCGCCAGCGAATAGGGGTTCCGAAGCGTCTGCCGGGCGACCGGATCGGTGGACGCAGCCCGGAACACTTCGACGATGCTCGACATCGTTCCGCCGCTCACCCCGCCGCGACCGTCCTCGAGGTAGATACGAACCAGATCACAGGGGGTCCCGAACTCGTCCATGGCGAACGACTGTGCGAGCAACGTGGCGAGATCGGCCGGGATCGAATCGAACCCGCAACTGTGGACGATACGAGCACCCGCATCGACCGCATCGTCGTGGTAGCGGTCGATCATCTCCCGAACCCAGTTTATCTCTCCGGTGAGGTCGCAGTAGTCCGTTCCGGCCGAGATACACGCCTCGACGAGGGGCGTGCCATACGTGGTGTACGGGCCGACAGTCGTACAGACGACGCGGGTATCCTCGGCGATAGCGCGCAGGCTCTCCGGCTCCATTGCATCGCCGATGACGATCGGGAGTTCCTCCCATCCGGCGCGCTGCTCCACGAGCACAGCTTCCAGTTCGCGAAGCCGCGTTTCGTCACGACCGCCAAGGGCGAGCGAGAGGTCGTCCGACGTGTACTGTTCGGTGAGGTACTCGGCAACGAGACGGCCGGCGACGCCGGTTGCACCCCAGACGACGAGGTCGTATGTCCGGTCGGTGTTTGACACGAGTAGCAGTTGCTTCGTGGCCCATCGCCCTCAACCGTTCGGTGGTCTCCACACTGGACCCTCGACACTCCGCAGATAGTCGCCGACAGCTGGTATGGCAGTGCGGTTTTGTATTCGGAGTGCGAAAACAACTCATGCCAACAATCACCATTCGTGGCCGGGACCTCGAGTGTGAACGGGGTGCAGTGCTCCGGGACGTTCTTCTCCGAGCGGACGAGTCACCGCACAACGGCCGGGCAGACGCCCTCAACTGTCGCGGGTTGGGGACGTGTGGCACCTGTGCTGTTGCGGTATCCGGCGAGGTGGGAGAGCCCGGGCCCCGGGAACGACTTCGACTGTCGACTCCGCCGCACGATGCCGATTCCGGGCTCCGACTTGCCTGCCAGGTCCGCGTCGAAGACGACCTGGTCGTCGAGAAATACCCTGGGTTCTGGGGTCAGCACACCGATCGAACGGAGAAGGGGAACGAGGATACGGAGGAACCGTGAGCGGGGGCGAGGAAATCGAACGCATCGCAAACGACGACGGCAACCGAGAGACATTGACCTCCTCCACGGCCTGAAGGCCGTGGAATCCCACCATGGGATTTCCGCGTCGCTGCTGTTACGCGTTCACGGTTCCAAGACGCATACGTTCACACGTCAGCCACTCCCTCCCCGCAGAGCCTAACCGCCGGATGCTAGAGTTCGTGTCAGCGTGAGTGTCTTGTGGCGCGGTCAAACACGCCCCCTCGCCAGTCATGTCACCGCCACTTCCTTCTCGTCGGATGAAAACTCCGAATCTGTTCGGACGTGGCTCTCACAACTGGCGTAGTACCGATTGATACTGTTGAGTGCGGCGTTAATATCCGCCTGATACTCGCCAACCCAACACTCCGCGTTCGAACACTTGAACACCGCCTGACGCAGACGATACCCGTGTTCGCCACACGCGTGGCACTCCTTCGACGTGTACTCGGGGTCCACGGTTTCCACGGGGATACCGTGTTCCTTCGCTTTGTACGATATCTGTGCGTGGAGTTTCGCGAACGCCCAGCCGTGTAACCGCCGGTTCATGAATTGGCCGTAATCCATACCCTCACGGATGTGCGTCAAGTCTTCAATGATGAGTACGGGATTGTCAACTTGCTGGGCGGACTCGACTATTCCTCTCGACACGGTGTGGAGGATGTCGTCGATTCTCGCCCAGAGTTCGTCGCCGTACTCTTCCGCAAGGCGTTCGCTGTCGCGTTCTTGTAAGCGTTTGACGGCTTTGAAGTAGGTTTCGCGGAGTCGTCGGACTTCTCTGCCTTCGCTGCTCCAGAGGGTTGGGTTGGCCGGGGAACCGCACTCAGTACGGTGACACACCGTGGCTAACGCAGCTTCCCCGATATCCACTCCAATTGGCGTCTGCTCCTCTACAGACACCGAACTGGACTGCTCGACTATCATCGTCGCACTCACATGGAAATACCACTCGCCGCCACGCTCGATGAGTTGACACTCTCCCATCTCAGCGTCCCCACGGCACAAGGCTTCCAGCCACTCCCGTTGATTCGATTTTGGTTGTGCGGGGAGCCACAAGTGGTAATCCTCGTGGTGCGGGATTTTCACATACCACTCGATAGCGTTCTGTGGCTTGTGGTCGAGCTTGGGCCCCTCGTTCGTGAATCGAATGGGGTGGTCTCCCTCGCGGAGTTCTTCCGCCCCGTATGTGTCATCGTCGAGGAGGTTGGGGACGTACTGTTTCAGCGCGTTCTTCGCGTAGCCGGATAAATCGTAGTTGACGACGACGTCGTTGGCTTTGGATTGCGTGTCGCAGTCTTGGGTGAACGCATCGCGGAGTGCGAGTTGGTATTCGTCTCGGGTTTCACGGAGTTTCCGCTCTTTGTGCGTGTTGGGGTTGACGAGTTTGAGCGTGAGAGTCTCCGTGAGGTCGTCCATGTGTTAGCCTTCGTTGGGCTGGCTGGTGCGAACGATTTTGACGTCTGCGCCACGCCAGTCTTTGGGGACGAGGACGTGGGCTCCATTGCCGGTGGGTTTGACCTCGCCTTCGATGACTTCGTGGCCGTTGATTTCGAAGCGGTCCTCCATACTTGTGTTTACACATCGTATCAACTTAGACGCTTTGATTGGGAAATCAGGACGGCTGGTACATGGCGGTTGGTTTACTATGCCTACCGCTCGACCCGCGCCTAGAGACGCGGGTATGCGCTATTGTTCTGTATCACGGTCGAACGCGGAACGACGCTTCGGGACGACTTCCGTGATCGAGATTCCCAGTATACGGAACAGTGACCTCGAAACGCAACTTCGGGGCGGGAGACTGTGTACGACCTGTACGGTCGAGGTCGACCGACCGATGACGATCAGGTACCCGAAAAGGACGTCCGGAGGCAGGTGCATCCTCGTCGATCGGACTTCGGGTGACATCTCGAGGACGGTATCCGACCCACTCACACGGAGAGCAGTCGGCTCACCGCTCGCGAACCCAGACTCCTCGGTCGGTGGCGCCTCCCGCGGATTGATCGTCCATCCGCCCGATATACCGGTATGTCGAACGCAACCGATCGCGCCTACGAACTCGGGTTTCGAACGGTCGACACCGAGTACGCCGACCGGCAGCTACCGGTTGAGGGGACCGTGCCGTCGTGGCTCTCCGGGGCGTTGATCCGGAACGGCCCGGGCCGGTTCGAGTTCGGCGGCAAGCGTGCGACCCACTGGTTCGACGGTCTGGCGATGCTCCGCCGCTACGGGTTCGCGGACGGCACCGTTTCGTATACAAACCGGTTCCTACGGACCGACGCGTACGCGGCCGCCGACACCGGCCACGGCGCGGCGGAGTTCGCAACGGGCGACGATTCGTTCCGCCGGCCCCTGCGGTGGCTCCGGTCGCTCGGACCGCCCGAACCGACGGACAACGCGACCGTCCACGTCGCCCAACTCGGCGAGCACTTCGTCGCGCTCACCGAGGCACCGCGGCGGATCGCGTTCGATCCGGTGACACTCGAGACCCGCGGCGAATTTCGCTGGCGCGACGACATTCCGGAGCATCTGGCGACAGCCCACCTCCAGGTCGATCCCAATCGCGAGGAAACGATCGGCTACAGCACGGAGTTCGGTCTCTCTCCGATGTATCACTTCTACCGGATCCCCAACGGACGTGCCGGCCGACGGCACGTCGCTACCGTGCCGGCCGCTGGCCCCGGGTACGTCCACGACTGTTCGATCACCGAGTCACATATCGTCATCGTGGAGACGCCGCTCCGGATCGCGATGGCGAAGGCACTGGTCCCGTGGACCGACGGATTTCTCGACCTTCTCGAGTACGACGAGGCGGCCACGACCAGGTTCATCGTCGTCGATTGGGACACGGAGAGCCTCGCCGCGACGCTCGAAACGTCGCCGTTCTTCACGTTCCACCACGTCAACGCCTACGAGGACGACGACGAGTTGGTTCTCGACCTCGTCGCGTTCGACGACGACCAGATCGTCCGAGCGCTCACCTTCGATGCCCTCTCGGAGGACGGCTTTGCCGCGGCGCCGGACGGTCGGTTTGTGAGATTCCGGCTCCATCCCGGCGAGGGACGCGTCCGACGCTCAGAACGATACGACGGCGGGATGGAGCTCCCGACAGTTCCCAAACCGGTTCGGGGCCGACAGTACCGGTACGCGTATGCACAGGCGACCGACAGGAAGGGTGCAAACGGACTGGTCAAACTCGATGTCGAACGGGGAACCGCGACGGAGTGGTGGGAGCGCGGCGTCTACGTCGAAGAGCCGCGGATGGTTCGACGACCGGGCGGGACGGCCGAGGACGACGGCGTCGTGATCGCGACGGCGCTGGACACCAAACAGGAGCGATCGATGCTGCTCGTATTCGATGCGGAAACGGTAGTCGAGAGAGCGCGTGCACCTCTGCCACACGCCGTTCCGTTCGGCTTCCACGGTCGGTTCTTTCCGGCGGTGTGAGACTGGTCCGGTCGAACGAGGATGCTCTGTTTCTCGCAAGTGCTTTCCGCCAGTTACTGGATACGATTGGCGAAGCGTGCGAGAGACTTCCGTGTCGATCACGAACTGATTTCTCGCTCGAAGCTCCACCTATTGGTATGTCCGAAGATCCATTCGTCTACGAGCCGATCGGAGTGATTCGAACGCCTTTCGAATCGCCAGATGGAATGCCGATTCAACCTGTCGGAGACGCCGCTGTAGAGGGACTCGTCGAACTCGAGGAAGCGTACGCGGATGGACTACAAGACCTTGACGGATTTACACATTGCATCTTGCTGTATCACTTTCATGCGTCTGATGACACAGCTCCGATGAAGGTCGAACCGTTCCTCGATGACGAACCGCGGGGACTCTTTGCGACGCGAGCCCCACAGCGTCCGAATCCAATCGGCCTCTCTGTTGTCGAGATTGAGTCCGTCACAGATGCAACAGTGACCGTCAACAGTATCGATGTCGTCGACCAGACACCCTTGCTAGACATTAAGCCCTTTGTTCCCGATTTCGACGTTCCATCTGACGCGGACACTGGGTGGCTCACCGCCTCAAAGTCAACGATTCAATCAAAGCAAGCCGACGAACGGTTTATCAGGCCTTGTTGAAATCCTCAATCAGTGACAGGTTTTAGCAACCGTGCTGAATACAGGGCGCGAATGTGGCAGTAGAGTCCAGTCCATTTTGACGAGATGAAATCGGACAGTAAAATGATAACGAAAGTATATATCTGCCGAGAACCATTCAACATCCGTTGATGTTACATCGTTATGGATAAAGAAGGAACAATACTTGCACTATCTGTTATTTTTGGATTGGTTCACGTAGCTACTGCTGTCTATGGATTGTATGCGGTCTCAGGCAGTACCGGACTACGCATCATTGTTTTATCAGCTTTAATTTTTATCGTCGCCGCATCTCCAGTTTATGTATTCCTGCGGTACAGTATTATACTTCCACTCCTGTTTAGTTTGTATATACAATTCGGTGTAGTGAACGAAGTTATATATGGATATAGCGTGGAACCCTCAATTGTTATTTATTTCTCGCCGATTATCCAGATACTATTGATTAGTGGATTAGCAGTACTTGCTGTAATAGAGTATGGTGTCCGGGCTCAGATCGGGATATTCCCTCCGTCTTCACTACTGTAATATCAAACAATGGTCAGTGAACCACCATTCAATCTCCTGAAACTGGTTATACAACGGCAATTGGTTCCGGTATTGAGTAGGGAGCGCTGTATGTATCCTCTGGATGTTGCACGCGCTTTCTACCAGCTACAGAACAGATTGAGCAAGACGTGCTGAACTCACAGCGCGAATGTGGCACGGACTGAGGGACGGTTTGCGAGCATTAGTGATCGGCCAGGACAGATGAATCAGTTGACAAAAGGCAATCACAAAAATTCATACCTTCAGAAAACTATTTGTCTTTATGAACGTCGGTGCCGGTCTCTTACTACTTTTTGTCGGATTCGTCTGCTTCCGATGGCCAGCAGCACTGTTCCACTATAGTATGATGTTCGATGAGAGTGGATTATCCGACAATGCAAGGGATACAATCCAGCTGCTCGGCATCCTGTGTATGATCGCCGGTTTCGGTGTCGCCCTTTTTTCGATTGCTACTTCCAGATTTGGCATCTAACGACAGTGGTATGGGGTGAATTCTTGCTACTAATACCGTATCAATTCTCCGGTCGCACGTGTAGTGAGCGAATGGATCATCGATTTCAACGTGTGACAAACGAAGTCGTTGTATACTCTGAGTCGATCACGCCGCTTATGACAGAGACCGAGTAGTTCGTTCAGTACCTGCTGAATACAGAGCGCGTATGTTGCATGGCGTCTCGGCTAGAAGGGACGGCAAATCGATCAGTACAGGCGACCAACGGCTCAGCAGACGCAACTTGTTCCGTCAAGTGGTGGGATGGTCCGCAGCGATGTCACCGATACATGACCAATCATGGTCCCCACGCCCCGCTTCGATCCCTGCTATAAACAGGCGGTGTAACGCCTGATAGATTCCCGCATCGAGATCCGCCGATTCGAGGTAGTCAGCGTACTCTTTGGCACCGTCTCCCCAGGTACGCACTGAGGCTTCGATGTTCCCCGGATCAGCCGGATCGGGGTCGATCTCTACCGTCTCACAGAGTCGGTCGATGTGCTGTGGATACACTGTCCGAATTTCCTGGGTGTACCACTCCAGCGGGATATCGTTGCGCTCGCAAACCTTCGCTCCCTGGAAGATGCTGACAGCCATCGGTAAGTATGGGAGTAACACGGCGAGTCCACTGATATAGGCATCCCCAGGAGTAGAACTAACGTATTTCACGGTCCCGAGGTCGGTCAGCAGCGGTCGAGCCTCCTTGAACGCGGCCCGGTCACCGGACAGGTACAGGGGTGTAGATTCCATGCCGATATCGCTCGGATAACCCAGGATCTCCACATCTAGGTATCGTCCGCCGTCCGATCGGATGAGTTCGTCAAGTTGGCGTCCCTGATCGTGCGTCACGAACGAGGTGCTCCCGATCGTTTTTCCGTCGAGGCTCACCGAAGCCTCCTCTATCAGCGATTTCGTTACGTCGTATCCGGCGACACATACGATCGTCAGAGGACTACGGTCTATCGCCTCTTCGACCGAATCGACCACAGTTACGTGCGGCCCGGCAAGTGCCAACGCTCGTTCACGGGTTCGATTCCAGATACTCACGCGGGTGTTCCGTTTGGCCAGCGTTTCGATGAGAGCGCTCCCCATCGCCCCGCAGCCGATCACCGAGATGTCGCTCATGATCGCTCAAACTCCGTACTCCCCGTAGTGACATAGCCCTTTGCGAATGAGTGCCATAGGCGGTCGATGGAACTGCACAACGAATAGGATTCGCAGCCCGATCCTCGCAGTATCTTCCGACCCACTCATAATCCGCATTTATGGACGACAGTCGCCCGGTTGAATCTGCTGCAGCATAGGGAGGTCCCTGCTGAATCCAGAGGGTGGATTCAGCAGGTAGTTTTTGACAGAATCTGAGGAGGACATTCAGTCTCTGCTGAATAGAACGCGCGAATGTCGCACGTAATCTGATTTATCTACGAAAGGTAGTGGTCGTTCAGTGTAGAGGATTTACACAAATGTAAGAACACACCCATATACATGTGGATTAACACCCTACCTTTTGTATGACACTGCGGATATCCGTGCCTCTCATAAGCGTGATAAGCCACCTGGGAGACGTCCGGAGGCATCGAACGTTCCTTGCCACGATGCTCTTGCCGATAATGCTGTTCCGGTACGTTTGCTTGAGCGCAATTGGCGGTCATATCGGGACGCCCCAACACGAGGTGGAACAATGACCGCCACTCGGCGATCACTTCTCGCGTTTGTTCTGCTAACGTTTCTCATCTCCTGGACTCCCTGGGGAATACTCGTCGTACTCGGCATGGCGCCCGGAGAAGAGTTAACGTTCGACCCGGCGTTCGTTCTCTTTGCTATCGGCGGCCTCGGCCCACCAATTGCGGCTGTGGTTGTTACACAGTTCACCGAGGGGGGCCAAAGCACCCGTCAGTTATTGCGCCGACTCCTCCGGTGGCGAGTCGGCTCGCGTTGGTATGGCGTCGCGGTATTGCTTCCGGGCGTCTTCGTCATCAGTGCGATTCTGCTTGACTGGCTGATTCTGGGGGTGACCACGCCGCTTCCGACCCCCGATCTCGCCCTCCTGTTCGTCGGGATGGTCATCGTGAATTCCATGTTTGCAGGGCTGGAGGAAATCGGGTGGCGGGGCTTTGCACTCCCACGGTTACAGTCGTCGTTGGATGCACTGACTGCGAGTCTCGTTATCGGCGTGGTCTGGTTGATCTGGCATGCCCCCTTGATGATCCTTCCCGGGGCGGTTCAAACGGACCTCCCAGCTCTCCCATATGCCATTCAGACTATTGCCCTCGCAGTGCTTTTCACGTGGTTGTACAATAGTACGCGAGGGAGTCTCTTACTCGTCGTCCTCCTGCATGGGTCGTTCAACGCATGGATAGGGAGTATTTTGCTTCTACGTGACGACATAGATCCGTTCACGTACTGGGTGATTGCGCTCGTCGTCTGTGTAATCACCATCGGGGTGATAGCCGTCTATGGAACCGAGCATCTATCCAGGATCGAGCGACAGACAGCATGAAGATGGCATAAGCGACGAAAAGCGCTCATACAGACGCTGGTAGCGATTAACTCCTTGACAATCACGTGAAACCATACTAACATTTTTGCAACATATAATGTTTCAATTTTTTAGGTCTATATTTATAGAAACGTGTATTGACATTCGAGTGCAGTGCATCCAATTGTAGGTCGCTTGGCCGATCGATCTATCTATATTAAACTGATATTACAAAATGGCTAATATATGCGCATTGTATCTTGCACGGATGGGACCAATCTTATTAAAAGTTGATAGAGATAGCGTGCAATATCCGCACGTCCATTGACCGGCTGATTCACCACAGATCAACTGAACCAAACGAACCCGCTGTGCTGCACTCACGCTCTATATTCAGCAGTTCACTCTTGGCAGTAATTCGGTAGTTCGATGAAGTTCTGCTGAACTCACAGCACGAATGTAGCACGAGCTCTGACTCAATCTGCGAAGGTGGTTCTCGTTCAGTACAGAGGATGTCTGCAGCACTCGGTCACAGGTCATTTCAAATATTAGTAAAATAGTCAGCACGTCTACCTACTGACCGATGACGTTCTGTCGGGAAGAGACAGAGGTAGAATTATAGATGCATAGCGTGCATTTCGCGGTATGTCACAGCCGCTCTACGTTATCGGCCACCAACAGCCAGATACGGATGCGGTCTGCTCTGCACTCGCGTATGCGTGGTTGAAACAATCGCAGGAAGTGGATGCTGTCCCGGCACGAGCTGGTGAGGTGAACCCTGAAACCCAGTTTGTTTTAAATTTCTGGAGTGTGCAGACCCCGCCCCTTCTGGAGGATGCCGCGACGGAACGGCTCATTCTCGTTGATCACAACGAGTACAGCCAGACCGTGCCTGGCGCTCGGGAGGCAGAGATCGTCGAAATCGTGGATCACCATCGTATCGGTGACGTGACAACCAGCAACCCCATCTTCTTCCGGAACGAACCAGTTGGCTCAACCGCGACCATTCTCACGCACCTGTACGACGAGGCAGACGAACCGATCGACAGTGAGACCGCTGGGCTGTTGCTAAGTGGTCTCTTGAGTGACACTGTCGTCCTCCGATCGCCTACGACCACCGACACGGATCGAGTTGTGGCCGAGCGCCTAGCGGAGACAGCCGGTGTGGAAATCGAGACGTACGGAAAAGATCTCCTCCAACAAAAAAGCAAACTCGGTAATAAAAGCCCGCGTGAGATGGTTCTTGGCGATTTCAAGGAGTTCGAATTTGGATCGCATCACGTCGGGATCGGTCAAGTCGAAACTGTCACCCCGGAAGCAGTGCTGGAGCAGCAAGCCGTTGTTCTCGCCGCGATGGACGATATCGTTGATGAGCGGGAGTTCACCACCCTCCTATTACTTGTCACTGACCTCCTTGACGAGGACTCGACTGTCCTCGTTGCCGGTGATTACACAGACACTGTCGCGGACGCCCTCGACACGACGTTTACCGATCAGAAAGCGTTCTTGCCAGGCGTCATGTCCCGGAAAAAGCAGGTAGTCCCGTCCCTTGAGGACGCTTTCAGTTGAGCTTATCCCCCAATCCTTCCCCGTACCGCCAATCTTTCCCCGTGCTGAGCGATTCTCCCGACTTACAGAAAATCAAGGAGAAAGCCCACGAGTTTAGTCGTGGGATGAATCCGACATCCCACGTCATCAACAACACTCAATGGCGGGCCTGAGTCTCCCACGCTAACGCATATCTTTACAAACAAACACTTCGTAGACGGTGATATGAAGCGAGCCAACCGGTTCAACGTTCGCCCTCGCTCTGCGAAAGAGCGCGAGGTGTTCGTTCGTTGGTTGGACGCTTCTGCGAGTCTCTGGAACGAGACAAACTACACTCGCCGCCAAAACTTCCTCGAAGACGATGAAAGCATCTGGGACGCCGACACCGGTAGTCTCGAAGGTAAGTACAAGGGTGTCCTCAGCAGTTCCGTCGCCCAGCAGATCATCCGCAAAAACTCCGAAGCGTGGCGGTCATTCCTCTCGCTCAACGAAAAGTACCACGCCGGGAAACTCAACGAGAAGCCGTCTCCACCCGGATACTGGGGCAGCAAAGACGATGGGCGGGTACTCCGCACGTACGTTCGCAACGACCAGTACACCATAGAGTACGGCGAACGTTCCCGACTTGAAGTCCCGATCGGCTCCGAACTCAAAGACGAACTTGGGTTGAATCGGAACCAACGCCTCCGCGTTGAAGTTGCTGGTGAGCCGAAATGGAGCGGCGAGCAGAACCGGCTTGAAATTGTGTACGACGAAACCGCAGATACGTTCAGGGCTTTCCAACCAGTCACCGTGCCTGATTCTCGACTGGACTCACCACTGGCTTCCCACGAAGCCGCCTTGGACGTGGGCGTGAACAACCTCGTCGCCTGCACAACAACGACCGGCTTTCAATTCCTGTTCGAAGGACGTAACCTGTTCGAGCAGTTCCGGAAAACCACGGAACGTATCGCACACTACCAGTCACTCCTCGAAAACCAGCGTGAGTCGAGCAAGCGCATCGACCGCTTGTATCGCAAGCGCACAAACCGGCGGAACCACGCCCAAGACACCCTCGTCCGCGAGCTCACGGAACGTCTGTACGACGAGGGCGTTTCGACGCTGTACGTCGGGGACATCAAGGGCGTGCTTTCGACGCACTGGTCGCCGTGTGTGAACGAAAAGACGCACAACTTCTGGGCGTACCGCCGGTTTATCAACCGCCTCGAAGACGTGTGTGAGGAGTACGGTATCACGGTCAACGAGGTATCTGAAGCGTGGACAACTCAGATGTGTCCCGAATGTGGCGAGCACAAAGGGACTATTCGTCACGAGGATTCGCTGGCGTGTCCGTGCGGATTCGAGGGGCACGCTGACCTCGTCGCATCGGAATCGTTCCTGAGACGGCAGAACACCGAAGTCGGGTCGATGGCACGGCCCGTGTATCTCAAGTGGAACAATCACAACTGGCGGGAACATCACAACCCGCCCTCCCTAGTGGAGACAACGGCTAACGAGGCGTACACAGACCAGAGTACCACCGTGGGTGGGAATGTCGCTGTCGGGGAATCTCAGGACGACTGAGACTCCCACGAAAGGAATCCCACGACTTCAGTCGTGGGTAGATGTCAAGCCAATACGGTACGAGTCAGAAAATGAGTGCCGGTCACGACATCCTCCAACGATCAGGGCTTTCGTAGAGAAACAATTATAGAAATCGGACATGACATATATAGGATCTGTGGAAGCTGTTCTGCTTGTGGGCGTGTGGTTGTTCGTCCTAACCCATATTGACACGCTACTCGTCATCGGCGCCTTTTGTGCGGACAACGATTACCGCCTTTGGGAAGTGCTTGTTGGGCATTACGTCGGCTTTTGTGGCGGATTGGGCGCGGCGGTCATCGGGACGATTCTTGCTGCCGAGCTACTCCAGGAGTGGACGTTCATGCTTGGTTTCGTTCCCCTCAGCTTGGGACTATGGGGACTACTCCGCCAGCGCCCAGAAACGACGGTCGAAGAGGTGCCCTTCGTGCCAAACTCTCTCGGACGTATCGGTGTCGTGACCGCCGCAGGACTGGGTCTCAGCGGCGAAAACATCGCTCTCTTCATCCCATTTTTCGCTACCCTCTCGCCAGCCGAACTGATACTTATCATCACTGTTTACCTGATCGGTGCCGGGGTCGTGTTTCTCGCCGCGCTCGCAACCGTATCTCGCCTCACTACCGACGGCATTCCTGACTGGCTGGATCGGTGGCTCGTCCCCTCCGTGTTGGTACTCGTCGGCGGGCTCGTCGTAGTGTCCGGATGGGTTATCGCCTGAACTCCACGTCTTTACCGAACCGATCGGCTTCTGTTCTCGGTTTCTACCGACTATAGGGTCACAACTACAATCTGAAAACCAAGTCGTCGTGCTGCACTAATGCTCTATATTCAGCAGGCATCTCTTGATAGCTATCGTAGGAATCGATTGCTGGTCCGTTACCTGCTTGACCTGTATTGACCGTTCGATCTTCCGCGTTGATCGCTCCTCAGTCCGTTCCACGTTCGCGCCTTGTATCTTGCAGTGGTATAGCGAGATATGGAAATTCTGTCAGAAAAGACGGCCGAAATTCGGAGGTGAAGGTACCGAGTCCGAGAGTTGGACATAATGAGTGCTGAAAACATTGAGGTGGACAGGAACCACAGCTGTCGTATTGGCTGCGTAGTTCCGCTCCTTGAATAACTCACTCGTCACCCGACACAAGTCGTACCAGAGCCTGGCCGATAGCAACTGGAGCAGCAATCGGACCGAGTGCGTGTACAAATTGTTTGAATGATGCGATCATCCCTGGTCTATCGTCAGAGGGGCCCAGATATAGAAGGAGTGGCGTCTCGGGTGGACCGTACACGTCCATCTCCATACCCTTCTCGGAGTAGCACGTATCGAGTACCGTAATTAATCCCGACTCCTGGAGATTGTCGAGGTGGTAGGAAACTCGCTGTAACGATAGATCGAGTTCGTCGGATATATCTTGTGCAGCCATTGGCTCCTCGTTGAGGAGAGCGAAAATGTCCTGACTCGTATCTGAAGAAAGCGCTTTAAAAACTTCGGACGTTAGATCGTCATCGATACAGAGCAGTTGAGGCTGTTCCTCTCTGTTGATGGTGGCGTCGGACGACGTCGGAAGTAGCTTTCCCATCGTGTGACCGATATTCGACCGGGCTCCCCAAATAGGTTGATTTCGATAAAAACTAATTTTGATCGTTTGAACGTACACTGACTATGGAGCCGATCAAACAACCCGACGACGTCGAAGGGTGTACCTGTCTTCGGTGTCGATCCACCGATCTACAGGTGTTTCGTCGCTCCATCGCTGGCGATATTCTGTGGGCGATATCGTTGCCGTGGCGACATCCATCAGTTCTCGTATTGGTCTTTGCAGTTACGGTTCTCAGTTGGTTGTTGTGGCCAGCGCTTGAAACGATGCCCCAGACGTGGCCGGTCGGAACAGCAGTGGCCTTCTACGTTGCACTAAGCACGACTGTCCTCCGTGTGTACGTCGTGGGCGTGACGACCGCTGCCTTACAGGGGTCAGTACGGTCGGCCCGTGAACTATTCGTGACGAGTCAACGACGGTTACCCGCCGTCGTCGTAACACTCATCGCTGTTCTGATTGTTGGGGCAGTCGCTATCGGTCTCGCGTCGATTCTTAGTTGGGGTCTTCTCTCGACTCTCACGTGGGTCGATGAACTGGCCGGGACGAGTCTTTCAAGCGAGTCCATCTACGATGGTGCGTCGGCGACACTCATATTTGGATCTGCATCGGCGCTCGCCATTTTCAAGTTCTGGCTTGCCCCTGAGATTTGTGTTGTGGGAGGCTACAACCCGCTGACGGCGCTCAGATTGAGTTGGTCTGTGACGAGTCTGCACTGGTTTCGCGTGCTGATAGTCATCGTTGGATTTTCACTCACCGTGTTTCTCCCACAGATTGGCAAACAGACGCTCTCTGCATTGGGAGGGAGCTGGCTCCTGTGGGACCCGCTCACCGGATTCATCCAGATGCTCTTCTACGGCGTCGGATACGCTATTTGGTTCGCCGTCGGCACACAAATCTATGTCCGCTCGACGCTCCCGTAGTGAACGGAACTGTCACAGTCATACCCGGAATGGGGTAGAACGGTCAAAATCGATTTTGACCGTAGATGATGGTTTTTTCACACGAGAGGTAACTGACGACTGAGATGGTAGCAAGTGAACCCATACTCGAAACGGAGCAACTCACCAAGGAATTCGGTGATCTCGCCGCAGTACGGGATCTCAACCTCTCCATCCGAAAAGGCGAGGTATACGGCTTTCTCGGACCGAATGGGGCCGGAAAGACCACGACGATCCACATGCTGTTGTCGCTCGTCCGACCTACCAGCGGCAGAATTCGGTTATTCGGTGAGGAAGTCGATCCTGGGTCGCCATCTCCGCGGAATCGAATTGGCGTCCTTCCAAGCCACGGCCAGCTCTACGACAATCTCACAGCACGAGAGCACATCGAATTCGTGGCTCGGATCAAAAACGCCGACGACGATCCAGAATCCCTCTGTGAGCGTGTCGGGCTGGAAACCACACTCGATCAGCGGGTTCGCGGGTTCTCCACCGGAATGAGACAGCGACTCAAACTTGCGATGGCACTCGTCGGAGACCCCGAACTTCTCGTCTTAGACGAGCCCACGAGTGGACTGGACCCAAACGGTGCACGACAAATGCGCGAACTCATTCAGACCGAGACTAAAAAGGGTGTGACAGTCTTCTTTTCCAGTCACATCCTTGGCCAAGTGGAACGGATCTGTGACCGGGTCGGGATTCTCGACAGTGGGAGACTCGTGGCTGAAGACACGATTTCCGGACTTCGATCCAGAACTGAAGAGACGAACACAGTACAGATCGAGTTTGACGATGCAGCCGCCCGTGCTGTCCACCGTGTACAACATCTCGATGCAGTCACCGCCGTGAACACGGATGACCGAAAGCTCGAACTGGTTCTCGAAGATATCGACGCCACAAACGAGGTGCTCAGTCAACTTTGTCAAGTGGAAGGTCGAATCCTGTCGGTCAATACCAACGAGACGTCACTGGAAGACCTATTTGCAGCGTACACTACCGAAGAGGTCAAAGCATGACGTGGCACGAAATTGCCCGCAAGGACGTTGCCGATTCAATCCGGTCGAACACGTTCGTCTTGTTGGCAGTCGGATTTCTCCTTGTCACGTTCACTCTGAGTTCGATGCAGCAGATCTTCGGCGACCCAACGTTCGAGGAGGGCGTCGGTGCGGCGTTCGGAACGATGAGCTTACTCATTCCAATCGTCGCAGTTTTGCTCAGTTATCCCGCAATTGTCGGCGAGCGCGAATCAGGAAGTATTCACGTTCTCCTCAGCCTTCCGGTGAGTCGAGCAGAACTGTTGCTCGGTAAAACTGTGGGGCGTACCCTGGCGCTGTTCGTTCCGGTGTTCATTGGGTACATGTTGGTGATTCCGTTTCTGTACGTCATCTATGGGTCCTTCGCTCTCTCCGAGTATGGGCAATTTCTGGTCGGCAACCTTACAAACGGAATTCTATATACAGTGATCGGCGTGTCGGTTTCGGCAGCCCTTGCGACCTCCCGTCGAGTTCTCGCAGTGTTGACTGGCCTCTTTTTGACTGTGTATTTCGCGCTGTACGTGATTGGTGACGTTCTCTACTGGGCAATCCACGGTGAGGTGTCTGAGACGTCCCCTGCCTGGATTGGGTTCATCGAGAACCTTGCGCCACACGAAGCAATAGGAATTATTATGGATGTACTCTGGACAAGAGAGTTGTCGACGGGAGAACCACTATTGCTACAAGAGTGGGTGAGTGTCATCGTATTCGCTCTGTGGTTCATCGTTCCGGTTGCAATCGGGTATCTTCGATTCAGATCAAGTGACGTCATCTAAGTGCTCCCAATAAGTGTCAAACCCCCAACTTCAGGATGACCGGATCGGTCGATTCACAATCAACTCGTTAGTGAACCTATAGTAACACCTGCAACTAGTTACACACTGATCGCCGAGCAGGCTGGCGATCAGGTGTGCAGTGACTTGCAGTGTCTACTATAATCAGAGGGGATATACAGCACGACCATCCGCTGAGGCTGTGTACGTTCGATGCAGTCGAGACGGTGAGTCCGTTCGCTAACCATATCAATATCAGCGTGACCGACATGCGCACCGCATTCAGCAGGGACGGAACGGCCCTCAATAACGTTATTAGAATGGGTGTGTTGATCACAGTCATGGTCTCACGCCGGACCCATGCAATCTTCGACTTCTTTGGAAACCTCGCAGTTGTGGGTCTAATACTTCTGTTCCGAAGAGAGTCTGCTCGGATTGAACAATTACGTCATGACGGATCGTTAGACGAAATCAGAGTGCCAGAGAGTTGTGCCATTGACGAACAGGAAATTGATGCCGCAGAACTTCAAACGACGTTCGCAGCCGAAGTGATTGAAGAGGTCGATATCCCAACCGTACGGACGGGTTGGTTTTTTGTCGGCATTGCGAGTGCCGTTGTCTATCGAATGCTGTACGACCGGGATATCGGGGGTATTCGCCGGTCACGTGTTCGACGGTGGGCGTTAATACTGGGAATGTGGGTTGGCCAGTTGCTTCTCAGTTTGGATGATCGAGAAACGTCACACAGCCTCGGCGTCGGATCTTCGGTGGGGGCTGTATGTTACCGGGTTAAATACGGCCTACTGGACGACTTACCCGAAAACTGAGCCCATCTATTTGATTGGTTCATTCGCGCTGTGTATTCCTCAGACTCTTCGAACAGATGCGCTAATTGGTAGGAATACCAGCGGCCAATAAGCAGTTCTCATTGACCGACTGTTTCAGACGAGAACATAGCTGAATAATAGGGCCTCAACAGGGCCAGTTGTTACTATATCTCGGACGCGATTTCTACCAGTTACTAGATGGTGATAGGTGGGCGAAGCGTGCGAGAGGCAAGCGCAAATCCAGCCCGGCGACGAGTGTAGACGGAGACAGGTGGATTGGAAGGTGAATGTGTCAGCGACACAGGGGAATACCTCGGGGCCTGACACCGAGGTAATTCACTGGGAAACCAGGATGACACCAAGAATGGCGAACGCTATTCCAGCCACTCTCGTTATCGTAACTTCGTCTCCAAGGATGACCACACCGATGAGCGCCGCGACGACGAAATACATCGCGCTAAGAGTCGAGACGACGGTTGTTGACCCTCCCGAAAGACCGATGTACATCGAAATCAGACCGATTCCGGTGAACAATCCGGCCACGCCAGCGAGCAGTCCGCCTCTCGCCGTAATAACAAGCGACGCGTCTGAAACGAGAATGTAGCCGAGTGCAAGAGGAGCCGCAACAAGATAGGAGATCGCGGCGGCCGTCCTCGGGTCAATAGACTCCGAGGCAGCGTTGCCCAGGACCACCCAGATTCCCCAGGTGACCATTGTAATTAACCCAAAGAACACAGCCGAATCTATCTCAGGCAAATTCATAGTGTGTACTCCTACCTTGTCACCGAAAAGCACCGCCCTTCCTTATTTGGAAGTCTCAAATAGCTAAGATTCAGTTACCATCGACTCGTCCGGGTCGCCATTCGCGTGGCGATGCGTTCCACCACATCGTTGCGGTATCTGATCATCACGAGGTATCTCCCAACCTATGACAAATATGAAGTGACGCGACAGATGATATGAGGTGCATAGATGGGGACAAGCGACTCAAAAAGCCACGGGCCCGGAGGCGACCCACTATCGACGGTGATTGTCGGCATCATCTCGATTGTAACGTTCACAGTCGGATTTGGGCTGTTAGCGCTTGGGTTCGAGTTCTTTTAGATCACGTTTGTCGTTGGCTTCGCTGGAGTGTTGCCGCTTGCACTGGGACTTCTCGAGTACTACCAAAATCAAGAGACTGCAAACGAGTCGGCAACTGGTGAAGTGAGTGCGGAAGAAACTGCGCTGGAAGAATTGCGTTCGCGGTATGCACGGGGCGAACTCACTGATGACGAATTTGAACGGCGACTTGATCGACTCCTTGCGACGAAGACTTTGAAGATGCACAACGGCACCATGAACGCAGCGACGAACGGACTGATCGTCGGTCCCGCACGGATGCGTCTGACGAGTTCGAACTCGAGTGAACGTTCTGCGTTGGTCACGGCTTTTCAGTACAGCAGACACAACGGTAGGATGGAGAGGAAACCAATATATGGTTTCAGTGCGACTAGCATTGTGTTCTGTGGAGACAGTCTTGTTTGTGGCCCTGTGGTTGTTCATTGTAACCCATATTGATACGTTACTCGTCATCAGTGCGTTTTGTGCGGATAACGATTATCAGCTCTGGGAAGTGCTTGTTGGACACTATGTGAGTTTTTGTATCGGTCTCAGTGCTGCGGTTGTCGGGGCGATTGTCGCGGCTGAACTCCTGTACGAGTGGACCTTTCTGCTGGGAGTCGTTCCCCTCACCATCGGTCTGTGGGGTCTCATCAGTCGTCCTCCAGAAACAACCATTGAAGAACTACCGGCTGTGCCGAACTCAGTCGGGCGTATTGGTGTGGTTACCGTTGCGGGAATCGGACTTAGCGGTGAAAACATCGCAGTGTTCGTTCCGTTTTTTGCCGACCTTGGACCAGGAGAGTTGCAACTCATCGTCATCGTATATTTGATCGCCGCTGGAATCGTATTTCTCACTGCGCTCCTACTCGTGTATCGCGTCGCTATCGATGGGATCTCTGATCGACTTGACCGATGGCTCGTTCCCACCGTGCTGGTGATTGTTGGTGGATACGTTATTGTCGCTGGACTGACTGTGGCTTGAAATCCTACGCCTGCACGAGTTGATCAGCGAAACAGTAGCGATCGGCAGCACGAAAGGGCAAACGCTTTCGAACGACGTTGCTCGACTGCCTGAGGGATCTTCGAACCCTCTCCGTTTGGGGCGAGGACACCGAGGGGGAGATCAGCTAGCGCGTGCCTTCACCCGCGAAGCCAGTTCACCGAAGCAGGCCCTTGATGTTACGATGCCGAATATTCGCCCACGCATCGAGTTCGAGATCGAACTGTTCAAACATAGCAAAGTGTGGAATCTGGTGGCCGGGAAAGAGATAGTCGGTCCCGAAGACGAGTTGATCGTGGTGTGACTCGAGGAACGCCTGTCCGTACGCTTCGTCGCGGGTGAGCGCGTTCCATCCTCCGAGGGTGGAGATGTCGCCGTAGATGTTGTCGTACGCCGCGAGCAAGTCCCAGACACGGCCAGGAGCTTCAATCGGTCCCTCCGGGATCCGCCCGCGATCCTGCGGTTCGACGTCAGCGGCCATGTGCGACCACCACCCGTGGGCGTGTGCAACGAAATCAACCTCGGGGTACGACGCCAGTATGTTCTCGAGTCGCGGGAGGCCGACCTCGTCCCGCATCATCTGTTGATCGGTGTGAAAGAGGACCGGCAACTCGTACGTCGCACAGAGCTCATACAGCGGTTCGAGGCGGTCGTCGTCGATATCCATCTCCATTTTGAGCTCGCCGAACCCACGAGCGCCGCGGTCGATGTAGTGCTCGAGGCGGTCGGCGGCAGCGTCTGCTCCGTCGACGGCTCGCGGATCGACCGTGCAGAAGGGAACGAGCCGGTCGGGATACGAAGCGACCTCGTCGAGCACCCATTCGCTCGGCGCTTGAACCGGATACGCTTCGGGAGCATCGAACGCGAGGACGACCGCTCGGTCGACGCTGTTGGCATCCATCCACTCGACGAGTTGTTCGGCGAAGAGAGGGTCGCGACCCCGCGCTTCTGTCGGTATAACGTGCGTGTGTGCGTCGAACAGCGGGAGGTCGTCGACGGTTTCCGGCTCGTCGTCGGTCTCTGCGTCGTCTTCGTCGCTCTCTGTGTCATCTTCGTCAGTCTCGTCATTGTCTTCGTCGCTCTCTGTGTCATCTTCGTCAGTCTCGTCATTGTCTTCGTCGCTCTCTGTGTCATCTTCGTCAGTCTCGTCATTGTCTTCGTCGCTCTCTGTGTCATCTTCGTCAGTCTCGTCATTGTCTTCGTCGCTCTCTATCTCACCCCCAATCGTCTCTCGGGTATCGAACGTTTCATCAGTCGGCTCCGGGGGTTCGGACTCCATTGTTGGTCTGTCGGAACCGGTCGATGTGCAGCCAGCAGTGGTTACAGAGAATCCAACACCTGTTAGTGCGAGATACCACCGCCGCGTCGTAGCAAGGTCTTCGTACAGAGAGTCAGCAGCGTCTGATACAGCTGATTTTGAGTCACGAGAAGTTGAATCGTCAGAGGATGGGGACGGGCGAGACATGCCCTGTAGCTCTACAGAGCAATATATTATTAACGCGTGCGTATGGGAATTAACTTGCTCGTATTCGGGCAATCGAATCCTGTCACAAGATATGACCCCATTCTTGTCCGTCTCTGGTACGATACTGCGATCCGTGACGTCTTCCACACGACTACAGTCATAGGCTGTCTCCTGTTGTCACTGCAAGTCCATGTTGACAGAGGGTTGACTATACTCAGAGAGCGCGGTGAAAAGATTGTTTTTGATACTTATGAAACCAAACACTCTATCGCCGGAAATTGGGGTGGAATCTCCCATCTCACACCTTGGCAGAAATCAGATAATTTAAACGTTCTGTGGTGAACGCAGGCTACTGTGTTGGTGATTCTTCTGGGAGATCGTCAACACTGCACATTTGCAGCACCTGCCGGATATGAAAATCTTTCTCAGAAGTATCGTTTGCCACCAAGGCCTTCTTGAGATGCGCTTCACACTCGTTGCAGAGTTTTGCCATACCAATAACCAATTGGAGAGTTTATTAAAGTTGTATGATAAGCAATGGCTATGGCCTTGTGCTATCCAGATTCGCAATCGAACAATACGCACAGAGACTAACCAAATGATTCGTAAGGGGATGGTAACCGCCAATAGCGGGCAGTCAGGGATCGGCAGCTGGAAGTGTAAACGAGAATGTTGAACCCTCACCCGGCTCGGACTCAACCCAGATCTCACCCCCGTGACGTTCGATGATGCGCCGACAGAGTGCCAGTCCAATCCCAGTTCCGGAGTACTCTTCCTGACCGTGGAGACGGTGAAACACCTCGAAGACGCGATCTTGCTGCTCAGGATCGATTCCAATCCCTTCATCGTGGACTGAGACCTCCCACATCCGCCCCTGGTAAGTGGCCTCAACGTGAATCTCAGGCGGCCCATCACCGCTGTACATAATCGCATTACTCAGCAGATTTTGGAAGACTTGCCGTAGCTGACTGTCATCACCTTTGATCCACGGTAGGTCGTCAGTGGTGACTATTGCATTACTCTCCTCGAGTTGTATCTGAAGATCCGTTTGGACGTCCTCGAGGAGCCGATCCAAATCGACCGGTTCTAACGGATCACCCTGTGTATCCACTCGCGAATATTCGAGGAGCGCGTCGATCATTTCTCGCATCCGGTCGGCTCCGTCGATGGCGAACTCGAGGAACTCTTCACCGTCGTCGCCGAGTTCGTTTGCGTACCGACTCTCAATGAGCTGGAGATAACTCGAGACCATCCGCAACGGTTCCTGTAGATCGTGGCTGGCGGCGTAGGCAAACTGCTCGAGTCGTTCGTTTGACTCTTCGAGTTTGTGCTCGTACGCTTTGCGTTCGGTGAGGTCTTGACCAATACCAATCACTCGAGTGATTCCCTCGTCGTTCTCGACGCGTTTCCCTCGGACGCGGAGCCACCGAATTTCGTCGTCAGGTCTCACGACTCGGAACGTCTCATCAAGCGGCTCATCCGGAAGGTTATTGAAGTTCGTGCGGACGCGTTCGCGATCTTCTGGGTGGACCCATTGGAGATATGAACTTGGGTCATGGTACAGCCGCTGTCGACTAACACCCCAGATATCGTCGAATGAGGGGCTAATGTACTGATATGCCATCGTTTCTGGATCGGTTATCCAGATGATTTCTCCGATGTTCTCCGCGACCATCCGAAACTCCGCTTCGCGCACCTTTCGATCCGTAATGTCGCGGAAGTAGACTGAGAGACCTGTTTCAGATGGATACGCGTTGACTTCGAACCATGTATCGAGTGGCTCAGGATAGTAAAACTCGAACGAGGTCGGTTCCTGTGTTTCCATCGCTCGTTCGTACTCCGTTCTGAGTTTCGAGTCGGCTGCCCACTCGAACGTGTCCCAGACGTGGTTACCAACGAGGCCCTCGTCTGTAAAATCGATTAACTCTTTCGCACGGTCGTTGAGGTACGTGAAATCCCCATTTTCGTTGAGTGAGTAAAACGCATCCGAGATGCGACTGTGCATCTCCTCGAGTTCGTTTCGTGTTTTCCTGTTCGCGATAGCCGAGGCGAGCACGTTGGCGACGCTTTTGACGAAGTTTGCGTCGTGTTCGGTAAACGATCGCTTCTCGGTCGTATGGGTTCCAAAAACGCCCCATGGGTCTTCAACTGACCCAATGATGACGCTGATCCCGCTGACAACGTTGTGGCTGGTGAGCAACGCCGGGCCAGAGAACCGCTCATCAATGGAGAGGTCATCGACAATAATCGGCTCTTCGGAGAGGAGTGTGTACCCTGCCTGTGAGTCGAGATCAGCAGGAACTGTCGCATTCCCGACGAGGTCATTGCGCCAGCCGACGCCTTGACGGAGAAAGACGTCGTCACCACCGGGAAGCAACTGGAGAACCTTTGCATACTCGACATCGAGGGTCTCAGCGACAACAGTGACTGCCTCCTCCATCAAGTGGTCCAGATCATCAGTCTCGAGCGCCTGCTGTCCCAGTTCGGCAACGGCCTCCTGTTGACGGATGCGTGTATGGACTTGTGACTCCGCATCTGAGCCCGGTGATGATGGCATTTAACACAGAAAATATGGCGATGCGTATAAGGGCTTCTCCCAGATCCAGATATTGGGTAATGTTACATCTCATCCGTTTTAGGTCGGACAAACCGCGTACGCGTTGAGTGTGTCCAACCCATGGTGAGTTTTATTACACATGGTGAAATAGTGATTAGAATAGAATCGTTAGATCTGGTATTTGATCTTCTAAGCAAAGAGCGGCGACGGTACGCGTTGTATTATCTTGAGCAAGAGGACGGTCCAGTTCCAATAGATGAACTCGCTGAACAAGTTTCTGAGTGGGAAACGAGTGGCGGACAACTCTCAATTCCGGACGAAATGTTCAAAGACGTTGAAATGAGCCTCTACCATAGTGATTTGCCGAAAGCAGCTGAAGCAACGTACGTTGAGTATGACTCTGAAGAGGGCGTAGTAGAAGTAACCGGCACACCCCCTGAGGTAGACGCTATCATCACTGTGGCCAAGGTCATTGAACGACCAGACCGCAATCCGTAGTCTGAAACGCATCAGTAGTACCGTACTGGTCCAGCAATATACCTCTCTAAAGAAAACAGCGAGAGTTCCACGGGTCACCTGCCCCGTGGTCGTTTACCGCGTCCCGGCGTAGAGATAGAGGGCACAGACTGCGAGAATGGCTTCGGCGGCCTTAGTAATCACTGCGATCGGATTGATACTCCCCTGCATATAGAACGCCTCCACGCCCCACCCTTGTACAGGGAAGAGCGCCAGAATCGTTACGATCGAGTAGATGGCGGCAACGAGGAACAACCACGGTTGCCAATATCGCGTGACGTAGAGGATCGCTCCGCCAATGAAGCCGAGCCCGTTCAAAATAAAGAGGAGAGCTAATATCTCACTCATTTCAATCGCGTTTGTTGATGCTATCAAGTGGAGCACTCCTGTTATGAGTGCCATAATGATGGCAACGTACCCGATCGGGTTTGCTGGCCACTCAAAGAGCGATCCCGTCCCTGTTGTATGCTTCGCACACATATCCACAATATTGTGTAATCACGTGAAAAAGTATTCTGGTGCGATTATAGAATTCGGGTAGCTCGGGGGCCAAGCCCGCTAATTGGCTGGTCGGTACGGGCTAGTTCTGGAGGGAATACGGCACACGGCACATGGCACACGGGACAAATACGCGTCTTGCGCCTTCTACAGCGATGAGAATCCCTGCCGTAGCTGGCAGGTTGATCAGCGACGAGTGCACAACTGTAGTGGACAGTTGTGTTCCTGGACACCAGTTCAATTTTCTGGTGTTGTCACACGGAGTTCGTCATCAACTTCGTAGAAGTACCCCCTCTCGAGTAGCCGGGTAAGTGCATGGTCCACATCTACCGCTTCGAGTGCGAGTTCATCGGTGCTGAGAAGAATATCGTGGGCCTGCTCTCGAGAAACCGACTGCGCGTCCCCGTGATACCCAGGTTCGACTCCCTGGGAAAGAATGACATCGTAGGCGTCGAGAATCCACTCTGGGAGTGGCGGTCGTGGATCGATGATGTCGTTCATTGTGCCTTCGTACTGGGTGCTCCACGGTTGTCGGCTTAAGTATATCCCCAAAGAATACTGGATTCAATTTCGAGACGAAATAGACACGGGGTTTGGATTCGGACACAATGTCCCACGAGCGGTATCCCGCGAGTAGTTGCCACGGCACCTATTGAGTTGGTCGCTGTGAACAGGTTCCGGAGGACGTAGCTTTAATATACCACTCGTCAGGGACATGTCATGGACAAGTCAACGCTGTTCGGTCGAATCGACGAGTACGAACCGCAATTGAAGCGTATCGCACAGGATCTCTGGGAGAATCCCGAACTCGGGCTTCACGAGGAGGAGTCTGCGAAGATTCTGATATCCGCGCTCGATGAGGAGGGGTTCGAAATCGAGACCGGCATCGGCGGAATGCCGACGGCGTTCATCGCCTCCTACGGCGACGGGGAGCCGGCGATCGGTATCCTCGGCGAGTACGACGCGCTTCCAGGACTCTCACAGGACGTAAGTGCCAATCGCGAGCCCGTCGAACCGGACGGGCCTGGGCACGGCTGCGGGCACAACCTCTTCGGGACGGCCGGCGTCGGCGCCGCCATCGCCGTCGCAGACGCAATCGACGCCGGTGAACTCGAGGGAAGGGTTGTCTTCTACGGCTGTCCCGCCGAAGAGACCCTCGTTGGGAAGACCTACATGGCTCGTGCAGGAGCCTTCGACGACGTCGACGCGGCGATCACCTGGCACCCAGGCGATCTGAACACGCCCAGGCTGGGCTCGACGAACGCACTCAACTCGCTTATGTTCACGTTCGAAGGCGTCTCTGCGCATGCCGGCGGCTCGCCCGATTCCGGACGAAGCGCACTCGACGGCGTCGAACTGCTGAACACCGGCGTCGAGTACATGCGCGAACACATCTCCGATGACGCGCGGCTACACTATGCCATTACTGACGGTGGCCAGGCGCCAAACGTCGTCCCAGCGGAGGCGACCGTCTGGTACTTCGTCCGCGCTCCCGACCGCGAGGAGGTCGAACGAAACACCGACTGGCTGCGCGACATCGCCGAGGCGGCCGCGATGATGACTCAAACGGACGTCACAGAACGATTCCTGACCGGCTGCTACGATTACCGTGCTAACAACGTCGTCTCGGATGTCATCTGGGAGAATATGCAGGAAGTCGGCCCCATCGACTACACCGAAGACGATCACGAGTTCGCCCGCGACCTCCGGGAAACGATCCCCGAAGACCGGATCGAGTCCAACCTCGCGAACGTACCGGATGAGCTCTACGCGGAGATCCGCGACGAGGCGTTGTATTCGGACCCGGTCCAGGCCTACGACGAGGACCGACAGTCGCACGGTTCGACGGAGGTCGGGGACGTGAGCTGGATCGTCCCGACGGGACAGTTCCGTGCGGCGACGTGGCCGGTCGGCGCACCCGGTCACTCTTGGCAGGTCGTCGCGGCAAACGGAGACTTTGGCAAAGAGGGTGTTGCCTTTGCCGCGAAGGTGCTTGCCGGAACGACCTACGATCTGCTGGCCGACGAATCGACGCTTGAGGCGGCACACGACGAGTTCGAGACGGAGATCGGTACGGACGCGTACGAGACGCCGCTGCCCGCAGATGCTGAACCACCGTTTGACGTGACTACAATGGGGAACTGACCAGCTGTTCCGTCACGCATAGATATTTTCCCCACATTCTAATCGGCAAGTACCGGCTCTGCCGGGCTGATATCTGCTGTCGATAGCTCCGACTCTATTCCAGATCAACAGTGGTCTAGCTATCTTAGTTGCCTTAGCCGACTTAGGTACCTTAGTCAGCTAAGTTGCCTAACCTGGGTTTGGTTCCTCAACTAGATCTCTTATGGTGGCAGAGCTAGGAATGCGCCTTGTAGCCGTAACTGGGGGCGCTGCGCCCCCGTCATCAAAGAACGACCAGCGACAGCTACGAGTGAGAGCGGTCGCCTCGTCCGCACAGTGTCCCCTTCACTCACGTCCACCGCCCGTCAGGTCGCGTGCGATCGTCACTGCGGATTGCAGGATGAACGCGCCGATGAATGCGCCGACAATCGCCGTGATCATCGTCGTCGCCAGTCGGATGTAGGGGTAGAACTCCCCACCGACTGGTGGTGCCGTCGACCAGACAATCCACGCCGGGACCGCCGCCGCAGCCACCAAGATAATCGCGATCGGGATCAGTACCAGTATTGCGCTCGCGTCCGTGCCTGTGTTCGAATCTGAGTTGCTCATATTGCTGTGAGTTCGTCGTCTGCGTACTTCTCGCCTCTCGCCCAGTTCGGCTTCCACGAGTGCCTCGAGCACCTCGATCTCGCCGAGTGGGAGATCGATTTCCGTGCCTGTCTCTGGGAGGGCAGTTGCCGAGAGTGACTCAGCCCCCGAGCCAAACTGCCGCAGCGTCGACACCGTATGGTGGCCGTAGCGCTCGTACTCGTCTGACGAGGGAATGACCGTGGAAGACCGCGCCACACCGCAGATCGAAAATCAACTCCTCGTCTGTGATCCTGTACCGCAACTGGTCCGAGGTGATGGAGTCGTAATCGTCGGGATCGAATCCCGCTTCCTCGAGTGCTGCACTCCACGACCCGAAGTGCCTGCGATACGTCGACACTGAGTGGACGCCCTGTGCACCCATAGTAGTCACACTCGGTCATCCGCTTGTGCCTGCACGCCTGCCGTCGCCAACGCCCCCGCACCGAGTGACGCCACCACCGCTCGCCGGAGACATGGGCCTCCTACCATAGTATGATGTCTTGTCACAGATCTAAAGACCCCCGCCTTGGAAGTGCTAGCCCTTTTGCTAGTCGCTCTGTGGCGGTTCTTGCTGCTCAGTTCGATTAGAGGCTGAACAGGCCCAAATCATCGCGCTTTAGCGCGGCGCTTACCCCGACGTCGTAACATCGATTTTGCTGGCAAATAAATGACCAGTCAACGATGGATGAAGAATCTGCTCAAGTCTTCCTCCCATCACGTGAACGGTGTTTTGAACGTCTCCGTCTCGCCCGCTTCGGAGAGACCGTGACGTGTCCCCACCGCGGAAGCAACGAGGTCGTCAAGCGGGGAACCACAGGAAAGACGCTCAGCAGTACTGGTGCAAAGACTGCGAGACGTACTTCAACGACCTCACGGACACGATTTTTGGCCGGCAGCGATTCGAACTTGAAGAGATGGTCTACACGATCAAGGAGATGCGATCTGAGCCGACCGCTCAGATTGCTCATGATCTTGACCGTGATTACGAGGCCGTTCTTGACTTCCTCCACGAAGTCCAAGAAGCGAGTGGTGGCATCGACGAGCTCGAACTTTCCGAGGTATGAAGCCGACGATATCTACGTGACTGCTGGTGAGAAAGGACGTGAGGGCGAGGATTCGAGTCCGCGCAAGGACGCTGACGAAGACATCGCAGAGTACGGTGACGGCAGTGTCATTCCCTGTACGGATGGATATTCGATCCATGAGAACATCGAAGAGAAGAAGAGGGTCAACGGCTATCTGACCGTCATCCACTCCGAGACCTACGTCATCGGCGACGCCTACACAAACACCTGCGAGAACCGCACAGCTTCCTTCGCCAGTGGCTGGCGAAGTTCAGAGGTGTCTTGAAACATCATCTCCAGGCATATCTAAACTATCTTATGCTAAACTCAACTCACCGGAAGACTGGTTCGAGGAACTCCTGTGTTACAATGTATCTGGATGAGCATCGTTCGAATACATTGTTGCATGGCGTACGACAGGGACGACAGCGGCCTGGCTCTCGAATTCCGCCGAGTCAATGGCTTCCATGTGTTCGAGGACTCGTCCGTGACCGCACCCGGTTCAACGTTGATGGTTGATCGCGATTTCCCTCGTTTCGGCTCCGTCTACCGCCGCCTTCACGACACCCTTCTCTTCAAGGAGTGTTTGGACGTGATCTATGGTGGCACTCGTTGTCTCTCTTGTCCCCCGTTTGTTAAACGACATCTCTTCCATCTCTCCCGTTTCGACCTCAATGGAGACACGATTTCGCCCCCAGAGTGTCCGTACTCTTGGTCGGGAGCCGCTTCAATCGAGGCAATTGCCGGGAACCATGCTCCGCCACTCTTGTGACGGTATCTCGGAACGGAATGCTCGAAGACATCGGTTTCAACGGCACTAGTCCTGGTTTTGATATGATTCCATCCCGACTGCAGAGAAACTGGCAGCGTCTCGGATTGAATACCGGCGATCGATGAGTTCGCCGAGAGACTGCCAACGAGCGCCGAGCGTCGGCAGGTGAGTCGTGAATAGTTCAAAGTAAGTATTCAGGTTCTGATGTTTGCCATTTGATCTCAAGGTCATGATGGTTTTGCCAACTGCTCACCGACATGTGACATCAAGTGCGCGAGCAAGTGACAGACCGGACGTCAGTGAACGGCAGAGTGCACGGATTTCAACCAGTAACCCATCTTGAATAACCAGTGCCACTAATGGCCGTTGTACCGGCTAATTTCTGTCTGTACCGCCGAACCGCAATTCCCGACAACGCCTACTCTCGGTGAGAAACACCGGTCATCAGCAGTGCAGCAAACGTTCTCGACCCATATTGGATTACAATAGTACAGTTGTAAACTAACTACCGCCCAGATATTTCGTTTGCAGAAGACCCGCTTTATTGTAATCGGAACAATCGATTTCTTTCAGCAGTAGCACGGCGCAGACAGTTCATCATCGTTTTTCATAGGAATAATTTACGATAGCGAAACTCATTCGATAGTGGTCTTCGCAATGTCGTTAGAGAGCGATTGAGCAGTTGCAGCGACTTTCTCGGCTAGCTCCCCGCTAAGTCGCGAATACTCGACTCTGTAGGTTGGACCGCCGGCACTTATCGCACCCAGGACAGTGCCATCTTCGTTCATGATAGGCGAACTCACGGACCGGTATCCCTCAACTGGTTCCCCATCACTTATTGCATACCCGTTTTCCTTAATCTCCACTAACTCAGATTCTAATTTCTCTCGGCAGTGAGTCGTATTTGGTGTTTTCTTCGGCATCCCCCACGTATCTAATATCTCGTCGACGCGTTCGTCGGGGTACTCGGCCAGGATCGCCTTCCCGGCTGCTGCATTATGCATATGAAACTCCGCTCCCGACCGGAAGTTAACCCCGTTCGAACTGCCGACCGATTCAAAGACGATAATCAACCGCCCGTTCTCCTCGACGGTGAAGTCAACCTCCGTATTCGTCTGGTTTGCGAGTTCTCGAACGCGCTGTTCGACGGTCGAAAAGTGAGGCCGCATTTTGATCGCTTGCCGGCCCTGAGAGAGTGTGTGGAGACTGAGTTTGTAGGTTTCACCGAATTTGACTAGGTAGCCGTTTTCGCATAGCGTAGAGAGGTGTTTGTGAACAGTACTCTTTGCGAGGCCGGTTTCATCGACTAACTCTCGCAACGTCGCCCCGTTTTCATCCGTTATGCGATCGAGAATCGCCAGTGAGGTGGCCGTCGTGCTCAGTTTTCCTTCACCGAGTCCCATGATATTCGACAACACCCAAATATTGATAAGAGTTTCGGATAGCCGAACTGAATAGTGTTTGACGGCACCGTCTGTCATAGCAACTGATCACACAATCCTCTCCGGCAACGACTTGTGATTCCAGACACCCAAGAGAAGTCTTCGTTGGGAACTCAACCCAGAAACACCGATCCGTGATACTAGCAACAGGTTACTCGAAAAATACGACTGCACACCTCGGTGCTACCGGTTAGTCGTCTCGAGTGACGATGTCAGCCGAGAGGCCCTGTGCCATCTCGATGTCCTTGGAGTTGTTCATCGTCCACGCAGTCCGCTCGGTAACGGCCTCGATGGCCTCACGCGCGGACGGGTAGCCGTTTCCGGACTTCTTCACGCCGCCGAACGGAAGCTGGACCTCTGCGCCGATACACGGTAGATTCGCGTACGCAAGCCCGATCTCCGCGCGGTCGCGGAAGTAGTTGATCTGGCGGTAGTCCTCGGAGATAATGGCGCCAGCGAGACCGTATGGCGTGTCGTTGTGGATTTCGACTGCGTCCTCGATGTCGCCGTCGTACTCGAGTAGTGCGACGTGTGGGCCGAAGCACTCCTCTTTCAGACAGCGCAGGTCGGTATCGTACTCGATTTCGTAGACGAACGGACCGACCCAGTTGCCGTCCTCGTGGCCCTCAGGAATCTCGTCGTCCTCGAGTTCGAAGCGGTCGACGAGCACGTCTGCGCCTTCCTGTTCTGCCAACTCGTTGTGCTTCTTGATCTTCTCGACGTGCTCTGGCTCGATGGCCGGCCCCATGAAGGTGTTTTCCTGCAGTGGGTCTCCGACGGCGACATCCTTGGCAATGTCGACGTAACGCTCCTTGAACTCGTCGTAGACGTCGGTGTGGACGATCAGGCGCTCGCTCGAGACACAGCGCTGGCCGGTCGTCTTGAAGCTCGACATGATCGCCGAGTGAACGGCGATGTCGAGGTCGGCTTCCTCGGTGACGATGATGCCGTTCTTGCCGCCCATTTCGCAGGCCGCGAGTTTGCCGGGCTCGCCGCCGACTTTGCTGGCGATTTCCTGGCCAACCTCGGCGGATCCGGTGAACAGGACGGTGTTGACGCGCTCGTCGTCCGTGATGGCCGCGCCGGCGTCGCCGAAGCCCTGAACCATGTTGAAGACACCGTCCGGAATGCCGGCGTCCTCGAACATCTCGGCGATGATCTGGCCACACCATGGCGTTTGTTCGGCTGGCTTCCAGACGACCGTGTTGCCCTCGACGAGGGCAATGGCCATGTGCCAGAACGGAATTGCAACCGGGAAGTTCCACGGCGTGATGCAGCCGATAACGCCACGAGGTTTCCGGCGCATGTACGCATCTTTCGAGCCGACTTCGCTCGGTACCACGTCCCCGTGTGGGTGGCGCGCGTTGCCTGCCGCCCACTCGACCATGTGCCAGGCCTCAGCGACGTCTGCTTTCCCTTCGGAGATCTCCTTGCCACACTCCTTGGAGATGATCTCACCCAACTCGTCGTGGCGCTCGCGCAGTTCGTGGTAGATGTCCCAGAGGTACTCCGCGCGGTCGATGTGGGAGAGTTCTCGCCACTCCTCGAACGCGTCGTTCGCTGCAGCCAACGCAGCGTCGACATCGTCCTCGGTGCCGCGCTGGAACGTCGCGAGTTGGTCACCAGTTGCCGGGTTTTCACTCGCGAACGTCTCCGTTCCATCGCCGTCGGTCCATTCGCCGTTGATATAGTGTTGGTACGACTCCATCTCGGTTTCCAGAGACATGGGTAGTACTTCGTGTTTATCCCTATGTAACCCCGACCGATCATGGTCGATAGTCTCCTTTCTTCCCACCCAATAATCCCCGTATGAATTGGTCGGGTGCTATATTATAACGCTTGGATCACACCACTATCGATAAATGATTCCCCCTGTCGCCAACAGGTTTGTTGCGGGCGAAACACCGTCCGAAGCGCTCGATCATGCCCAGACGCTGAACAAGCGGGACGTAAGTGCGATCCTCAATCTCCTCGGAGAGCACTACCACGATCCAAAGCCTGCCACAGAGGATACCGACACGTATCTTGAACTTGTCGACAACATTGCAGCGTCGGGAGCTGCGGCCTGCATTTCAGTCAAACCCTCACAGATCGGTCTCGATGTCGGTGAGACTGTCTTTGAGAACAATCTCGCCGAAATCGCCGAACGAGGCGATAAGAAAGGCGTCTTCGTCTGGGTCGATATGGAAGATCACACGACGACGGACGCGACGCTCGACGCATACGAATCCCTTGTTCGCGACCATGGCGGCGGAATGGGCCTCTGTCTCCAGGCAAATCTCAGACGCACGCGAGAAGACCTCGAGCGGCTTGCCGATGCGCCGGGGAAGGTTCGGATCGTGAAGGGCGCATATGACGAACCCAGCGATGTCGCCTACACGAGCAAAGAGAAAGTCGACGAAGTGTACCTCGAGCTTATCGAATACATGTTCGAGGCGTTCGACGATGGCGTCGCGATCGGGAGCCACGACCCGATGGTTATCGACGCCGCCAGAGAATACCACCGGGAGTACGGAACGCCGTACGAAATTCAGATGCTGATGGGCGTCAGAACCGATCGGCAGTACGAACTGGCGTCGGACGATATCGAGGTCTATCAGTACGTTCCGTACGGTTCGAAGTGGCTGTCGTACTTTTACCGACGAGTTCGAGAGCGAAAGGAGAATCTCCTCTTTGCGGCTCGAGCGGTTATCGGGCGGTAGTGGAGGGAGTGACGGTCGTGCGACGGTCGCCGTCTACGGCGAACTGCTTCAGTCACTATAGTAGCCACTGCAAGCCAATGCACACCTGATCGCATCACAGCTGTGCGATCAGTGTCTAAATAATTGCAGTTGTTACTGTAGAACTGCTGTCAGTCAGCGGGGCTGCTATCAGTCACTAGAACTGCTATCGGTCGCTGTAACCGCAGCCACGGATAGGCCACGGTACCGTCGGCGACGGTGCAGCAATTCCGTACGGATCCTCGAATCCCGGAAGTGGACGGTTCAGGGATCGAGAAGCTTGGATTCGGCGACTCGAAGGTGTTCGAGGAGCGTCGATTTGGCGATATCGAGATCGTCGGCCAGTTCTCGTGTCGTCGTCTTTCGCGGCCACTCGTAGTAACCGGCGTTACGAGCGTGTTCGAACACCTTCCGCTGGGCCGGTGTGAGCGTGTCGAGTCGCTGGCTGCGCGACGTATGATCGGCCGCCTCAGCCGTCGTGATAGACGTGACGGTCACCTCCGCGTCAGCCTGCTTACGAACATCGTCGAGCGCGTCTGTGACCCTCGACCGATCCCCGATAAAGCAGAGGTTCCATTCTTCGATCCCATCTTGAATTCTGATAGGGGTGCGGTGGACGAACCCGTTTTCCAGCAAGACCGGACAGACCATCTCGCCGGGATCGTACTCGAGAAAGAATTCCCGTGCGATGTTTGCCGGCACATCTCGTTCGTGCCCGAACTGCTCTTGGAGCTCGTGGACCTGCACCGTCTGGCTCGAGTCTCGAACCGCATCGAGGACGTCCTGTATCTGTTGTGATGTGTCGCCGAACGCGGTGAACAGCCCGTTAGCCGTACTCGAGTGGGACCCTCGTCCGTGCGGTGACGTGTACACCGTATGAGCGAGGATTCCGCCGTCAGCGCGTCCGGTTGCATCGATCGCCCAACAGCCGGGATGCCAAAGGTCGAGAGTCAGCCGTAGACACGAGACTGACTGCTGCATGCTCATACCCGTCTTTGTCGTGGGGGAGTGTTTTATGTTATGATGTCACAGCCATCCGTTCATCGACGGTCTATCAGCCCGTCCTCGACTAGCGGGCGTGGCATGACACACCGGAACATTCTTAGATTGAACTGCGACAGTGACTCTATGGTTGACTATCCACGTCGCATCTCGACTAAGTACAAGCGAATCGAGCCGCTTCTGGAGCACCACGATGCCGATGCCTACGTCCACGTCGGGGATTGCTTCGACGAGGTGCTCACGTATCTGACGCGGTTCAACGGGCCGGATCGAGACTATGCGTTCGTCTACGTGAACGGGACAGCGACGCTGTGTCCCCCCGACCGATTCGGCCAACAGGCCGAGCGGGAGTTTCCGGGAGACGAGGTCGACATGACACGTGCAAGCGAGCGGCCGCCCGCGACAGAGCGCGCCCGAACGGTCCTCGAGCGGAACGAGATGGGAGACACACTCTTGCTTCCAGCGACGGCGAAGCATCGAACGGTCCAGTCGTTTCGCGAGGATGGGTACAATGTCGTCCTAACCGACGCAATCGACGACATTCGTCGCGTCAAAACGAACGAAGAACGAAAGTTGCTGCAAGCAGTCGAGTTCGCGACGCAACGGGGAATGGCCAGGGCGGAAACCGTTCTTGCCTCTGCGACCGTCGATGGTGGCGGATTACACTGGCAAGGGGAGCCGTTGACCACGGAAATTCTCCGGCGGGAAGTGAACGCGGCCCTCGCACGAAACGGCCTCGACGGAGCAGGGAACACCGTTATCGGGGCCGGAGAGTCATGCGCTGATCTCCACTACAACGGAATCGATCACATCGAATCCGGCGAAACCGTCCTGCTCGACCTCGGCCCTGAAGGGCCGCACGGCTATTACGGCGACCTGAGTCGGACGTTCGTCGTCGGCGAGGTCGGCGAGTGGGAACAAAGGGCCTACGGTGCGGTCTCCGACGCCCTCGATGGCGCGTTCGACGTCTTCGAGGATGGTGCCGGCCAACCTGCCAGCCACGTTCAAGATCGGGTTGCCGAGGAACTCGCTGCGTACGGCTTCGAAACCGGCGATGTGGACGTTGGCATGTACCACGGTGCCGGACACGGCATCGGATCGAGTCTCCACGAGCGGCCGTTCCTCTCGGCGAACGAGCAACTCCAGACCGGACACGTCGTCACCATCGAACCAGGCGTGTACGACCCCTCACGCGGCGGCGTCAGACTCGAGGACATCGTCGAGATCACAGAAGACGGGTACGAGAACTACGTGCAATATCCAAAAGAGATCGTTCCGGAGGAACGGACGATATAGGAGACAGATGCGCTCGGACTGCTGAACCGATTACCAGGTGATGATGTTGCTTTCCAGATCTCGCGGATAGTACGTGACCATCTCGATCCCGTCCTCAGTAATGACGATGGTGTCCGAGTGGCGGTAGCCGGCGTCGTCTGGAATATAGATTCCCGGCTCGATACTGTAGATATGACCGGGCTCCATGATTTCTTTGCTTCCGCGGTCGATGAACTCCCGTTCGTGGCCTTCCATTCCGATGTTGTGTCCGGTGTGGTGTTGGGTGTACTCGAGGACACCCTGTTCGTCGAAGTAGTCGTGAACGGCCTGGTCGACATCAGCACACGGAACACCGGGTCCGCTCTCGTCGATCGCGATGGTCTGCGCCTCGAGCATCAGCTCGAAGTAGTGTTCCTGCTCGTCGGTCGGCTCGCCCACGAACATCGTCCGTTCGAGTTCGCTTTTGTATCCGCCGACGTTCGAAGACGCGCCAGTCACGAGCACGTCGCCCTCCTCGAGGCGGCGGTTTTCGGTGAGACCGTGTGGGAGCGCAGTGTTCGGTCCAGAGAGGAAGCTACACGACGCCGGAAATCCGCCCCGGAGGTGGGACTGGTATTCGTCGCCGAGCGTATCGAACATCGCCATGGACGCATCGAGGCTCGCCCGTTTGGCGACCCAGAGCTCGTGTTTGCCTGGTTCGGCGTACTCCGCCAGATACCGGTGGGCAAGGTTCCCCCACTTGCCCGATTCCATGACGAGGTCGATCTCGGCGTCGGATTTGGTTTTCCGCCATTCGGTAATCCACTCGACAGTTTCGACGTCGACCCCAGCGAGCTCCGACAGCGACGGGCCGGAGTAGCCCCAGAATCCTGGTGCGCCGTCCATATCTGCACAGGCCGACTCGACACCGAGATCGTCGAGCATGTCGTTGATGGTGGCTTCCGGCGTCTGGGAACTGTGCACCGGATACTCACCGCTTCCGCCAGGATAATCGTAGTAGTTGTACACCTCGTCGACGTGGTCGACGACCTCCGCTCGCTCGAGTTCGAGTCGCGGGACCGTGACTGCAACCGTCTCGTCGGTCACTGTGAGACAGACTGGGCGCTCGGTCTGGAGGTGCCAGAATCCGGTAAGCCACTCGATGCTGGTCGCGGAAAACAGACACAGAGCATCGACGTCGGTTTCGGCGATTGCGTTACGTGCCCGTTCAAGACGGGCGTCATATTCGTCTACTGGAAGGTACGGCTGTGCCATACGTTACCAGCAACTGATTAGATGGCACTTGACTGTTTGGGTAGGGTACAAAGACGTGCTGTTCTCAGAAAAATAGCAATCAACTTGGGACAGTCATCGAAATGTTTATATAATAGAGCAAGACATACCGTACCATGGAACCCGATGGCAATATGCAGTTTAACCGAAGAGAGCTAATTAGCGCGCTCAGTGCAGGGGGTGTACTCGCGCTCGCAGGCTGTGCGGACCAGGCCGATGGCGATGGGAACGACGAAATTTTCGTCGACGCACTCGACTCCGATCCGGGAACGCTCGACCTACACGAAACAAACCGCGTGCCGGAGAGTATGTGTCTGACGCCGGTCCACGAGCGATTGTTTACGATCGATCCGGATCTCGAACCGCAGCCGTGGCTGGCAACGGAGTACGAAACGAACGACGACGAGACCGAGTACGTAATCCAACTCGAGGAGGGCGTCGAGTTTCACGACGGAACTGAGTTCAATGCAGACGTCGCCAAGTGGAACCTCGAGCGGGCCGAAGAGAACTCGCCGGACGCCTGGCAGTTCGGGACGCTCGAAGAGATCGATGCAACCGGAGACTACGAGTTGACGTTCCATTTCGAGGAGCCACATCCGCTGTTCCCACAATACCTGGCAAACGTCCAGATGGGATTCGCCTCACGGGAGGCAGTTGAAGCAGCAGGAGACGACTACGGACAGGAAGAAGTTGTCGGGACAGGACCGCTCGTGTTCGAAGAGTGGGTGCGTGACGATGAAATCGTCTATTCACGCAACGAAGACTACGACCGAGGGCCGGATTTCCTCAGCAACGATGGCCCGATCAACTTCGAGGAGTACCACGTCAGAATCGTCCCGGAACCAACGACGCTGCTCAACGAGGTTACTGTCGGCAACGTCGACGGAAGCATGATGATCGCAGCGAGCGATGCCGAAGATGTAGAGGCGCACGATAACACGCAACTCGAGCGTGTCGACGACGCGCACCCGACCTTCCTGTCAATCAACGTCGAAGCGGAGCCAACCGACGAGGTAGAAGTGAGACAGGCGATGGCATACGCTGTCGATCAAGAGGCAATAGTCAACGCTGCATTCCACGGCGAAGGCTATCCAATCTACAGTCTGTGTCCCCCAATGGCTGTCGGTGGACTGGACGAAGCAACCGCACGAGAGACAGGGTACGAGCAAGACCTCGACACTGCCCGTGAACTTCTCGACGACGCAGGATGGGAGAACGACGAAGAAGGAGAAGTCCGGACAAGAAACGGCGACGATCTCTCGGTTTCGTTCTTCGCCTTCGAGATGGAGCCCTACTCGAGTATCGGAGAAGTCACACAGGATATGCTCAGCCAGGTCGGCTTCGAAGCCAATCTAGAGATTCTCGAGTCGGGGACACTGTACGACAGAGTGGAGGGCGGCGAGCACAATCTGGTGACGATGGCACTGAGTGGAGGATACATTGCCAACAACACGCTTGCATCGACCCTTCACAGCCAAAACTATGCGCCCGACGGTGGGAGCAATTACTCGCTGTACCAGAGCGACGAGTATGACGAGATCATCGATCAGGCGGAGGTCGAACCCGACGATGCCGAGCGAGAGGCGTTGCTTCACGAGGCACAGGAGCACATCCTCGAGGAGGTCCCCGTCGTGCCACTTGTAGGCTTCGTCAAGTTCTACGCGGCCAAAAACGAGATCAGCGTGGATGCCTGGACCGATCACCCATGGTGGCCATCTCCTGATCAGTACAACCTCCATGCGGTGGATGTTGATCGGAGCTAACAATGCTAGCGTACACTGTTCGACGAGCACTGCAAATGATCCCCGTGATGTTGGGGGTCACCATCGTAATTTCATCGATCGTCTACGCCGCACCGGGTAATCCCGCTCGGCTTGCACTCGGCGACGGTGCCAGTCCGGAAGCAGTTGCTCAACTCGAGCAAGAAATGGGGCTGGATCAGCCAGCACACATCAGATACTTCGACTGGATGGCCGGCGTACTGCAGGGAGATCTAGGGACGTCGATCCAGTCCGGACGAGCAGTGACGACGCTGATCATCGAACGGTTAGGGCCGACGCTAGAACTTGCACTCGTCGCGATGGCACTCACGGTCATTATCGCCATTCCGCTCGGCGTGATCAGCGCCGTTCGCCAGTACTCGTGGGTCGACAACACGTCGATGTTCTTCGCGATTTTCTGGCTCTCGATGCCGTCGTTCTGGCTCGGCTTGATCCTAATATACCTATTCGCGGTCCGCTGGCAGTTCTTCCCAGTGTCCGGGCGCGAAGGGGTAATATTCACCTTCACGTGGTGGTCGTTCATCCTCTTACCAGCGATTGCGACGGGGACACGGAGAGCGGGCCTTCTGACGAGGCTGATGCGCTCGTCAATGCTCGAAATCCTCAACGAGGACTACATCCGCACGGCCCGCGGGAAGGGAATTGGCTCGAAAGCGGTCATCTACACGCACGGGATGAAAAACGCCCTCATTCCGGTCGTGACATTAATCGGACTCCAGGTCCCGCTGATCTTCTCGGGAACAGTCATTATTGAGGTCGTGTTCTCGTGGCCGGGAATGGGCCGATTACTGGTAGATGCAGTCCTCCAGCGTGACTATCCGGTCGTTCAGGGGACGATCCTGGTCTACTCAGTCATCGTGATGGTGGCTAACTTCGGTGTCGACATCGCCTACACGTATCTCGATCCGCGGATCGACTACAGCTAATCCGCGTCTCTTTCGGTGGTTTCGACTCATTTTCCGTCCCGAGAACAACTAAGTGGACGTGAATCTAGCTACCCATATGACGTTTTCAATCGTCGGACGCGATCCGGACAGTCGAACGATCGGTGTCGCAATTGCCTCTGTATTTCCGGCCGTCGGGGCCGTCTGCCCGTACGTCGGTGACGGGGTTGCGGTTTCATCTCAGTCGTGGGACTCCGGCTACTCCTACGGCGGTCCGATCACGAACATGGTCGAAAACGATATTTCGTTCCCCACTGCCTGCGAGACAGTCCTGTCTGAACGTGACGGTGCAGCTGGGACGCAACTCCACGGAATAGACATGGACGGAAACTCGTTCGTATACACAGGTGAAAAGTCGAAGGAGTGGGCAGGCCATTCGACCGGCCCAAATCACACCGTCGCTGGGAATCTCCTCGTAGGGGAGGATGTGATCGAGGCGATGGGGAAAACTTTCGAACAGACCGACGGCCGCCTTGAGGAACGATTACTGGCCGCCCTCGAAGCCGGCGAGAGCGAGGGAGGTGATAAGCGAGGAGACAATCTAAGTGCAGCACTGCTTACCTACGGCCCCGAACCAAAGCTGTCTCGCAACCTTCGAGTGGACGACCCTGGGAATCCAATCGACGGCCTTCATCGTGCGTACGAAGCTGCAGTTGAGACAGACCGTGCCAACGAGGACTCAGATAACGAGGCGTGGGGAGAAAATCCACCGGACTCATTGAACACCTATGAAATCAAGTACTAGGTATTCCAGCGAATTCGTTGCTCTCATCCAGTAACAAGACAAGAGTGGTTCGAACTACAACTGGATCGATTAGCGAAAATTATATACGCAGTTAGAATGAGAAGTGATACACGATGGCACATTCGGGAGAAGTAGATACTTCGATTAATTCTGGTGACTCCGCTGGGTCGGGTCGGTGGGATGATCAGTACATTATATTACGTCGACTCGCCCAGAGCAAACTCGCACTGGGAGGGACGATCTACGTTGCACTCTTCGTTATCATCGGTATCATCGCGCCACTGATCACACCACATGATCCGATGGCCCAAAATTACGACGCACTCAATCAGGCACCATCGCTCGCCCATCCATTTGGGACCGACAACTACGGGCGTGACGTCTTCTCGAGAGTGCTTTACGGAACACGGTATGCCCTCCTGCTTGGAATTGTCATTATCGGTATCCAGATGATAATTGGCGTCGGACTCGGCCTCATCGCCGGCTACTACGAAGGGTACGTCGAGACTGTTATCATGAGAATCGTCGACATCAGCCTCTCTATCCCAGGGATCGTTCTCGCACTCGCAATCGCCGGCATGCTCGGTGGCGGACTGCTGCCGCTCATCGTGGCGATCAGTCTCGTCGGCTGGCGCGGCTTTACACGGATCGTCCGCGGTGACGTCAAGAGCGTCATTGAAGAGGATTACATCGAAGCCGCGCGATCGTCGGGCGTACCCGACCGTTGGATCATCCTCAAACACATCCTGCCAAATGTCTCCTCAAGTATTATCGTCTATGCGACGCTGACGATGCCGACGGTCATCCTGTGGTCTGCAGCGCTCTCGTTCCTTGGAATGGGCGTCCACCCACCGACACCCGAGTGGGGGGCGCTGATCGCAGATGGTCGCGGTGACCTACAAAGCGCATGGTGGATTTCAACCTTCCCTGGCTTTGCGATCATGGCGACGATCATCGCGTTCAACGCGATTGGTGACGGTCTCCGAGACGCACTCGATCCAAAACAAGCACGATAACTATGGCACTACTAGAAATCGACGATCTACACGTCAGGTTCGACACCGAACAGGGCATGGTCCATGCGTTAAACGGCGTTTCGTTCAGCGTCGAACGCGACGAAGTACTCGGTGTGATCGGTGAATCGGGTTGCGGGAAAAGTGTCACGATGATGTCGGTGATGGGACTGCTCCAGTCGCCCCCGGCAGAAATCGTCTCTGGCGAGATCCGCTTTGACGGGACGGATCTCCTCTCGCTTTCCGAATCCGAACTCAACGAGATTCGCGGGAATCGGATCAGCATGATCTATCAGGACCCGATGACGTCGCTCAACCCCGCACTCACCATCGGCAAGCAGGTTATGGAACCACTCCTGACCCATACGGACTGCTCGAAATCCGAGGCTCGAGAGCGTGCTCGAGAAACGCTCGAAGACTGTGGACTACCGGATGCAGAACGGTTGCTGGACGAATACCCACACGAACTTTCGGGTGGCATGCGCCAACGCGTGATGATCGCGATGGCGCTCATCACCGAGCCGGAATTGTTGATCGCAGACGAGCCAACAACCGCACTAGACGTGACGATTCAGGCACAGATCCTTCAGTTGTTCAGGGACCTCCGAACGGAGTTCGATACCAGTATTATCTTCATCACGCATGATCTGCCAGTCGTGAGTGAACTGGCCGATCGACTCGCAGTCATGTACGCCGGAACCGTCGCCGAAACCTGTGACATCGACGAGTTCTTCGACAACCCGCTTCACCCTTACACGCGCCAGCTCTGGGAGAGCGTCCCGAAGATGGACGCCGAAAAGGAACGCCTCGCCGTCATCGAGGGAACGGTTCCGAGTTTCCACGAACCACTTTCAGGCTGTCCGTTCGCGTCGCGATGCGAACAGCATCACGGCGAACCCTGCGAACAGATCGTCCCGGATCCACGTGGGGTTACAGACGAAGCCAGCCACAAGGTCAGCTGCCATCTTTACACAGAGCGGAGTGATACAAGTCCGCCGTGGGAGACCGACAGCGAAGACTTCCAACAGAAACTCGAAAGCCAACCCGAAAACGACGTTAAGCTGTAATCATGTCTAACGCACAAAACCTCCAAAAAACCAAGTCGAATCGTCACGACACACTCGTTGAGATTCAAGAGCTGAAAAAGTACTACCCCGTAACCGGTGGCGTACTCAATCGACGCGTCGGTGACGTCAAAGCGGTCGATGGCGCCAGCCTTGATATCAAGGAGGGTGAGACGCTGGGTCTCGTCGGTGAGTCTGGCTGTGGGAAATCTACGTTTGGCCGATCGGTGCTTCGGTTGACCGAACCGACCGATGGCTCGGTCGTTTTCGACGGTGAAGACATCACGGAAGCATCCAAAGACCGTCTTCGTGAACTTCGCCAGGAGATGCAGATCGTCTTTCAGGATGCCGCTTCGAGCATCAATCCGCGCATGCGCGTTCACGAGGTTATCGAAGAGCCGATGAAATGGCTCACCGACCTGTCGGAAGAAGAGCGAGAAGCCAGGACACGGCAACTGATCGAAGACGTTGGGCTGTCTGTTGACCACCTCCAGCGAGCACCGCACGAGTTCAGCGGTGGACAGCAACAGCGAATTGCAATTGCTCGAGCGCTCAGCGTTAATCCTCGTTTTATCGTCTGTGACGAACCGACAAGTGCACTTGACGTCTCGGTACAGGCGAAGATTCTCAATTTGCTCGACGACCTCCAAGACGAGTACAATCTGACGTATCTGGTGATCAACCACGACATGAGCGTCGTAAAACACGTTTGCGATCGCGTTGCGGTTATGTACCTCGGGAAGATCGTCGAGGTCGGACCGACAGACGAACTATTCGACAACCCGAAGCATCCGTACACACAGGCTCTGCTCTCGTCGGTCCCACGCGCTTCGAAGGAGAAACTGGACGACCAGATCGTTCTGGAGGGTAATCCACCAAGTCCAGAGGATCCGCCAACTGGCTGTCGGTTCCACCCGCGATGTCCAGAGTACATCGGGTCCGTCTGTGAAGAGGAAAAGCCCGAACTGCGTGAGCGAGAGGATAAGCGAACCTGCGCCTGTCACTTGTATGAGTGACCACAGACTAGCCTCTCGTTTCAAGCGTCACGGGATCCTGTGATCTGAGACAGACGAACGGATGTAGTCTGCGCAGCGTTCGTTACAGTCGGGTAACATGAGAATAGTCAAGAGCGGTACCGGTCACCATTATCAGTCGTCAAGTGATTCGAAAAACAGGTCACTGAGGGTGATTCGTAACTGGCGCTAGCACTCTTTGGAAGGTACTCCACGTCGGCAAATACGACGGGAACGTAACGAGACCCAGGTCAGCACGGTCTAGCAGGTCTTGACAGTCGAGACCAAAAGGTATGCTCCACATACTAATCAATATAAATATGCCTTTGGCACCAGCGCATGGTATACTGATGCTGATCCTGTCGAACTTGCTGCAAATCAAAAATCGAGTACCGATCTCGGTGGCCACACACACGAAAAATCCGCCAAGTCATGTTGACCAGACAGTTCGACGGATAATCGGGATTTGATGGAAGCATGCGGCATCTTGTTCAATTGAGACAGATGCCGTGGCCGATCGATACAGACTACTGTGGCGTCCATGCTCTTCCGCTTGGTCGAGGATGCTGAACGGTTCTCCTCGCTAGCGACAGATTCGGCGGTTGTGCGTCAGTTTCATCGAAAAGTTCGTGAACGAACACAAGCGCCCACACCGACGTGGCAAGCTAACATCTTCAAGTGATTCGTGGACTATACCTTTGAATAGTAGTTACCCTTTCTGAGGGTTTCGCATTTACCCCAGGTAGTTTATCATTAGTAACGACCTACGTGAGCGACTCGTTCGTGAGTCGGCAATCAGCGCGTCTGGTCCTTCAGACTGTTTCGTTACCGCCCATTACAGAGTTGCTCAAGGTCAGTGAGATTGAACAATGACCAAGTTCCGTCGAGTTCGTCGGCCAGCTCATCGACGAAGCCGCTTTTCGAGAAGAGAGCGAACTGTTCGGTCCGATCGTCGGGTCCCCAGCGGACGCTCTCAGCCTTCGTTCGAAGATCGTCGACGAGGCCGTGACCAACTGGATTGCTAGTCCACTTGCACTCTGCGAGGAGAAGCCGGTCATCGTCGGGTGCGAGGCCGACAATGTCGACCTCGTCTTCACCATACCACCATCGGCCGACAGCCGAGTACGGGTCGAACTCGCCGCGCCTGATTAGCTCCCAGACGGCCTCCGTACAGACATCTTCGAACGTCGTTGCGACGTGTCTGGGGAGGTCAGGTTCGATCGTACCATCGAACACGAGCGACGGTGCTTCCTCGATACTGGAGCGATTCGGTTCGACGAAACGGAACCAGAAGCGGAGGAACTCGTCCGCGACGCGATACCGGGATCGCTTGGATTTCTGTTTCGATGCCGTGACCGGAACCGTTCGCTCGAGGAGTCGGAGTTGCCGAAGCGTCTGGAGGTACTTCGAGAGCGGCCCCGAATCGATGCCAGTGGCTCCCGAAATCTCGTTCGGGGTCGTGTGACCCATTGCGACCGCCTCAAGGATGCTCAGGTACCGGGCTGGATTCCGCAGTTCGGTCCGGAGCAAGAACTCTGGTTCGTTGTACAGGACTGCGGTCGGAGAGAGAACGTGTGTCTGGATGTTTTCGGCTAGTGACTGCTCGTAGTCGAAGAGCGTGAGATACAGTGGCGTGCCACCAGTGACTGAATACGAACGAATTGCGTCGCCAATGTCGTACGAGATGACCTCGCGGGCTTGCTGGAAGGAAAACGGCTGGAGATCGATCTGTCCGGTTCGACGCCCGTACAGCGGACTCTCGTGTCCGAGCACCTCGGACTCCATCACACTCACACTCGAGCCGCACAACACGAGCATCGAGTCGGTGTGCTGGAGTTGCTCGTCGACGAACGCCTGGATGTAGGACGGAAGCGACTCGTTTTCCTCGATTAAATACGGAAACTCGTCGATAACGACGACCCTTTCTTCGGTTTCGAGTTTCTCGCCGAGATACTCGAAGGCGTCATCCCAGCCGTCGATTCGTGGTACACGTTCGTCAAAGCTGTCGGCGATCTGCTCGACAAACTTCTCACGCTGGCGATTTTCGGCCTCCTGGGCGGCCAGATAGTATAGATGCGGCCGGTCAGCACAGAATTCCTTGAGCAGCGCTGTCTTGCCAACACGCCGGCGTCCGTACACGACGTAGAAGGCGTGGTCAGGCGATTTATACGCCGTTTCCAGGGCACCGAGTTCGTCCTCCCGGTCGTAGAAGGTCATACGCTACCTAATGATTATCTCGATAATGACTTGGGGTTTTCGGTGCGAATGCTCTATACGGAGGATGTCAAGTGAACGATAACTCAGCCGTCCAGAGTGGAAGTGAAACCGTGGGAACTCCTGCACTGCAACAGAACGGTGGATTGTCACACTCTGGTGTCCGCTCGACCGCCGCCTGTGTGGCACAGCCATCGACATACTTGTTCGACCGCGAGAGCGAGATGTGTCGCGAGAGCAAGTCGTGTCGTAGACCGGCAAATATCCCACCTGCGGGACGGGACGCCTCGCCGTCGTCGGGCTACGCCCGACTGCCTGAGGGATCTTCGATCCCTCTCCGTTTACGGCGAGGAGATGTCACCTGAACAACATTCCTTCTGAAAGACAACTCCAAACGAAGCAGGCGAGACAACAGTGTTAGCTAACCCGCGGCTAAAGCCGTGGGCTTTCAGCGTAAACTCCCGCTCTGGCCGAATGAATTCAACAATATTGGAGGAGCGTTCGGTGTCGTTCGAGATCAGACAACCTGTTCAAGAATCGTCCAATATTTATTCATGGACACAGCTTGAATCGTCATCCCACAACATGGGAACTGAACGGATTACACCCGCCGAACTGCCTGACCCACGGTATGAATATGGGGCAGATGACCACGTGTTCGTCGAACTGGCGGAGGAGATGAGCTTCACAGCCAATTTCAAGGCGATGGCGATCACCCAACAGGTCGCCGAACGGGAGATCGATGGAATCGTCGAGAACTGTCCGGCCAACGCCTCCTATATGGTTCGTATCGATCCGGATGTCATCCATCCAGACGAGGTAATTGCCGAACTGAAAGAAATCGAAGCCTCGATTGACATTGAGAACTACGAGTGGGAGACACGTATTATCGATATTCCCGTCCTGTTTGCGGATCCGTGGACCCACGAGACGGTAATGGAGTTCCGGGAACGCCACCAGGACCCAGACGCAACAGATCTCGAATACTCGGCAGAACTCAACGGATTTGACTCTGCAGAGGACTTTATCGATGCGTTCGTCGGTGCCCCACATATGGTCACGATGGTCGGTTTCGTGCCTGGGTTGCCGTGGTGTTTCCAGATGGTTCCCCGGAGCGAACAGTTAGAGGTCCCAAAATACGTCGAGCCCCGAACCGACACGCCAAGCCGTGCGGTCGGATTCGGCGGCGCGTTCTCGGTTGTCTATCCTGTCCAGGGAGCTGGCGGGTATCAGCTGTACGGCCGAACACCAGTCGAAGTGCTTGACACGGACCAGACACTCCCGGACTTTGGTGACTCTATGGTCCTCCCGAACCCCGGTGATATCTTGAACTACAGACGGATTGATCGCGATGAGTACGATGCGATTCGTGAGGAAGTCGAGGCAGGAACGTACGAGTATACCTACGAAACAGTCGAGTTCTCGACGGACGAGTTCTTCGAATCCCCACACGAATACAACGAACAGCTCGTGGAGGTGATTGAATGATCGAACTCTCTGACGGTGGAATCGCAAGCACAGTCCAGGACCGTGGCCGTTTCGGTCAGTACCACATCGGCATGCCTCCATCAGGAGCGATGGACCAGTACGCCCACACGGTTGCAAACTACCTCGTCGGCAACGCAGCCGACAGCTCAACGATCGAGATGACCTATCAGGGGATTACAGCGACGTTCCACGAGGACGCTGTCATCGCGGTCACCGGTGCTGATATGTCGCCCTCGATCAACGGTGAGCCAATCAAGACGTGGACGACACACGCAGTCGAGTCCGGCGACGAACTCGAGTTCGAATTTGCGACCGAGGGTGCGCGTGCATATCTCGCCGTCGCTGGCGGCATCGATGTTCCCGAGGTGATGGGCAGCCAATCGACGTACACGTTGGTCGGCATCGGTGGCCACGAGGGACGTGGACTCGAAGCTGGGGACAAGCTTTCGATTGGCGACCAGCCTGACGAGGCAAGTGATTTCGTCGGTACACAGGTTGCTGATGAACATATCCCGAACTACGCGGACGAAGACACTGTCCGTGTTGTACTTGGGCTGACCAGCTACCGCTTGACCGATGAGAGCAAGGAACAACTCTGTAACGCAGAGTGGAAAGTCTCTGCGGAAGCGGATCGAGTCGGGTATCGACTCGAGGGGCCAGACCTCGAGTTCAAAGAGCGTGAGCAGCCGTTTGGTGCCGGCACTGACCCGTCGAACGTCGTCGACCTCGGCTATCCAGTTGGGTCGATTCAGGTGCCACAGAGCCCGATTGTGCTCATGCAGGACGCAGTCACAGGTGGCGGGTACGCAACTGTCGGCACAGTTATCAGCACTGACCGTGGCCGCCTCTCACAGCGACAGACCCACAAATCCGTCTACTTCGAGGAAGTCGATGTCGAAGCGGCACTCGACGCCCGCAACGAACAGGAAGACCAACTCGAACAGATCCGTTCCGAAATCAGAAGTGAGATCTGAGTCGAGTATCTGTATCGCTCACCGAACACTGGTCGAATCGAAAAGCATAATCAAACGAGACTCAATAAATAACCCATGACAGAGACCATCAATTCACCGATGCCCGGCGTCTTCTACCGACAGCCCGATCCGGACGATCCACCCTTCGTCGAACCCGGAGACGAAGTTGAACCTGGAGACACGATTGGCCTCGTCGAGGTGATGAAGAACTTCAACGAGATCACTGCTGAGAGTTCCGGCACTGTGAGTGAGTTCCTCGTCGAGAACGAGGCTGAAATAGAGGCAGACCAGCCACTCGTCGAACTCGAGTAACGAGACGAGGACAACGCCTTTCTGGGAGGGAGTCGCTATGATGTCCTTTCATCTTTGATCTACGATGGATTGCTCGAACTGAACGCCTCTCCTTGTTCCTTATCACGGTCTTCGATCCCGTGTTCTATTTTTCCAGGCGTTCGTGTTGCGCAGATTGTATAGTACGATTGGCCGACCTCTCCATCCAGAAAAAGGCCGTAGGCGCTGTCTTCAAGCATCCGGGTTGGCGTTTCGACGACGAGCGTGTCACAAAATGAAAACGCCGCGAACTGACCAGACCACCGCTATTGGTCAGTCAGAGGTTCCGTACCCATCATCGTGTTCGACCGGCCCGGAAAACACCGTATACAGGTACCGGAAGTACGCCAACACGAGAAACAGGACCGGAATCACGACGACTGAGAGGATATTGAGTGCCAACGGCGAGACGATCGATTCACGGACCGTCGTTCCAGTAGCGGGATACAGCTCCGGGTACAGCAAGATCGCGACGAGCGCAATCAGCGTGAACGCGACGCCACCGGTGGCGTAAAACCACCACGTAACCTCGAGTGTGTCTCGGGTTGCTGCCACGACGCCGAGACCGAGGAAGACGACCGTCGCGAGGACGACCACCAGAACCGGAGTCGAAAGAAGCGTCCCGCGGACGCTGAGTGGGTCGGTGACGAAAACGGTTGCGAGCAACAGGACGACGCTGAGTAGATAGCCACCGGCGGCGTACAGTCCGTATCTGACCATCTCTTCACGGAACGTGCCAGATGTCTTCATCGCGACGTAGGCCGCCCCGCTGACCACCGAGAGGAACACGATGGCCACACCGGTCAGGACACTCGGGAGCGCGAGCGTACCGGTCCCGAACACCCAGCTTCCGGCGAGGGTGCCGATGAAAAGCGGCGAGAGCGTACTGCCAGCCACGAAACCTCGGTCACAGGCACGCACCCACTCTGGGTCGTCTCGTTGTTCGCGAAGCTCGGGAGTGATCCCCCGCAGAATCAGTGCGAACACGATCGCGAAGACGAGGAGGTAGTGATCGCTGAGTAACGAGGCGTACACCGGCGGGAAGGCGGCGAACAGCACCGTCCCGAACGCGACGAGCCACACCTCGTTTGCGTCCCAGACCGGACCGAAAATCGAGAGCAACAGGTCGCGTTCGGCTTCGTCTTCGCGGGTCCAGTACAGCATGCCGATTCCGAAGTCGAAGCCATCGAGAAACACGTACATCCCGAGGGTAAACAGCAAGATACCGAACCAGAGTTCGGGCAACCCCGGGAACAGGTACTCGTCAGCGGGAACGACGGGGCCGAACAATATGGGATCGATTCGAGTCACCGCTGTCGTGATCGAGAAGTTGGTCGTCACGCAATCACACCTCACCGGAGCCACTCGGCGCTCGTTCGTCGGTCTGTTCCTGCTCGACCCGTTCGAAGTCGTCCTCGAGAACCCGCTCGAGTTCGCCGTCGACGATCCATTTGATCACCCGAAGGAACAGAACGACGAGGATCGCGTAGGCGATCGCAAAGGCGGAAAGCGAGATCGTCATCTGTGTCGATGTGAGCGTCTGAGAGACACCCTCGCTCGTAAGCTGGACGTCCTGGATGATCCAGGGCTGGCGGCCGATCTCGGTGACGTACCAGCCGACGATGGTCGCGACGAAGCCGAGTGGGATCGAGGCCAGGAGCGCTTTGAGGTAGCGTCCACGCTCGAAGAGCACGCCCTTTCGCATCCGGTAGACGCCCCACAGACCAAGGAAGATGAACCAGAAGCCGAGAAACACCATCGTCCGGAACGACCAGAAGACGTACGCGACCGGTGGGTTCTGTACGTCAAACTCCTCGAGGCCGTAGACGATACCAGTCGGGTCGGTCTCGGCGAGAAACGACGCCAGATACGGGATACTGACCGTGAACAGTTCCTCGGCCCGCGGATTGGTGATATCTTCGAGACTGCGCGGGAACGCGAGCAGGTGCAACGGGGCGCCCTCTTTGGTCTCGTAGATTGCCTCCATGGCGGCGAACTTCATCGGCTGCGTCTGGACGACGTGGCGAGTGTACATGTCGCCGTGGATCACCTGGAAGATCGAGGTGATCGCGAGGACGCCGACAGAGAGCTTGAGCGTCCCGCGCCAGGGCTCGCTGTCGGGGTTCGTCCAGACGAAGTAGGCGGCGACGCCGGCGACGAAGAGCGTCACTGAGATCACCGCCGCGTTCTGCATGTGGACGTACATCCAGAACAGCCGTGGGGTGAAGTACGCCGCAATGGGATCGGTGAGTACGAGTCCTGTCACGCCGTTTTCCTCGATCAGTTCGTAACCCTGGGGCGTCTGCATCCAGGAGTTGACGATGAGGATCCACAGCGCCGAAAGCCACGCACCGACCATCACGAGCACCGACGAGAGGACGTAGACGCGGTCGCTAACTCGTTCGCGGCCGAACAACAGGACACCGAGGAAGACGGCCTCGAGGAAGAATGCCATCGTCGACTCGAAGGCGAGGGGGCCGCCGATGAGTTCACCGGCGAACTCCGAGAACGCGGGAAAGTTCGTCCCGAACTGGAAGCTCATTGGGATCCCCGTCGCCGTGCCCATCACGAACCCGATGGCGAAGATTTTCGTCCAGAACGAGCGCAACCGTTCGTACTTCTCACGACCCGTCGAGATTTCCTTGTAAGTGAAGTAGACGATGTAGGGGGCGAGCCCGACCGAGAGGGCGGCGAAGACAATGTGGACCGAAAGCGTGCCGCCGAACTGAATGCGACTCCCCAGTTCGGGGTCGATCAACAGCGGTTCGATCACTGTCTCTCACCACGCGACTCGCTTTCCTCCGCTGCTCGGTCGATCGACTCCCGCTCGTCTTCCAGCTGGACCCCGACGGCCCGAACCATGGCGACGAGAAATCCGAGTCCACGCTGGACGTCGGGGTTTCGAAGCGTCCGCATCAATTCGACAGTGCCGACTTGTTCCGGTGGCTTTTCCCCGGCCGCCTCACTGAGCCCCTCGAGCAACGTCTGGACACCGGCGACCGTATCCGGATCAGCCGTCGTATCCGCGACCTCCCCGAGCGAACCAGCGGTCCCGCCGACCGACATGACGATGTCGTCGTCGACCGCGGCGGCGAGCAACGCGATCGTGTTCGCCAGACCGACCAGCGTCTCGAGGTCACCGGTCGCCTCGAGTCTGGCGACTCGCTCGAGGCCGGTGGCGAGGTCGTCGGAATGTTCCTCGAGGACCGCAGCCAACCGGTCTGTGTCCTCGGTCGTGGACATCGCCGCCTCGGTGCCGGCAGCCACCTCGAGAAGCCGGTCGTCGAGACGGTCCGTCTCGAACGCTGGGGCGTCGAACAGCTCCTCGAGATGGCCTTTGCGGTGGACGAACGCGGCGACTGCTTCGGGGTTCGTTTCGATCGCTTCGACGAGGAGTCTATCGAGGTCATCCTCGTCGGTGATTGTTTCGTTAGTCATGATCAGAGCAAGCCTCTGGCGGTCAGCCAGTACGATTCGTTGTACGCGAGTTTCGCCCAGTGGACGAACTGGGAGGGCGGTCGAACGACCGGATCCAGATCGTAGTCGAAGGAGACGAACGTCGCCTCATCGAGGCCAGCCTCGACGAAACAGAGCGTCCGGCCGTCGTACGTGGTCGTCGGCGTCTGCCCCCGGACCGCACTCGCGATCCGGTCCGCGACGACGCCGGCCTGGTAGTGTGCGGCGCTGCCGGCTTTGCTCGTCGGGACGTCGGTAACGTCACCCAGCGCGGAGACGTCCTCGGCACGCGTCGCCTCGAGCGTGTGGTTGTCGACCTCGATCCACTCTTCGCCCAGCTCCGCCCGTTCGACGATCGGCCCGCCGACGTGGGGCGGGATCGTCACGAGGAGGTCGTACTCGAGCGTCCGGCCGTCGGTTGCCGTGATGTGTTCTCGGTCCGGATCGACGGAATCGACCTCGAAGTCGGTCTCGAGGGCAATGTCCCGCGCAGCCAAAAGCGGCGTTACCCAGTCGTCTATCGACTCGATTGTGTGTGCGCCGTCGACCGGGTAGGTGTAGGTGAAGTCGATGTCATCCCGACGACCGCGTTCTCGGAGCCAGTCGTCGACGATGAGCGCGAATTCGATCGGTGCCGCCGGACACATGTGAGTGATACCGACCGTGCTCAATACCAGGTGGCCGGACGTGAACGTCGCGAGTTCGTCCCGAAGCGTTTCGGCAGCGTCGGCGGTGTAGAAGTGATGGCCGCCCTCGGCGAGTCCGTCGACAGCCTCCGGGTCAAGGGTCGCACCCGTCGCAATCACGAGGTAGTCGTACCCGAGCGAGTCACCGTCCTCGAGAGTCAAGCGCTTCTCGTCGGTGTCGATCGCGGTGACGTGGTCGAGTCGACAGTCGACTCGTCGATCGAGAATTTCCCGGTGCGGACGGCGGCTGTCGGCGACCGATTTTCTGTCGAAGGCGACGTAGAGGAAGATCGGCTTGTAAACATGATCGGGCGTGTCAGTGACGAGTTCCACCTCGACCGCACCGGCCTCAAGTTCTCCGCGTAACGCGTCCGCGAGCTTGTTAGCGACGACCGTGCCGCCGGTCCCACCACCGACGATCACGACGCGCCGGCCGTCGACGTCCGTCGAGTGAGTCGTCATTTATCCAACCCCGCTTTGCAGAGTGACACCGAAGGCCTGTTCCGAGCCTGTCTGATCGGCTACAGTGTACGACTCGAGACATGGGATTGGTTTGTATTGACACACCATTGTCATCCGCGACGGGGTGGATAGCGATAAAGTGATTGCCAAACTGACATCAAGAGAGTGATTCAGGATTGAGTGATATTTACAGTAGGCAGTGAATCAACTAGTCAAAAAACCACACACCAATGGTTAAGAGCGTAGAGAGCGAGTGAAACGGCATGCCCAGAACGTGTGCGGCCTGCAGCGAACCTCTCGAGGAAGGGACCGGAACCTGCACTGCGTGTGGAAACGCACCGAAACGGGCGGTGAGAAAAAACGGTGGACTCGCTTTTGCCCTCGCCATCCCGCTACTATTTCTTAATCCACCGATCGGCGTGATTCTGGCCATCGTCGGACTGTTCGTCCTGCTTGGCTCGTGGTTCGTCTCACCGGTCGGACAGGTCGCAGGCTCAAATTCACAGTCCTGATATCGCCCCGGTATCGAAAACCGTACGGATTATCGGCTCCGGCATAGTACTTGATCGACAGCGCGAACTATCTATCCCTGTGGCCGGGGTAAATGAGTGTCGCCGGCGCATGTTCTGTGCGAAAATGACGGTTTAGGCATCCTTCCCCGTAATCTATATCTGCATTTGTGGCAAACGCTTCCATATGGCATCTATTGATATCAATTGTGACATGGGGGAAAGTTTCGGAAACTGGACAATGGGGAACGACGATGCGGTCATGCCGTACATTACGTCTGCAAATATCGCTGGCGGATACCACGCCGGCGACCCCCACGTTATGCGCGAGACTGTTGAATACGCGGCTGAACACGATGTTGGAATCGGTGTTCATCCTGGCCTGCCAGACCGGGTTGGGTTCGGTCGCCGAAAAATCGACGCGACACCCGAGGAGGTGCGAGATTATGTCGTCTACCAGCTCGGTGCACTCTCTGCATTCGCACAGCGACACGGCACTACTGTTCAGCACGTAAAGCCCCACGGCGCGATGTACTCGATGTTATCCGAAAGCCCGGAACACGCTCGGGCCGTTATGGAGGGCATGCTCGAGGTTGACGACGATCTCATCTATCTTGCGACCGATATGAACATCTACGAGGTCGCTCAGGAAATAGAAGGACTCCGCGCGGTGTTTGAGGGATATGTCGACTTAGACTACCGGCCTGACCGCTCGCTGATCGTTGAGCAGGAACTCGAGGACCGTGATCCAGAACTGGTTGCCGACCGCTTCGTCTCGATCGCGACAGAGGGTGTCGTCGAAGCGGCCACTGGTGAGGAGATTTCAGTGCCCGCCGAGAGCATCTGTATTCACGGCGATAATCCAAACGCCGTGGCGATCCTTGAAGAGATTCACGACCGCATCGACGAGCACGGGATCGAACTCACGCCGTTGTCCGAAATCGTATAACGCGATTCGTTCACCGCCGTCAACAAACTGCCCCAGTGATCTGTAAACGCGATCTCGAGTTCCCGATTTGGCTGGCTACTCGTCGAGGAGTTCTTGTTCGACGTACTTCGTCGTATGCTCGTTCGCGATGAAGCCCTCCTCCTCGAGTAACTGCTGGTGGAAGGGGATTGTCGTTGGAATCCCTTCGATCGTCGTCTCCTCGAGTGCACGTTTGCCGCGGGCGATTGCCTCTGCTCTGTCCTCGCCAGTCACGATCAGTTTGGCAAACATCGAATCATAGAACGGAGCAATCGAATCTCCCTCGTCAACACCGTCATCGACACGAACACCGATGCCACGCGGTGGTTCGTAGGACGAGAGTGTTCCTGGAAGCGGGGTGAAGTCGTTGTCGGGGTCTTCCGCGTTAAGACGGAACTCCATCGCAGCACCCCGTGGTTCGATGTCGTCCTGTGAAAACGGTAGTTCCTCACCAGCAGCAACCCGGAGCTGCCATTTAACCAGATCGATGCCGGTGAGTTCCTCGGTCACCGTGTGTTCGACCTGAATCCGAGCATTGACTTCGATGAAATAGAACTCGCCATCCTCATAGAGGAATTCGACGGTCCCGGCGTTGACGTAGTCGGCCGAAGCCGCGCCGCGTCGGGCTGCGTCACAGAGTGCAGCGCGGGTCTCGGCATCCAGGCCTGGTGCTGGCGATTCCTCGACGAGTTTCTGCTGGCGCCGCTGAATGCTGCAATCACGCTCGCCCAGATGCCGGACGTTGCCATGCTCGTCGCCGATGATCTGCACTTCGATGTGGCGTGGGTTCTCGAGGAATCGCTCGAGGTAGACGTTTGGATTATCGAAATAGGCTTCACCCTCTCGAATCGCTTCTTGCAGTTTCGACTCGATTTCGTTGGGTTCCTGAACGACCTTGAGACCCCGACCACCGCCACCGCCGTCGGCCTTGATCGCAACGGGATAGCCATGCTCTGCCGCGAACGCTTCGACTTCTTCGACGGATGTGACCGGCTCAGTCGTCCCGGGAACGATTGGGACAGCTGCGTCGGCCATAATTTCGCGTGCTTTGGTTTTCTCGCCGAAATCAGCCATGACGTCACTTGGCGGGCCAATCCACACAAACTCGCTTTCCTCAACGTTGGCTGCGAACGATTCATTTTCCGCAAGGAACCCGTACCCTGGGTGGACTGCATCGACGTTTGCCTTGCGGGCAGCCTCTAGAAGCGCTTCTTGATTCAGATAACTCTCCGTGGCTTTCGAACTACCGATGTGGTATGCCTCATCAGCCAGTCGAACGTGTTTGGCATCCTCGTCCGCATCGCTGTAGACTGCGACCGTTTCGATCCCCAGTTCCGTACACGATTGAATGATTCGAACGGCGATCTCCTCACGGTTTGCGATCAGGACCTTCTCGAACACAATAGTAGATACTGACGGCTTTTAACAGATAAGCCTGACTTAACAGGCTGTTCGAGCAGGTTTCACGGCCGCTGACAGAATTCTCTGGAATCGTTTTGTGGACGAGCCTCGGAAGCAGGTTGGTGGTGAAGTTGACATTCACCTCCGCCTGAAGGCGGAGGGATCCCAAGCGTTGGGTTAATAACTGCCGGTATGCGACTCCTCGTGTCCCACACGACCTCACAGCAGTGCTTCAGCGTTCTCAATATGAGTAGCCAACGTCTCGAGGAACCGAGCTGCATCGGCGCCATCGACGACTCGATGGTCGAAGCTCAGATCAAACTGAATCTGTTTGCGAAAGTCAACACCTTCGTCGCCCGGGCGTGCACGGTCTCGGATGCGATTGACACCAAGGATCGCTACTTCTGGCGGGTTGATGATCGGCGTGAACGAGTCGATACCCAGAACGCCAAGATTCGTTATCGTGAACGTCCCGCCACGAAGATCAGACATAGAATAGGAGCCTGTCTGCACAGATTCTGTCAACTCACGACGTTCGATCGCAACTTGATCGAGCGATTTCGACTCGAGTGCGGTGAGGACTGGCGTCACCAATCCAGCGTCGATATCGACTGCGATACCAACGTTCTGTGTCTCGTAGAGGCGGTGAAGGCCGTCCTCGAGTGTTGCGTTGAACGCAGGGTGGTCCGCAAGCGTTTCCGAGAGCGCACAGAGGACAATATCAACCACGGAGACGTCAACGTCGTATTTGTCGCTCGCCACCTCGGCTGCTCTCACGAGTTCCTCGGCGTCAACCTCGCGACTTGCCGTCACGTGAGCGGCCTCTTGCGAACTCTCCTGGAGGCGATTTGCGATCGTTCGGCGCATCCCTGTGAGTTTGCGCTCCTCGAGAACGGTGCGTTCGTCGCCCGATGAGGTGTCGCTGTTCTGGCTAGCGTCGCCGTTTTCGGTGGGGGATGTCATGGTATACGTTTCCGAGTGAAACTGGAGGGGCTCAGGCAGCCTCCAGCACCGCTAAGATATCACCGCGTTCGAATTCATCATCCTCAGCACAGACGATTTCGTGGACGGTTCCCGCCGCAGGTGCTGGCACGTCGACGCTGACCTTTTCAACCTGGATTTCACAGAGGGTGTCACCCTCCTCGACCTGACTGCCCTCACTCGTGAACCAGTTACTGACGACACCTTCGTTCTCGTCTGTGTCCTCGGGCCAGACATCGGCCGTGTTGATCTCGAGGTGGTCATTCCCAGCCATGGTTAGGAGGTGATGGCTCGGACGGTGTCTTCAATGTCGTCCGTAGCTGGTATGACCTCGTTCTCCAGCGGTCTCGCGTATGGAATTGGGACATCCGGTACCGCGAGACGGTCAACCGCCTCAAGCGATGCTAGATCTGCCTCCGCGACGCGGGCAATGATTTCGCTCGTAACACCGTACGAGCGGTAATCCTCGTCGACGACGACCAGCCGACCGGTTTTCTCGACGGACTCGAGAATTGTGTCGGTATCTACGGGAACGAGCGTTCGAAGGTCGATAACTTCGGTGTCAATGTCGTCCTCCGCGAGGGTTTCAGCGGCCTCGAGCGCTCGGTGAACGTGCAGTCCAAGGGTGACGACGGTAACATCCGCACCCTCGCGTTTGACATCCGCACTCCCGAAGGGGATCGTGTACGCTTCTTCAGGGACAGGCGTTTTCGGTCCATCAGGTGCGGGCATCCAGCCGATTCCCATGAGCCGCTTGTGGAACATGTAGACGACCGGATCATCATCGCGGATCGCGTTGTGCATCAACCCCTTTGCATCGTACGCTGTCGACGGAACAACGACTTTCATCCCAGGAAGATGAGCGAAGGTGCCATACAGCGTTTGGGAGTGCTGGGCAGCGTCGTTGTACGTCCCGCCAACAGCGGCTGTCAACACCATCGGGACAGTCACGTTTGCCCCACTCATGTAGGTGTTTTTCGCCATCTGATTGTAGATCTGGTCCATCGCAACGCCGAAGAAATCGACGAACATGAGCTCGGCTATCGGCCGCATCCCGGCCTGTGCTGCTCCGACAGCCGCGCCAAGATAGGCCGTCTCGCTAATCGGCACATCCATGATTCGGTCGTGGCCAAACTCATCGAGGAGCCCCTGTGTACTGTCGAAGATACCGCCATAGTCTGCGACGTCTTCACCCATGTAGAAGACCTCCTCGTTCGTTCGCATCTCGTCAGCAATCGCTTCGACCATCGCACGGCTCATCGTCAGTTCGCGGTCGACAGTCTGGGTAGATTCTTGTTGTGCCATTAGTCATCACCTCCTGCTCGAGTAGTATCTGCAAGCTCGTGCGCTGGTTCGGTCGTCGTTACGCCAGATTTCGACCCGGCAAAGACATCCTCGTAGGCGTCTTCCGGATCGGGTTGTGGCTGTTCTTTTGCCCATTCAATCGCGCTGTCTACGCGCTCGTGAGCCTCATCACGAATTTCTTCCAGTTCAGCGTCCTCAACGCCTGCCGCACGCAACTCTGCGGCGAGCCGCTCGATTGAATCGCGGTTTTTCGCGGCCTCCGAGTCTTCCGCTGGTCGGTAGCTCTCAGGGTCGCCCATGAAATGCCCCATCCGACGGTGGACCTGTAACTCGAGTAGGGACGGTCCGTTATCGTCTCGGGCCCGTCCAACTGCCTCCTTGGCGGCAGCATACACTGCCGTTGCGTCGTCAGAATCCACGCGTTTCCCTGGCAGGTCGAAGCCACCTGCGCGTTGAGATGCATCTTCGACATCAGTCACGCGGTCTTTGGGCATACTGATCGCCCAATCGTTGTCCTCGATAACGAAGACGACCGGCAAGTTCTGGACTGCGGCAAGATTCAGCGACTCGAGGAACGCGCCTTGACTGACGGCACCTTCGCCGATAAACGCGACAGCAACACTGTCTTCGTTTCGCTTCTTCGCGGCGAGTCCAGCCCCAACGGCTGGTGGACAGCCCTCTGCAATGATACCACTACACGCGAAGTTGACAGCGGGATCAAACAGGTGCATGTGTCCGCCTTTTCCGTTGCTCAGTCCGGTCTCGCGGCCAAAAATCTCCGCTGTCATCCGATCTAGATCGACACCTTTGGCGATTGCGATATGATGAGGCCGGTGTGGTGCCGTAACGGTATCGTCATCTCGCAAGTGCTGACAAACTCCCGCGGCCGATGCTTCGTGACCGGCTGCGAGGTGTAGCTCACCAGGGATTGGCCCAGCAGAGATATCGAAGGCTGGTTGTTTTCCCTCCAGATACTCCTCCTGAAGGCGTTCTTCGTAGTATCTAGCTGTGACCATGACTCTATACATCTCTTGTAGTTTGGTACCAATAACCATGGTTCCTACCATGATCGACTACGCCAAATAGATTACACCTATGTAGACTTTATTGTAATTCCGCTCTTCAGTCACAGTTACGAATAGAAGAGAATATCACTGGAGATTGCAAGTTGGACAGAACAGGGGGTTGCTAAAATAGCCCGCCAATGAATGCCAGTCCCATACCCACCAGTACCGTCGCTGTCAGCAACGGCAGGTACGGAGTGTACCGTTCAACTGTTTCGCGGTGGCGTTCATAGCCCGCGATTAAGAGGAGCGTTGGAATGAGGATTGCAATGATAACGACTAACGAGTACACAAGCATCAGCTCCAAACAGTAGGCTGTGCCCGCACAGATCGCCAGAATTTGAATCGGCTCTTCGTGGGCAAATCCCAGGAGGAGCGCGGTCGTCCCAAGGGCCATCAGTCCTCGTTCAGCGTCTTCTTCACTCAAATGACGATGCCCCCCGCTGAACAGTCGCTCCCGAATCCGTGTTAGTATCCCACGCTGGGAGGGTTCTCCTGCATGACTATCATCGTGTTCATGCGTGTGAGTATGGGCGTGGCTATGGTGTTGATGAGACTCATTGTGAGTGTGGCCATGTGCCGTCCCATGTCCGCCATTCCGATATTCGTGAATTCCCAGTAGAATAAGCATAGTACCTGCAATATATCGCATCCATGGGCCCTCAGCGAATGCAGCAAAGCGACTGAACCAAAAGTACGCCAGTACCAGTACGACGCTACTAATCAGATGTCCAACCCCGAGAATGAGTCCAGCTATTGTCCCATAAACCCACGTCCGCGAGCGATTCAACCCGTAGGTCGCAGCAATCGGCCATCCGTGATCGGGGAGCACGCCATGGATAAACCCTATTGCAATAACGCCTACAACGAGACCAACATCCATACGGAATCTCGGTAGAGACGGCAGAAAAATGCTGTTAGCACAGATTGGTGGGTATCGTAATACCCAGTCAGCGGGAAAACCACAGCACCCATCCGGTCTCTCCACTAGTTCCAGTGTAGACAGATGCGTACCAGTTTCAACATTCCGGATGACTTACTCACGGAATTCGATCAGACGTGGCAGGCAGAAGGATTTGACTCTCGTTCACGAGCAGTTCGCGAAGCAATGCAGGAGTATATCGAGGCCCATACCGAACTCGAAACTGTCTCGGGCGAGGTGACTGCTGCACTTGCATTCGATTACCAACACGAACGCGTAATTCGTGAGCTCCACGACGTTCAACATGACTTCCAAGACATTATAAAGACAACAAGTCACACCCATGAAGGTGACTGGTGTCTGGAAACAATTTTTTGTCGTGGTGAGGCGGCCCGAGTTCGCAAACTGGTGTATCGACTCCGTGATTTTGACGCTGTAGGGCAGGTGAAAGTCCTGTTACTTCGGTCTTGAGGGACTCTGTCGTCAGTTACCCACGACTGAAGTCGTGGGCTTTCTCCTTGCATTTCTGTGAGCTCGTCGGAAATTCGATGGCCGGATTCTACGTCCCCCAGGGCCTAGAGGAGTCAAAAGTTTCTCTCGTCATCTGATTGAGGCAACGCGGCAGTGTTCGTTGATACCCACAGCGGCGAAGTCAGGAAGTAGGACAGCCGCTCAAAACTAGATGAATAAAATAAGATAGTAGTATTAGGGACAGTCGGTATAGTATTATTTCCACAATCAAGAATGGCTTACGATCGATGCTTGAGACCGCATCAGTCGACGACAAGGTAGCGATCGAGTTGCTGTATGCATTCACAGATTGACCGAGAAACACAATCACTCCGAGCTGACGTTTTTCGTCGATTGATGTGGCTATTTGACATTCCTATCGCGACTGCGATTGAATGATTAACCCGATGTTGACGACCGGAACTACCAGTGAAAAGTGGTCTCGCTCACTCACGAACGTGTTGACTACTTCCAGAATTCGTGGGTGAGAATTGAGCCAGCGGGAGCGATAGAGTTGAGCGTCTTTCCCACAACTATAACATCATTATCTATACAAGTCAACAGCCACACATACGAAAGGAGCGTCGAGAACAACCGTTCTCTTCCTATCGCTCGTGATGATTCTCGTTCGGTGTATTTGATGAATGCAGAAGGATAACGTTCAGAACGTGATCGGAGGACGAAGTCGAAATAGTGGTGGGACAGTTAGTCGCCCTGGGCGACGGCTGGACTGCCTGCCTCAAATGAACCGCGCCACTGGACCGTGTAGAGGAAGGCAGCCACGCCGAGTGCACCAAGTCGAACCCAGAGCGATGGGACGACCATTATGACGACTCCGAGGAGGACATACACACCTCGGATACCGATATTCACCATACCACTCATACCGAAGATCGGTCTGTAGTAGTTCAAGCCGTGGATGATACTGATTGCGCCGAGCAGTGCCAGTCCACCAGAGACGAGCGTCATCTCGGATATTCCGCCAACGACAATTTCAGGATTGTAGATGAAGGCAAACGGGAGAACGTACAGCGGTGCTGCCAGTTTCAGCGCCTCGAGTGACGTACGCCAGAAGTTAGCTTTAGCGACGCCAGCAGCCACCACGACTGCAATTGCGATCGGTGGGGTAATACCCGAAAGGATCGCTGCATACAGCACGAAGTAGTGGGCTGCGAGATCCGGTACGGCGAAGTCACTGACCAGCGCCGGTGCGATGAGCAATGCAACCAGCGAGTACGCAGCAACTGTCGGCATTCCCAGACCGAGGAGGATACAGACGACCATCGCGATGAGCACTGCCAGGAACATGCTGCCGCCCGAAAGGTCGATGAGGATAAGCGAAAGAATCCCCGGAATACCGGTCGAGACAAGTACGTCAACAATACCGTTGACTGCGGCAATGATGATCACGATTGGTGCAAGGATGATTGCCCCCTCGCGGAACCCGTCAACCGTCTCGAAGAGTTTCGTCCGGAGCATCGCGACTGGCGATTCGTCCTGAAGTTGGGTCGCTCGGATGACAGGAACGGTAACACCAAGTACGATCATCGAGATAACAGTGTAGAGTGCCGATGTCATCACGGTCCACTGCAGGACGCCAAGGAGATAGATCAGGATAATCAGTGGAACAGCATACATGACACCTTCAACTGCGAGTTGTTGCTTCGATTTTACCTCATCAATGTGGTCAGAGACGTTGAGTTCTGCATTTCCACTCTGAGAGATCCAGGTGTAGTGGACACCAGCGGCGACTGAGAAGAAGAAAATCGCTGCCGGAATGAGGCCTGCAATAACGACCTCGATGTACGTAATACCGAGCAACGACGCCATCACGAACGCTGCTGCACCCATGACAGGGGGCATGATCTGGCCACCTGTTGACGCAACGGATTCAATGCCGCCGGCTGTTTCGGATTTCATTCCACTGTTTTTCATCAGTGGAATTGTGAACGATCCAGTCATCGCCGCATTAGCCGTCTGTGACCCGTTGATCGAACCAATCACGAGGCTCGCGATGACAGCGGACTGAGCGACGCCAGATCGGAGGACGGTCGCACTTCTGAACGCAACACGGATGATCAGGTCAAACGCCCCGTAGGCCTTTAACAGTCCTGCGTACAGCAGGAACGGCGCGACCCACGCAGCGACGATCTCGGAGAGTTCACCGTAGAATCCGTCAATCTCGAGCACCATGATATTGAGAATCCGGGTCTCTGAAAACCCGGAGTGGGTAAGTACTCCTGGGAAGTATGGCCCGAAGTACCCGTACCCAATCGCAAACAGAATCACTCCAACAAATGCGAGACCGAACGCTCTATAGGTCAGGTAGATGACTGCAGCAGCAAAGACTGCTGCCAGCAGCAGTTCGTGGTCAAGCGCATAGCCGACCCTTGTGGTGACGAGAGTATTGTAATTCGCGTAAAGGTACACGGTGGCAATGGCTGTAACAGCCCCAATCGCTGCCAAGAAGAGACCATGGAGTGTCCGACGGTTGCCGCTGGCATCGGTATCACCACCACCGTCACTGTCACCGAGCCCAATGTATTCGTCTAACAGATAGATGAATATAGCGAGTCCAATAAAGGTGATAGTGTACTGCGCACGGGGAAGCCAGGACCAGAGAGCATACGCAATTACCCAGGCCCACAAGGCAATCGCAGTGAGTGTCAGCGCTAACTGAGATGGTTTTAATTTCATAGTTGAGTCAATATTGGATAACAAGTGCTGTCGGGACTAGTTACTCGCCGCGCGTCCAGGAATCATCCCATGCTCCCTGATCCTCGAGGAAGTCGGCAACACCCGGGTGGATCGGTTGATCCTCCATGTAGGCGCTGGTCATGGTATCTAGCTCAGAGTGGTCAGGATAGGCTTCCTGGGCGTCGCGTGCATCTTCCCAATGCTCATGGCTGATTTCAGCGACCTCGTAAGCGACATCAGCAGACATGTCTTCTGAGAAGAAGAACTGGAACGTTTCGCGCCACGTGAATACTTCGTCGGCGTCGAGATCTTGATCGTAGCCGTAGGCCTCAACCGTCCCGGTATCGACACCTTCAGCGTCTGCAGCGCCCTCACGGAATTCCTCAGTCGCTTCAACGGCATAGAGATCCTCTCGAGCGTCGACTTCCGTCGCCCAGCCAGGGAGGTTAACACCGTTTGCACCATAGGAGATCAACGCGTCAACATCGCCTTCGTCCACTCGACCAGCGATGTCACCCGTGTCGGCATCAATCTCGTTCGTCTCGAGTTCATCTCGGATCCCGATCGATTCATGAACCGTATTACTGAGTTGACGGAGACCCCAGCCAGGCGGAAGCATCCAGACGGTTATATCGTCGTCGAGGAGGTCGTCAGTCGTCTCGATACCCGATCCATCGAGTGCAAGCCAGTGAAGTTCAAGCACACCAATTTGGAAGCCCTGATACGCAATTCCATCGACGGGATCCTCGTGGAACGGTTCCACGTCGTTGAGCGCGTTCGTCGAAATAAAGTTGCTCGCCGAGTAGCCGTCAATTTCACCGTTATTGTAGAGTCTGATGCTTGCTGGGTCTCCGCCCGAGTCCTCAGCATCGAAACGAATCGATTCCGACTCGCTTTGAACGACCGATTGGAGAGCCTGCGTAGACTGTCCGGTGGTAGAGGAGTCACCGGGGATACCGATCGAGACTGCCTCGACATCACCACTGAGACATCCCGCTAATCCAGCAATACCAGCGCCACCAGCTACTTGCAGAAAGCTACGTCTATCAATTTGCCTTGATGCCATATCCCATGCTGGGTGTAACCAATAAATAAAGATTACTATTGTCCGTGAACATCCTCTTACAGATTCGATACGTGAGGGGAGAAACGAGGGACAGGACCAGAGACCGATACAGCAACTTCGGGCAGATCACTCGAAGACATGAACGAGGCATCTGGCACCTGTCCCCACGATTACTCACTGATCTGGATGGGGCAATCTCAGGCGCGTTCGACACCAAGGGGCGAAACCTACGAAGTGAAAATGACTGTGACGTGAATCAATCCCTAGAGATTCGTCGAAACCCCCTCTTCACAGCAATCGATCAGCGATGATATTCTTCTGAATTTCGCTTGTCCCTTCGTAGATTTTCGTGATGCGGGCATCACGATAGTAGCGCTCTGCAGGGTAGTCCGTGACGTAACCCGACCCACCGTGAACCTGAACGCCTTCGTCCGCGACCTCCACCGCAATCTCGCTGGCGAACAGCTTCGCCATACTCGAGAACTGCGCGGCGACGTCCTGATTGTTCTGCTCGACTTCAGTTGCAGCGCGGTAGGTCAGCGATCGCGCAGCCTCCACTCGAGTTGCCATCTCGGCAAGCTTGTGTTCAATCGCCTGGAACTCCCCGATTTTTTGTCCGAATTGCTCGCGCTCGCCAGCGTAGTCGATTGCGGCATCGAGTGCACCCTGTGCAGCACCGATGGCCTGTGCGGCGACATTGGTTCGGCCGGAAGCGAAGAACTCCATCAGCTGGTAGAAGCCGTTGTCTACCTCACCGATGACGTTTTCCTCGGGGACGCGCGCGTCATCGATAACCACTTCGGCGAGGTCCGAAGCGCGGATACCGAGCTTGTTGTCGATTTTCTCGGTCAGAACACCGTCAGTATCCATTGGCAGGAGGAAGGCGGTGATGCCGCGGTGGCGCTCTCCTGGGGTCGTTTTCGCCATGACAACGCCGACATCGGCGACCGTTCCGTTCGTGATCCACATCTTGTTCCCGTTCAGGATGTATTCGTCACCGTCTTTTTCGGCGACTGTCTCAATTCCCGCGACGTTCGAGCCGTGAGCGGGTTCGGAAATCATCGAACAGGACGCAACGTCGCCGCTTGCGACTTTCGGGAGCCACTCCTCTTTCATCCACTCGTCGCCGAACTCGACGATCATGTTCGTTCCGAAGCCTGCGCTGCCGACCGCCGATCCGATTCCGGGATCAGCTCGCCACAGTTCTTCGGTGACGATCGTCTTCGAAAGCTTGTCCATGCCGGCACCACCGTACTCGATCGGAATACTTGGCGCGACGAAGTCGTACTCGGCGGCTTTTCGTCGGAGGTCTTCAGGGTATTTGCCCTCCCGGTCATGTTCCTCCGCAACCGGCGTAATCTCGTTTTCACCGAACTCACGGACAGCATCACGGATAGCTTCGTGCTCATCCGACAGACTGAATGCCATGTGTACACTCGTCAGACGGGTGTAAAAGGAGTTTCGAGTCGGACCGAGCCAGTGACAATGGGGAAACACATGGGGGTCAACAGCCGGTCACTGCTTGCTGCGATGTACTCCTTACGTATCGTTTGACCAGTCACCGCTCATACCAACACGGTCACCGTCCTCCCAGACGTAGAAGCCCTCACCCGTTTTCTTTCCGAGGTTACCCGCCCTGACCTTCCGGCGAAGGGTCTGTGGTGGCCGAAACCGTTCACCCAGTTCTGAACGGAGATATTCGGCGATGTGGAGACGGACATCAAGTCCGACGAGATCTGTCAATTCGAGCGGTCCCATCGGATAGCCGTATCCAATCCGCATCGCTTCGTCAATATCTGCTGGGTTGGCAACGCCTTCCTCGACCATCCGAATCGCCTCGAGTCCAGTGACAACACCAAGTCTCGATGAGGCGAACCCGGCAGTATCTCGGACGACGACATCTTCCTTTTCGAGGCTTTGGACGTAGTCGATAGCAGCCTTCTCAGTCTGTTCACTCGTCTGCTCTGCGATCACAATTTCAACCAGATCCATCAAGTGTGGCGGGTTGAAGAAATGGAGGCCAACAGCGTATTCCGGCTGGTCAAGTGCGCTTCCAATCTCCGTCACTGACAGTGAAGACGTGTTCGAGGCGATGATCGTCCCCGTAGCAGTTGCATCTTCCACGTCGCTGAAGACCTGCTTCTTAAGATCTATATCCTCCGGCACGGCTTCGATGACCAGGTCGGCGTCGTGCACTGCCGATTCGAGATCGGTCTCGCTTTCGATCCGACCAAGCGTGTCTGCCATCGTGTCCTCCGACACTTTGCCACGGTCGACACCGCCCTGTAAGTTCTCCCGAATTCCCTCGATACCTGCTTCAACACGGTCTGGTTCGATATCACGAAGCACGACTTCGTGACCAGCCATCGCCGATACTTGTGCAATTCCGTGTCCCATACTCCCTGCTCCAAGCACTGCAATTCGCATAGATGACTGGACCGAGAGTATCGTGAAAAACGTTCGTATTCGGCCGCAACGATGGGGCGACCGCTCGGCGGAGAGTGCTGTGAGTAGCGCTTCGTTAGTCGTCGTGTGGTGGTCGAATCTTGAACCCGTATCGTGTCACACCCTCTTGCGTGTAGATCCGACGGATCGTCGTCTCGACACGGTCTCCGACGACAAACGCTGAAGGCGCAGCGTCAGTTCCCATTACCGGAACGCTGACGGTCTCCTCACCGTTTGCAACGTCAAACGCAACGATTGCGGCCGCATAGTCACCCGATTGTGACTGCTGGGTCGCGAACTCCGGGGGCGCACCACCCTGTGAGATTGTCGTTACAGCCTCGACAACCCCATCGCCAGAAAGCTCGGTGAAGTCATACTCATCAAGCGAGCCACAGCTGGCACAGGCACCCTCTGGTGGGAAGGTCACTGCTCCACACTCGGGACAACGGCCCGCCTCAAGTCGGTATCGCTGTGGGATCGACCGTCGCCACGACGGGACGCTAACGTATGCCCCACCACCAGCTGGAGGGTCCGAGGTGACGACGCCCCGCTGACGAAGGTATTCAGCATATGAGAGCGAATCGCCGCCTTCGAGGGCCGTTTCAGTCGGAACCTCGCCATCAACGGTAAGCAAGAAAGCGCCAGCACCGGCTCCACTACCGAATGAGACGCCCAGAATCGACTCGTGACCCTCTGCGAGCGCGCTGGCGAGCGAGACGGGGACGCTCGCGGCACCGAGGTCGCCAAGGTCGTGAACCGTTGCAGCGGCCTGGATCTCGTCGGTGCCCACGCCGGCCGCGCCGGCGGCGCGGTAGGGGAGTTTCCCGTTCGGTGCCTGGATGGCGGCGGCCGCTGGCTCGAGGTCGTCGTTGGAATTGGACTCGAGTGCAGCCACAGCGCCAGCGATGGTTTCGGTGAACGCCTGGCGGTCGTACTGGGTGACGCCGAGGCCCTGAGTCTCCTCCTCGCCGGTGTTCCGGAAGCGGGTGCCGGGGTAGGGGCGGGAGTACTCGGCGCGGTCGACGATCTCGGCGGGGCCGCTCGATTCGAGGACGAACGCAGCGCTGCCTGCGCCGGCGGCGTGGTCGAGTTCGCTGTCGGGTTCACCGACCGGTGCGTCGGCGGCGACGACGAGCCCCGTCGTGGTCTCGTCAGCAGCGACGGCGTCTATGCCGGCCCAGAGCGCGCGGGTGCCGGCGCGCGTGCTGCCGGTGAAGACGTGACGAGTGGCCGCCTCGCTGACGGCGAGCATCGCGCCCAGACGGGCCGTCAAGTCCTCCTCTGCGAGCGGTGGGCGAGAGGATGCGAAGCCAAGCCAGTCGATAGCCTCGCCAGTAAGGTCGGCTGACTCGAGTGCGCGCGTTGCAGCCTCGTAGCCCATCGTCAGGGCGTCCTCGTCGGCCGCGGGAACGGCCTTCTCGGAGATACCGGAGGCCTGGAAGTGACCCCAGGCGTCTGCGAATTCTTCGGCCGTAATACGGAATCGCGGTGCGTACGCGCCGACAGCAGTAATAGCGACCATCAGGCGCTCACCTCCGTTTCCTTCTCGAAAATATGAATCACAGATGCACCGCCGCTACCGCCGACGTTGTGGGTGAGCCCGCGGACTGGGTTCTCGACCTGTCGCTCTCCGGCCTTCCCCGAGAGCTGTTTGAACGCCTCGACAACCTGACCGGAACCGGTTGCGCCGATCGGGTGCCCCTTCGATTTGAGCCCGCCCGACGTGTTGACCGGGAGCTCACCGCCGAGTTCGGTCGCGCCGGACTCGATGAACTCGCCAGCCCCGCCCTTCTCGCAGAAGCCGAGATCCTCGTAGGCCAGCAGTTCAGCGATCGCGAAGCAGTCGTGGACCTCCGCGAAGTCGAGTTCTTCTGGGCTGATGTCAGCCATCTCGTAGGCCGTTTCAGCGGCACGCTGGCTCGCCGGGACGCCCGTGTAGGAATCACGCTGGAAGAGTCCGACACTGTCGCTGCCAGCACCGACGCCGGCGACGCGGATCGGATCGTCCGTATAGTCGTCGACGACATCCTCGCTGACGATCAGTGCACAGGCCGCACCGTCGGAGGTCGGACAGCAGTGGTAGAGATTGAGCGGATCCGCGACGACCGGTGCCGACTGGGCGTCCTCGAGTGAACACTCGAATCCCAGTTGCGCGTGCGGGTTCTTCGCGCCGTTAGCGTGGTTCTTGACGGCGACGCGCGAGAGTTGCTCGCGCGTGGTGCCGTACTCTTCCATGTGGGCGCTTGCCATCTGGGCGTACACCCCGGAGAAAGTGGTACCAGAGAGTCGCTCCCACTCGGTTTCACCGGAGACGCCGAGCCAGTACTTCGTCGCGTCCGAACTCATGTCCGTCATAATCTCGAAGCCGCCCGCGAGGACGACGTCCGCCATGCCGGACTTGACTGCCTGGACGGCCTGGCGAGTCGCAAAGCCACTCGCTGCGCAGGCGTTTTCGACGCGCGTGCACGGAACGCCATCGAGACCGACGTGTTCGGTTACTGCCGGCCCCGAGAGTCCGAGCTGGCGGCCACCGACGCCGAGCGTGCCGATAAAGGCTTCGTCGACGTCGTCCGTCTCGACTCCGTTCGGAACGCTCGCTACTGCTTCCTCGAACGCCGTTCGGAACAATGAGCGGTAGCTTTCACTTGGAAACGAACCATAGTCTGATTGTCCTGCACCGACTACGTAAGCGTCTGGCATACGCATGTTTGTACCAATCGATACGAAATAAGCACACCGTTGTTCGAACACAGTCCACAGTTGAAGAGACGCTATAGTAGCCACTGCAAGTCACTGCACACCTGATCGCCAGTCTGCTCGGCGATCAGTGTGTAACTAGTTGCAGTTGTTACTATAGAAGCAGGTACTCATGTGACCGGTCTCCACGTCCAGTGGCGCGTCTATCAGAGATGTTGAAGATACCATTATGAACTCGGTTTTTTCCGTTCGGTAGAAACAAATGGGCAGTGTAGAGGCGAGTTATGAAATATCTGCACCCTATATCCAGAGTATCTTCACAGAATGGAACCAAAGAACTCAATGGTAAAAAGTGGAGGTGACCAGACTTCATTTCGTGGTGCGAAACCATTGTCTGGCGAGTTGAGCGCGTGTGAGATAGTACGATTATTGTCTGACAGTAACACTCGGTTTGAACTAGAGTGTTGCCGACATTTACAGTCGTACTGATGTATTATAACTGATCAAGATCGCCGCCAGATATTTACACAAGTACTCGTGTAAAGCACGTCCCAAAATCAGGGATCTATACTATCGAATGATGGTAATCAGCATGTATAAACGAGTAATATGAGTTATCCAGAGGTATGATTTAACCGTTTTTCGGGCGCACATTCTAATTATTGCACTTCGTATGAGTGATTGTGAGAGATTGAGGCGAATCCCCCCTATTATTTCGTCATACGAAACAAGAGTGGTGGCCTGCTGAGTAGGCTCGACGTAATAGAAATAGAATTCGCTTCTGGCTATGGGAACCCTTGATGCACTCTGTCAATAGTGGTCTCTACTGCGATATCTGTACCATCTCAGTCCGATACTGCTGTGAAGTTCATTGTAGCATGACGTCAGTAAGTGTTGAAGGACCTCTCAGAGAGGGACTCACGACCAACAATAACCAGCAGTCGGTATATTCTCGTCACGGTCAGGATAGCGAACGAGCGATCGAATCTGTTTCGAATGAGTAAACCTTTTCTCGCAACCAGACCTGTATCAGACAATGTCCCCACACGGAAACGATTCGGCGTCAACGCAGATTAAAAGCGTTAACACAACCCTCAGAATAGTTGAGGAGCTAAAACACCAGAATGGGGCAACCGTTTCGGAACTGGCTACGACGGTCGGAGTGTCAAAAGGGACAGTGCACAAACACCTAGCAACGCTCCGTGAACACGATTATGTTGTCAACGACAACGGAAAGTACCGAATTGGTCTCCATTTTCTGGATATCGGCGGATATGCACTCCACCAGTTTGACAGCATCAAACAAATCGAGTCCAAGGTGAGAGAGCTGGCAGAACGGACTGGTGAGACGGTCCAGTTTTCCACTGAAGAGCACGGTCGGTCTGTCGTGTTAGCACGAGAGGCAGGACAGATGGGTGTCTTCACCCGCGCTCGCCTCGGGAAACGCTTCTATATGCACCAAATCTCGGGCGGGAAAGCAATTCTCGCCCACTTGCCGAAACAGCGCGTCCAACAAATAATAGATCAGCACGGACTACCCGCTGCAACGAATTCGACGATTACAACCGAAACTGAGCTCTTTGAGGAACTGAAGGCGATCCGAGACCGGGGATATGCGTTCAATCGCGCCGAAAGCACAGACGGACTCCATGCTATTGGTGTTCCGCTAATCGGCCCCGATGGAGACGTACTTGGAGCATTTGCCGTTGCCGGTCCAAGCCACCGAATGCATAGCGAACGATTCGAAGATGAAATTCCAAACGTCATGCAAAGTGTTGTTAACGAGATTGAGTTGAACCTCACATACTCGTGAATCGCCCCGGATTCAAGTCCCGGGAAAGCTCCTCAATTGCCTGTGAACTGCCTCGGGATCAAACCCCGAGGCTTCCCGTTTCGCTACTGCTTTTGCGAGCTCCAATGTACTATCTATCAGGGAAGAATCTTCACACGTGTCCTGGAAACCGGAAGCCCTACTCGCAAGGAGCAAGCGAAAGAAGGCAAGTGGGGACAGTTCACTGATCGGATGGGTGTCTACTGGCTACAGATCTAGGGCTTGACTCTGGAACGTCCCCAAAACCCATTTGGAAACCGTTCCCAAAAAGACTTTCTCAGTTCGGTATAACCCTCACTTGTATGCAGCCGTTAGACGATCTTACCATCGTTGACTTAACCCAATCGATAGCAGGCCCCGTCTGTACACAATTACTCGGGGAAATGGGAGCAACCGTGATCAAGGTCGAACCCCCGTCAGGCGATAACTTCCGGAACTTGATGGGCGGGAGTATGTTCACCCCGTTCAATCACGGCAAGCAAAGCGTTTGCGTCAATATGAAAACCGACGAGGGACACGCAATCGTTACAGAACTGGTCGACGAAGCCGATATCGTCGTCGAGAGTTTCCGACCTGGTGTCCTTGAAAAGTACGACCTTGACTATCAGTCGGTTCGTGAACGAAACGAAGACATCATCTATTGTTCACTATCCGGGTTTGGCCGAACTGGGCCCTACAGTTCGTATCCCGGATACGACCCATGTGTCCAGGCACTCTCCGGTCTGATGGCAATCACCGGCTACCTTGATCGGCCCCCAGTCCGAATCCGCGCGAGCCTGATCGATTGTGGAACAGGTGCTAACGCCGCGTATGCAATTCTGGCTGCCGTCCGCCAGCGAGATCGGGGAGGATCGGGCACTGAAATCGATATCTCGCTGTTCGATGTCGCCATTGCGTGGATGTCCTACTGGATCTCGCGATACGACCGAACCGGAGAACTACCCGAGCGCGCAGGTGGACAGGGTATCGGCAGTGCACCAAATGGTGTCTTTCCGACGGGAGACGGACACATCTATCTTGCAACCCTGTCTGAAGCGATGTACGAGCGCCTCTGTCGGTTCCTGGGTCGCGAAGACCTACTCGAGGACGAGCGGTTCGAGACAATCGACGACAGATTGGAACACCGTGATCTCATCAAAGATGAGTTCACTGCCGAGTTCGAATCGTACGATGCGATCGAACTCGAGAAGGGTCTCATGGATGCCGGTGTTCCAACCGGTGCAGTACGAACGGTTAGTGACATCGTAGACTCGGATCCTCACGTTGCTGATCGATCGATGCTCGTCGACTCGTATAATCCAGAAGCTGATGAGGAGGTCGTCACGCCTGCACTCCCGTTCAGATTCAGTTCAGCGATTCACGATGGAACGTTCTCCACACAACCACCGAAAAAGGGAGAACACACGGCTGAGATACTGGAGGCACTCTCCTATTCCGAAAGTGAGATTGTGAATCTGTTTGATCAAGACGTTGTCTTCGCCGAAGGTCACTGAACCAAGTAATCTGGTGAGGTTCCCCATTACGTATCCGGTTTTGTGAGTAAACGGCGTGCTAGCGTTTCTAACAAATATCCAGCACAATTACGCAGGTGTGGACTTGCCTCTTTCAAGCAATACAATAGTCCCCATGTCTACTTCTTGCTGTCACTGTGCCGGACGTCGAAGTCCATATCGAGCCGCTGTATTCCAGCCTCGACTGACCGAGGAACGCGATCTCAGCGACGCGATGTTTCTCGTCGATGACGACGCATAACTGATTTCTTACCCCGTTAAGACTGAGATCCTGGCCTACTCTATCGAGAGGGTCCTGATCGAAGTAACGTCTCATACCCTCAGGTGAAAGGGTGGTCGCTACCACAACATCTGAGTAGAAAGTCAACCGAATGGTATCGTCAGTCTTGACTTACCCACACATTATTTAAATTCATAATGACGATAGTGGCCACTAAATCGACAGTAGTTCGGAGAGGTCCAATAGTCTCAGGCAGTCGGGCGAGTCACGGTCGGAGCCCCCCACAACCCGTTCAATGGGTCCCAACCGATGTCCGATGTGGAGGCTGTTCCATCACACCGGTCGTATCGATACCCCCACAGGACTAAATACGATACTGGAATCCATCAGATATGGGGGCGCGCGTTCTCGTACCGTACGACGGTAGTGGTCCGGCAGATGCATCGTTGCGATTCGCGATGGAAACGTTTCCAGACGCGTCTATCGAAGTGCTTCACGTCGTCGAACCGTTCGCTGAGCATACTGATGCCGGGGTAGAAGACTATCGGCACAGATGGCTCGAAAAAGCGCGTGGAACTGCGAACCAGATGTTCGAAAAGGCACAGGCCATTGCGGAAGAGTACGACAAAACCGTAGAAACGAACTGGCGGTATGGACGGCCGGGTCACGGAATTGTCAACCACATCGACGGGGGTGATTTTGATCACGTGGTCATGGGGAGCCATGGCCGAAGTGGCATCGAACGTATCATGCTCGGGAGTGTCGCAGAGACCACACTCCGTCGGTCTTCGGTTCCTGTAACGATTGTACGGGAACAGTGAATCATCCACCGGTCGCGTCGCGAGCGTGTGTTAGCTACCTCGATCCCCGATCGCTACCGTCGTTCGATTAATGCGTCGGCCTTGCTCCGAACCCTGATCGGCTCGAGTTGGTCGGCGAACGACACTGCCTCCTCGAGTTTGGACTCGGTTTCGGCGTGGATCGTGTACAGCCGATCCCCGAGTTCGACCTCGTCGCCAACCGTTCGGTGGACGACGAGTCCGGCCCCGCTGTCACGCGGTGCGCCGGCACGCCGTGCGAGGTCAGACAGCTGCCTGTTGTCGACGCGACTCGTGATCCCGGCCCGATCTGCCCGGACGGTCGTCGACTCCTCGCCGGGCTCGAGATCCGTCGATTCGACGTCCGGATCGCCCCCCTGTGCGGCAACGATCGTCCGGAACTGCTCGAGTGCCTTGCCGGAGTCGAGAATTTCGGTCGCAGAGGCGTCGACACCACAGTGCTCGAGTAACATCTCGGCGAGCCGCAACGACTTCAGCCGGAGCGAATCCGGGCCGTTACCCTCGAGCACCGCGAGGACGTCACGGGCCTCGAGGACGGGACCGATGCCACGGCCGATCGGATCGGTCCCGTGGGTGATCGCACAGCTGACATCCATCTCCAGGTGGTCGCCGACGCGCTTGAAATCGTCCGCGAGTTCGCGGGCAGCAACCAGGCTCTCGACTTTCGCCCCCTCGCCGTAGGGGATATCGATCACGACGTTGGTCGAGCCGGCGCTCTGTTTTTTCGAGAGCACTGACGCCATCAGCAGTCCCTCGGGATCGATCGATAGCGGGTTCTCCGCACGGATGATCTCGTCGTCGACGGGCGAGAGATCAACACCGCCACCCCAGACGAGACAGCCGTTGGTGTCGGTGACTATCCGTTCGATCTCGTCGATCGAGAACTCGACATCACTGAGGACCTCCATCACGTCCGCAGTGCCGGCCGGCGAGGTTACCGCCCGCGAGGAGGTCTTGGGCATCGTCACGCCGGCTTCGGTGACGATCGCGACCATGATCGGCGTCACGCAGTTGCCCGCCACGCCCCCGATGGAGTGTTTGTCCGCGACGACCGGGCGATCCCACTGCAGTCGCTGGCCAACGCCGCTCATCGCCTCGGTCAGGTGCTTCGTCTCGGCCAGCGAGAGCCCGTTCGCGTAGACCGCGGAGACGAACGCGCTCAACTCGACGTCCGAGAGCCGGTGTTCGTGGACGTCCCGGACGATCCGCTCGAGTTCCGCCCGCCCAAGTTCGACGTCGTCCAGTTTCTTCCGAACGCACCGGACCGACGGCGGCGTCCCCGCGAGCGTGATCCCGACGTCACCGTGTACGTGGTGGAGGGGTTCGGTCACGCCGACGATGCCCGGCTCGACCAGTTCGTCGGTCCGCTTGACGATCCCGGTGGTCGTCTCCCCCTCCCACCCGATCCGGACGCGGTCGAGCGGATGTGCACCCAGTTCGTCCGCGTCGAACGTGTTCAGCAGGACCAGCGGACGAGATGTGCCGATGTCGATCGTGGTGGCCTCGAGTCGCATTCGTTCACCGAGATTCTCCGTGGGACCAAAAATGGAGCGACCGGCCAGCGCCAAGACAGCTAAAACGGCCAGCGCTCTCGATCTCGTCAACAGTCAAGTCAACGGCGACCGCCTCCGTGAATTCGATATCGCCCGACGTGTCAGAGTCGAGTATCAGGACCATGCTAACATCGACTACCCGAGACGACCTTTTACGGCGAAGAGGATCTCACCCCAGAGGAACGGTCGTTTTCACCCACGTGCTTTATTACGCAAATCGTGTACAGATCAGTTAGTGGTACCATGGTCCAACACATCCTGACACCGACCGATGGTAGCGACCCGAGCATTCACGCGATCGAACAGGCTACAGAGATCGCGAACCCATCTGACGCAACGATCCACGCGCTGGCGGTAATCCCAGAGATGACCAGGGGAGCCAAGGCGCAAGAAGAGTGGGACGAGCGCGTGACCGATGCACTCGAGAGGGCACACGAAATCGCCGATCGGGAGGGACTCGAGTACGAGCAGGCAAAACTGAACGGTCCCGTCGCACGTGAAATCGTCGACTACGCAACGGAGCACGACATCGATCTGATCGTCATGGGGACCCACGGGCGAAGCGGGCTCCACAGGTTTCTGGTCGGAAGCGTCACCCGGCGTACCATCGAAACGTCGCCGATTCCGGTGGTGACGGTCCCACCCGAGGAGTGACGTCAGGCGTGGTCGAGACCAGCACTCGCGCCTCGACTCGGGTTCGGCGCTCTGTTCGTGGCGACGCATACGAACTCATGGCGGACGTACCGGGGTCGAAGCGGACGACATCAAGGACCGACTACCCAACACGCCGGGTCAGTTCTCAGTCCGTCGGTGGCCGAACGGCAGCAGGTACAGCGGGTCGAGTCGTCCCGGCAGGTCGAGCACGTCGGCGACATCGGCGTCGGAGAACGCGCCCACGGGACAGGTATTCAGGTTCCGCGACTCGCAGACGAGGTGGACGTTCTCCGCGGCGTGGCCGGCCTCCATGTGGACGTACCGATCGCCGTGGTCCGGATACTGTGTTCGGGTTCGATCGTAGTCTGCCGCCAGGACGATCGTCGCCGGCGCGTCCCGCACGACTTCCTGGCTCAGCGCGGCGCGCGTAAGATCGTCGTGAACAGTCGTTTCGAGCGATACCTCGAGCGCGTGACCCGTCGGCTCGTACCGGTACAGCCCCGCCTCCAGGCGTTCGCTGCCGTCCGGCGCGACCTCGAGAAACGCGACGATTGGATACGTCGCGCCGGCACTCGGCGCAGCGCGCATTTCGATCCCGTCTCTTTCGTGGGTGACTCCCTGTGTGGCCCACAGCACCTGACTCACGTCCGCGGTTGTCACCGGCGTTCGGGCGAACGACCGGCGACTCACCCTGGTCGCGATTGCTTGTTCGACGCTCGTCGTACTGTCAGTCTCGGGGTCGGGGAGTTCGGTCCTCGTCATATGGGTAGTTCGACGAGGAGCAGGAAAATACCGATGTGGGAGATTTGTATAGCAATATAGAGTTGATAGAGTGGCCACCTCAAGACGTTTAGGCTCGACAGTTACATCAGCGGCTCCAGATCGAATCCATCACCAAGCGATCGGTCGGACCGAGCGTGACGGACCGATCCGAGATCGCTGAATTTACGGCCCCTCCTTTTATTACCCCAGGGAATTCAGAGGATAAAACACATTAGACATTACGTCTAATAAGCATTAGAAAGGACCCAAAATCGAAAAAGAAGTCGCGAAACAAACGTAAGCGACTGGTGGAATGTACTCCGGAATGTGAAAGCGATACTCAATAGGCTGGAGTGAGAAAGAAGCGTGAGCGATGACCGACGACCGCGACGAGGAGGACGAGGATCCCGATGGAACGTGTGTCGATCCGTACGGCGGACGAGGCTATCCCTACTTCAAAGATAATCACGTGATCGGCGAGGACGCGGAGGAATCGGACGGATTCCAATACGTCGTCGAGAACGACAGCGACAAGTAAGATCCTCAGGAGAGGGACCGTAATTTTGCGATTGACGACCTCGAGACTGGTCCACTCCTCGGTGGTCACACAAGCGACAATCCGACAACGGACGCAACCATTATCCGTTAAACGCCTCTGCAAGCCGCTCTCGCATGAGCTCACGCCGGTACTCTTGCCGTTCAGCTTCCGAGAGATCGTTCTTTAGAACGACACTCGCATCAGAACTGCCCTGCTCCGCAGCGATTACGTCCAGACTTGCGAGGAGTTCCTTCTATGAGTCGAGATACGTCGTATACCAGAATCGCCGGCCCATTTTCGAGGTCGGTAGCTCACCCCGTACCCGGACGCCGGCACGATCGGCGACACGTTGGAACCGCGCCTGTATCGTCTCGCCGACGACGTGCCCGCTCTCGGCCTGTGCCGAGGGGAACAGGTGACATCCCCCTCGCGATCACAACGGCCGATCGCGTCGATCCGATCGACCAGCTCGACGACGCCGTAGATCAACCTGACCGTACCTAGCCTACTCGTTGTGTTCAAGACATTTATTCTCAAGTTGGTTGGGGATTCGGACAGAGGCCTCGTGAAAGAAACAGACGTGTCGTATCTCCCCGCGGAACCGGAAATCGGACGCATCTTTATACGGGATTACAACGACCGAATCAATGGAGGGAGACTAACATGCTTCATACACCTTTCTCGCTGGCGTATCTCCGACTTCAACAGACGTATTGCAATCAGTACAATCGCAAGCCACGTCAGCAACACCTGGACTATACGGAACCTCAAACCAGAAGGGATCGTACACCCACTCGCGGTTGTGTCCTGAATTCCCGTCGTGCGACCAATTCTTGACTGCCTCCATTTCATGTCCGGTACGGTCTAAGAAGCCTGCGGCGAGTGTCTTGAGGTGTTTATTTTTCGCTCATTCATCGTCGAACACCGCCGTATTGTCTTCGGCCAACTCGCTCGCTTCGATGTGCGAGTACATTTCCGACGTTGTCTGTGGGTCGGCGTGGCGCAAGGTTCGTTGTGCCGCGGCGGCCCCGCGCTCACGATAGAGTTTCTCGCCGACACCACGGCGGGCTCCGTGCAGCGTGAGATAGTCTTTCGGCGAGTCGTCGAGCGGTACGTCCGCCTCGTCGGAGAGGCGCTTCAACAGCGTGCGAGCGCCCGAGGTGCTCATCGACGGCGGTTCGATGCCGGTTTCAAGGACATACCCCCACGGGTCGCCGTCCGGTTTCTCGTGTCCCGCGGCGTCGATTGCTTTGTACAACGACGGTGGGTGCCGAGACGGGAACACTGGCCAGTCGGCTGCCGGGGGGTCGAGAATCGTTTCGAGTCGCCGCAACGGTGTGACCGCTTGGTCGGGGAGTGCCGTCTCCTCTTTGTCCTGGCTTTTCCCAAGGACCGTAATCACGCCGTTTTCGAGATCGACGCTCTGCCAGCGCAAGCCGTTTCGTCGCTCGTCGCGCGAGTCGGCCAGTACCTCCGCGCCACGAACGCCAGCATAAGCGAGCAGCGCAACCAGCGCGCGGTCGCGGACCTCCTCGAGTGCATCGGTGCCGCGCTCGTCGATTGCTGTTCGCGCACGCTCGTCGACGTAGCCCATGATCGTTCGGCGCTGTTCGGGCGACCAGAACTGTTGGTCGCCGCTGTTACTCGAGTTCTTCGACGGGAGTTCGTCTTTCGCGGCGGCCTTTTCGGCCGGATTCTCGGCGAGGTAGTCCCATTTGACAGCCCAACTCAGGAACGCCGAGACCAGATTGTAGTATGTGTGTGCGGTTGAGGCCGCAATCCCGCCGTCGACGGCGTCGGATTGGCCTGCATCGACGCGCCGACCAAGGTGGCTGGCGTAGTGTCCCATCGTGCGTTTCGTGACGGACTCGAGTGTCCGCACGTCCCGATCGGCGCAGTAGGAGATCCACTGGCCGACGACGCGCTCTAAGTTCGCGGCGTAGTTGCCAGACTTGCTTTCGAGGAACTCCGCGAGGGCGTCTTCGAGGGGTTTTCCCTGGGGTGAAGCCCCTGAATTGCTGTGATCCATCGACTCGGCTTACCAGACGGCGCGGCCCCTAGTAAATCCACCGTACATTATTGGCCTAATGTAGAGTAAGATTAGACGGAAATAGTGTCGCTCGTTAGTGAGTGTTTCAAGAGCTATACCATCCGAATCGTTATTATTTCTGCCCCAGTAAAGTTCATATCGCTATACGAATTCGTGTCTTAGTAGAACCAAACTGTCGGAGGATGGATTTCTACAAATCATAAGACACCAAACATCTGTTTGTGCTCTCACGTCTCCTTACTGCTGACCCGTTACGAGCAGTCTCCCTCTCTCTCTCTCTATTTGTTGAGGCTCGTTCTGAAGGAAGTCTGAATGTCAAAATAACTAGGGCCGGCAGTTTACAACCAACCAGCTGAACAGACTCACATTGGCAGCCTCTTCGAAGGATAAAATTCCTATTTGAGTCTGGAGAAAGCATTTACCTAGCGAATCCATTCGTTCTGGTATGAACCGTCGCACGTTTCTCACGGCGTCTGTCACCACTCTCGCGGCCCCCTTTGCTGGGTGTCTCAGCGACTCTAACGAGAACTCTGACGCGACTACATCAGTTGACATCCTCTCCGCCCTGAAGGGGTAAGACACAGCAACGACCTGTGGTGGATGTCTGGTCTTGGCGGATTGATTGTGCTTATTTGCACCCGAGTTCGAACTGAACAGGTACAGAGGAACCTGTCACAGTCCCCAACGCATTTTCGTGGCGAACAACGTGAACAGGCCCACGGAGGTCGTACTCACTCTTATTCAAACATCGACATGGCTGAGGGGATATAATATAGCAGCAGACGCAAGGTACCGTATGACACTCGATCATGTCGAAACACTCGAATGTACGCTCTGTGGAGCGACGTACGACCCAGACCAGGTCGTGTACACCTGTCCGGAACACGACGGTGTCGCCGGTATCCTCGAGGTGGTGTACGATTACGACGTCATCCACGACCGGTTCGACGCGCCACTTGATGGAAACATCCAGACCCAGTGGAAATACCGTGCGTTCCTCCCGGTAGACACGGAAGCGACGCCGGTCACACTCGATGAGGGTGGGACGGACCTGCTCGACGCACCGCAACTGAGCGCCGAACTCGGCGTCGACGTTCACGTGAAAAACGACGGCCTGAACCCGACGGGCTGCTTCAAGGACCGTGCGACCAGTGTTGCCGTCACCAAGGCACGCCACGCTGGCCAAAACATCGTCACCTGCGCGTCGACGGGGAATGCCGCCGCATCGCTTGCAGGCTACGCGGCACGAGCCGATCTCGACTGCCGCATATTCGTTCCTGAAAGCGCCCCCGAAGGAAAACTCGTCCAGCCCCGTGTCTACGGAGCCGACGTCCTCGCGGTCGCTGGGAGCTACGACGAAGCGTACGATCTGAGTATGGATGTCACCGAGTCATATGGCTGGTACAACCGAAATGCGGCGATCAACCCCTTCCAGATCGAGGGAAAGCGAACCGTTGGCCACGAACTCGCCGAGCAGACGCAGGATTCGATTCCCGATTGGGTCGTCTTCTCGATGGGCGATGGGTGTACGATCGGCGGCTGCTGGAAGGGATTCCGAGAGTTCGACGAACTGGACTACGTCGAGGACACGCCCAAAATGCTCGGTGTCCAGCCCGAAGGAGCGAGCGCGATCCACGATGCGTTCCACGGCCACGACGAAATCGACGAGGTCGGCCCCGGAACACGCTCAAGGCCTGTCGTGCACTCGAGGAGAGTGGAGGGACCGCACTGACCGTGACCGACGACGACATCCTCGACGCTGAGACCGTGCTCGGGCAGACAGAGGGAATCTACGCCGAACCGGCAGGCGCGGCCCCCATTGCCGGCATCCGCCGAGCCCGCGAGCAGGGGATCATCAGTTCCGACGAGTCTGTCGTCGCGGTCGTCACCGGGATGGGGCTCAAAGACACTGCCGGCGCAAAGCGAGCGGTCGGTGACGTGACTCGCATCGAACCGACGCTCGACGACGTGGAGGCCCGATACGGAGCGGCGAAAAACGAAATGGAGCACTCGCCATGAATCGCGAACCAAGTGAGACAAAGCGGTATCCGACTGATCTTCCGTCGCTCGCCGCCGCGCTGGTTCGTATCGAATCTGAGAACCCACCGGGGAACGAGAGTGCGTGCGCCGAGTACGTCCACGACTGGTTCACACACCACGGGATTGAGTCGACGCTGGTTGACGAACCCAACCCTGACCGCCAGCAGGTGGGCGCACAAATCGGAGCCGGCCGCCCCACGCTAGTGTTGAACGGACACCTGGACGTCGTCCCTGCGGGCGATCATGACGAGTGGACGCATCCTCCCTACGGAGGCGTCATCGAGAACGGTCGACTCTATGGTCGCGGGAGTGTCGACATGAAGACAGCCATCGCCATTGCCATGGTCACGGCTCTCAACCTCCGATCGGCTATCGAGAACGGGGGCCTGGATGGTTCGATTGTCGTCCATGCCGCGATGGGCGAGGAGACAGCCGACCCAGGAACCAAATCGCTTCTCGATGCGGGTTTCGACGGCGATGTCGGTGTTGTGCTCGAACCGACGCAGTGTCGGGTCGCAACCAGCGAGAAGGGGATGGCATGGTACGAGATTTCTTGGCCTGGAGAGCCCGCACACGCGAGCGACCCAGATCGAGGGACGAACCCGATCGACCACGTTCGAACGGTTCTCGCCAGGTTGAACGACTACGACGCCAGCCTCCGCGAACGACGTGACCCTCTCTGTGGTCAGGCGTATGCCACGGTCACCCAGATCAGTGCGGGTGAGGGCTCGAACAAGGCTGTGCTCGCAGATCGAACGGCTGTCACCCTTGACCGGCGGATTCTCCCCGACGAGACGATCGATGAGGTGGACGACGAGATTGAACGAGTCGTCTCGGAACTTAACCGCGACCATGGTATCGAAGCCACGTGGGACCGCGACGAGACCTATTCCTCGGCCGAAATCCCGATTGACCATCCAGTAGCGGAAGTCTTCCGTGAACACTCGACAGCGGTGACGGATGCCTCACCGGAACCGTGGGGAATACGGGCATCGACCGACGTACGAAATTTCATCAATCACGCCGAGACTCCGGCAATCACGTGGGGACCCGGGAGTTTGGCCCAGGCACACACTGTCGACGAGTATATTGACCTCGACGAGGCGAAAGACGGGCTCGAGATTCTGGAGCGGGCGGCACGGACGATCCTATCAACCGACGTCTCCGCGTTCGACTGAGCCACAGTCCTCAACCGACAGTTGCTCGTTTCCTAGCAATTTGGTCTCCACCCTGTGGAGGTGCCGTGAATCGATGACCGTGAACGCTACTGACGTGGCGCCCGACGCCTACGTGTCGGCAGAACGGGAGTCCACCGACAAGCCAACGGCTTCAGCCGTTGGTAGCTGACCGTGCTCATCCGTACATCCGAAACACATCATTCGCAATGGTCAGTTCTCCCAATTCTTTTTGATTCGCCACTCCGTTCAGCAAGTATGGATGTCTTTGTGTCCGCCGACATGGAAGGTGTCACCGGCGTTGCTGATCCGATCGACGTCGTCCAGGACGAAACAGCGTATTCCGACGCCCAGTCGTTGTTCGTCGACGACGTGAACGCAGCGATCGAAGGGGCACTCGAGGGCGGGGCCGATTCGGTGCTCGTCAACGACGCCCACGCAACGATGACGAACCTGCCTCGAGCGAGTCTCCACGAGGAAGCCACGCTCATCAGGGGAAACACCAAGCCACGGTCGATGATGCAAGGGTGTTCGTCGGATCACGACCTCGCGCTGTTCGTCGGCTACCACGCCAAGGCAGGGACTGCCGGCGCTGTCCTCAACCATACCTTCATGGGTCACGAATTAGTTCGACTTCGAGTCAACGGTCGTGAGGTGGGTGAATTAGGATGGAACGCTTGCTTTGCCGGGTCGCTCGACATTCCCGTGGGACTCGTCACCGGGGACGATGCGACTGCCGCAGAAGCTCGAGAAGAGGTAGGGGAAGCAGCCGAGACCGTGATCGTCAAAGAGGGTATCGATCGATTCACTGCGAACTGCCGCTCGCCCGACGAAACGCGTCCGGACATTCGCACTGCGGCTTGTCGAGCCGTGGAGAACGCGGACGCAATGCCTGTTTCGCGACCAGACACTCCGGTCACCATTTCGGCGGACTGGTCCGCGACGAATCACGCAGCTGGTGCCGGCCGCACGCCTGGTGTCGAACGGGTCGACGATCGCACGACGACGGTCGAAGCCGAGCGATACGTCGATGCGTACGAAGCAACCGTGGCGATGCTTCGTGCTGGGGCCAACGCTCGCGACCAACACTACGGATGAGGACAGAGTTCAATCGCACGACCTTCACACAAATGCCTATTGATCAGAGATATCGAAATCTTCCCCAACCCGAACTAAATACTCCAGCTCATACCCCCTCTCAGCAACATTGTCGACAGCATCTTCATTCCGATCTACGACGACGATAAGTCTCTCAACAACCCCTCCTACCTCCTGGACCAATTCAGTAGTCTCGAGGATGGTTTGCCCAGTTGTCGTTACGTCTTCGACTACTGCAACCCGTTTCCCTTTCCCGATTTCTCCTTCGACTCGTGCCTGCGTTCCCGTGTGTTTTTCGCCTTTCCGAATGTAAGCCGCCGGAATGCCAGTTTTCAGCGAGACAGCAGTAACAAGGGGAATTGCACCGAGGGCAGGGCCAGCGATAACATCGATCTCGTCCGTAGAGATTTTATCAGCAATTTCAGAAGCAATTACGTGGAGAATTTCAGGATCCGTCTCAAAGGCATACTTGTCAATATAATAGTCTGTGAGGAAACCATTGGTGAGCTTAAAACTTCCACGCTTAATCGCGCCACTTTCTTCAATAAATGTGCTGATATTTTCCATAGATATACTATCAACTCTACCACTATAATAGTTAGTGTCGGGTGGACATGATACTCACAACCAAAGCTACTACCGAGTTTTGAAAGCCAATCAGACACTCTATGGGAGAAAATATTATCAAATGCGGGAACGTGAGTATAAGTCTCAAACCCATGGTCCAAGCAATTGATCGCGATCGCATTGAACGCCGTCTTGACGACCTCTGGGAAATTGGGCAAACACAAAAAGGAGGTGTCACTCGTCTAGCGTATACAGACGAAGAGTCAGACGCGTTCTCCTATATTCAGGCTGAACTCTCCAGTAGCTATTCAATCACAGAAGACTCGATGGGGAATCTCTTCGCAACTCGAGAGCCGGAGGCGTCAGACTCGATCTATATCGGAAGTCATCTTGATTCTGTATACAATGGCGGCCGTCTCGATGGGACCCTGGGTGTGGTTACTGCAATCGAAGCAATTGAAGCAGTATATAATTCCAAGTGTGAACCAGCGCACCCACCAACTCTCGCAATTTTTCGGAACGAGGAGTCCGCTCGGTTTGGGCAACATACAGTCGGAAGCCGAGGTGCACTCGGTCAACTCGAAGTGGAAGATTTCTCAGCTACTGATCAAAATGATGTCCCACTATGGCATGCAATGCAATCGCAAGGGTTTGAGCCCGAAAATCTCTCTCATCCAACGATCAATACCGAACGAATTGCGGGATTCCTTGAACTCCACATTGAACAGGGCCGGGTGCTTGACGAACGGGAGTTAGATGTTGGTCTTGTCACTAGTATTCGTGCGCCTGTGAGATGTCGTGTCACCGTAACTGGGGACCACGATCACTCTGGTGCAACTCCGATGGAGCTACGGTGTGACGCACTGAGCGGTGCTGCCGAGATGATAACAGCAATCGAATCTGTTGCGACAACTGCCGCTACTGATGGAGATCTGGTTGCCACTGTTGGAGATATCACGCCAGTCAACGGTGCAATAAACAAGGTCTGTGGAGAGGTTTCTTTCCCGATTGATATTCGGAGCAAAGAGGAGGACTATCGCGATACGATTGAGAATCGCATTGTAGATACAATCGAAACAATTGCAGATGACCGCGAGCTAAGAACCGAGATCGAACATCTCGATCGATCTGAACCGGTTCAGCTCGACTCAAAATTCGTTACTGTTCTCGAGCAAAGTGCCGAAACGAGTGGCGCTGCGTATTGTTGTCTCCCGAGTGGCGGCGGACACGATGCTATGAATTTCCAATTAGCTGGGATTCCAACAGGGATGGTTTTCGTTCCAAGTATCAACGGTATCAGCCACAATCCAGCTGAAGCAACAAAACCAGAGGCAATCGAAAAAGCAACCCGTATACTCTCGAATGCGTTAGTGAATTTTGAGGAGTGATCGACACCGCGGCGACTCAACCGCCAACGGGGATGTCATGGCAGAAATCTGTGCGCTTTCCTCACTCGAGTGGCTCGACCTCGGGGAACTGGTCGAGCGTGCCGGATAGTCCGTAACAACTGAAGGTGGCGGAGGATGTCAACAGTCACTGATTGCAACAGAGTCGGTGAAAACATACTAATCCGAACACCACCTCGTTCTAACTGCACGTTATGAAGGTCGCGCTTGATTTAGAAGGGGTGCTGGCGAACTCGATAGACTACTTTCTTGATCAATACAATGCCTCCCGCGGAACAAGCTACGTGAAATCCGATATTGATAGCTGGAATTGGGTCCCTACAGTAGTGGGCTTCGACACATTCGATTCAATCGTTAATCACGGGTGGAGAAACCACTCTTCAAAAATCCAGTACAGTGTCGAGAACCTCCCAGCGAACCTTCCGCCACTCATAGCATCAACCGACCTCCACGTTGATATCGTGACTGCACGGACTGGCGTTGAGGAGTCGATGAAACAGTGGGTAACTACAGCTGGGATTCCGTATGACAGATTCGTTTCAATCGATACTCAGCCGAAGCCAACGTTGCAGTACGATGTGTTCATCGACGATAACCCGGTTCTCTCACAACACCTCTCTTCCGATCAGACTCAATACCTGGTCTCGCAACCCTGGAATGAAAACACAGCATGTGATGGTGAGCAGGTTCGCCGCGTTCCGTCGGTCCTTTCCGCATTCGAACAGTTCTCAACTTGGGCTGAGTGACAACCACGTTCACAAATCGAACTGTGACTCGTGCTGCGTTCGCACCCTGTATTCAGCAAACCCTACTCGAATCGCAAAGGGCCCCATGGTCGGAAACCGGTTTCATCGCCTTCAGATGCGCGTTGGTTGCCTCCACAACTCCTTGGGAGGCAGTCCGCAGAAAATAGACGTCAACAGAAGTGCCAAGCTAGACCATTCAATGGAGGACGCGATATACGACTTACACTATAGTAGCCACTGCAAGTCAATGCACACCTGATCGCCAGCCTGCTCGGTGATCAGTGTGTAAATAGTTGCAGTTGTTACTATAGTATCGGCATAAATTACCGTGAGGTTACCTACCAAGCTATATCATATTGATGATGGTGTTTATATGCAAAAGAACCCATTAACATTCACAGCCGTTGGTGATGCGATTGTCACACAGAAGTTTTCAGTTTATGAGGAGGAGTCATTTAATGAGCTAATTGATCAGATACAAGATCAAGATGTTTCCGTTGCAAATCTAGAAGTCCTTCTCCACAATTTCGAAGGCTATCCTGCTGCTCAGAGTGGGGGAACATACATGCAAGCCCCTCCAGAGATTGCAGATGAACTCGAGTGGGCAGGATTTAACCTGTTCTCTGCCGCGACAAACCACGCGGGAGACTTCTCACACGGGGGGATGGAGGCAACAATGCAAGCCCTCGAGGAGCGGAACATGAGTTATGCCGGCATGGGGCGGAATCTTGCACAAGCTCGTGCCCCGACGTACCTGGATACCCCAAAAGGACGGGTAGCGCTTATCTCAGCATGTACAACAATTACAACAGGAACGGAAGCAGGACTCCAACGGCCGGATATGCAGGGCCGACCTGGAATTTCCCCTCTTCATCTCCAGACACGGTATACAGTTCCTGAGGAGTTCCATGAGGAGCTTATCCACGCCAGCAAGAAGCTTGGTCTCGAAGCAATCAAAGACCGGAAACGGGAGCTCGGGTTCCAGGTTCCAGGTGAGGATAGTGACGGGTTTACGTTTCTCAATATAGGAGGAGAGACAGATATACAGTTTGAGTTGGGCGATCGTTTCGATATCCATCAGGAGGTCAATGACGAAGATGCAGAGTCAATTACGAAGCAAATTCAGGCCGCGAAGCGCCAAGCAGATTGGGTATTTATCAGTCTTCATTCACATGAAGGGACGGGTGGGTCTCGCAATGACGATACTGTCCCACAGTTTTTGGAATCGTTCGCAAGAAACTGTATTGATGCTGGTGCTGATGGATTCATTGGACACGGTCCACACGTTCTTCGAGGGATAGAGATCTACAGGGGAGCGCCGATTTTCTACAGTCTCGGGAATTTCTTCATGCAAAACGAGACAATCCCGAACCTACCTGCAGAGATCTACGATCGGTATGACCTCGACCCCTACCAGTCATTGCCAGCTGATCTTTTTGATGAGCGAATCTTCAACGATGAACAGCAGCGCCAAGGATTCACGGCTGATCGGAAGTTTTGGGAGTCAGTACTTCCAATCTGCGAATTCGGTGAAGATGGTGTTGAGTCAATTGAACTTCTCCCCTTAGATCTTGGGTATGAGCGGTCGCGGCCTCAACGTGGTCGTCCAATGCTCGCTGGGCCAGATGTTACTGATCACGTCTTCGCAACTGTCAACGAACTTTCGTCGCAATATGGAACCGAATTCACGGAAGATGGGCCTGTTCTCAGAGTCGATCTGTAGGTAGTAGCCACTGCAAGTCACTGCACACCTGATCGAACGACGGCAGCGCGGTTCGGAGTGAGCGCGGTTCGGAGCGAGCGCGGTTCGGAGCGAGCGCGGTTCGGAACGAACGAAGTGAGTGAGAACCGCGGACAGCGAACGGGGAACAACGTGACCCGTGAGCGAACGAAGTGAGTGAGAACCGCGGACAGCGAACGGGGAACAACGTGACCCGTGAGCGAACGAAGTGAGTGAGAACCGCGGACAGCGAACGGGGAACAACGTGACCCGTGAGCGAACGAAGTGAGTGAGAACCGCGGACAGCGAACGAAGTGAGTGAGAACCGCGGACAGCGAACGGGGAACAACGTGACCCGCGAGTGAAATGAACGGGAACCGCGGAGTCCGATCAGCGTGTAACTAGTTACAGTTGTCACTACAGCTCTCAAACGTGCAGACGACGTTCTTCACGAGAGGGATGTTCAGACTGACTAACTATATTTTTACAAATATACGGTTGTAATGTGCACATTGATACCACAAACCACGTATTTTGACATTGGTTAACATACACAATTCAATAAAATTGTACTTCTCGGTTACACTAGCAATCGCATCGTACACTTGAGTGTCATTGTCTTCGGCGATCCTTTCGGGATTCAGCGTCAGCCTCATACTCCATGGCGGCTTCTGTGTCCTGGAGTCGGCGGCGATATTCCCAACCACCGCCCAGAATAAAGACCACCGCAACCCCAACAGCGGTGATGTACTCCGCTTGCAAGTAAAAATAGAGGAAGCCAATTGCAGCAACTAGTATAGAAATACCCAATGAGATCTTCGCGAGGCCATGACCTGGTGGCGACGGGCGACGCCGTTGCTCGCTGTCTCCGCTCTCTCCTGGCCGTGGTATATCGTTCACACACAGAGTTAGAACATGCCGGAGGATAGTTCCTTCGTCGCTACTTATTAGTTATTCTGTGTGATCCGTTCACTATGGCAAATAGAACCGACTGGATCGGACGGAGTTACACCTCAGACATCGGCTGGGACGTCCTTTATCAGCTTGCAGAGATCGGGAACCGACTCGGTGCAAGTGACGGTGAGCGCCAAGGTCACGCTTGCCTCTCCCAGGCTTTCGAGGAGATAGGCGTTCACGATGTCCACGACCAGACGTTCGAACTCACGAAATGGGAGCGAAAGGATTCGAGCGTGTCGACATCAGCCCCCTCCGACAACAACTTCGAAGCTATTGCCTTACCTGGCTCACCAGCTGGCGAGATATCTGGAGAGATCGTGCACCTTGGGTACGGACTTCCCGAGGATTTCGAGGAGGCAGACCTGGACGGGAAGATCGTTGTCGCTCGCTCAGATGTTCCGAAACATCACGACCGGTGGATGCACCGACGTGAGAAATACTTCCACGCGTACAACGCTGGAGCAGCAGCGTTCATCTATCAGAACCACGTCGAGGGCTGTCTCCCACCAACAGGGTCGCTCGGCGGTGGCGAGGATGTGATGGGGCCGCTCCCAGCGGTCGGCGTCTCGAAGGAAGTCGGTGAACGACTCCGGCTATACGCTTCCGAGGGAACGATCGAGGGGAACGTGACAGTCGATGTTGACGTAGGCAACGGCGAGTCACGTAACGTCGTGGGGACGCTCGGGCCGGATACTGAAGAAACAGTGCTCGTCGGCGCCCACGTTGATGGCCACGACATCTCGGAGGGGGCACTCGATAATGCCTCCGGGGTCGCCGTCCTTTGTGAGGTCGCGCGAGCGCTGGCGGACCGTGAAGGCGATCTCGAACGAAAGGTGACCCTGATCGGCTTTGGAGCCGAAGAATTTGGGCTCGTCGGCTCGATGAAGTATGCGAAAAACACCGATCTCGAGAACGTTCTTGGAATCGTCAACTGCGATGGCGCGGGACGCGCTCGAGATCTCATCGCGAAAACGTGTGGATTTCCCAAGATGCAGGAGGTCGTCACAGACGTTACTGACTCGCTCAGACATCCAGTTCGAATCGTCTCAGGGGTGAACACTCACAGCGATCACTGGCCGTTCGTACAGCGAGGTATTCCCGGCGTCCAACTCCAATCGGAAACTGGCCAGGGCCGTGGGTTTGGCCACACCTACGCCGATACGCTGGACAAAACTGACGTGCGCGCGATTCGTGAGCACGGAATTCTTGCCAGTCTTATCGTCGAACAGCTGGCAGCGAACGAACCAATTGACCATCGCACACCGGAGAGTATCGCAGACGAACTCCGCGAAGAAGGGTTAGAAGAACCAATGCGTGTCGCCGGCGACTGGCCTTACTAACTAATCAGGCATCGTCCCAGGGCCAGACGCGAACCTCATCGCCCCACGGCCAGCTACCGGTCGCTTTCATTCCGACATCAAACCGTTGCTCTTCCGTTGCATCGCGTATTTCAACGTCGTCGACCCGTTCAATTTCTCGACTGGTCTCTGAGAGTTTGAGGACGCCAGCTGTCAGAAGCGTCGATATCTCGCGGAGATCACGAATATCTAGTTTGTCGAGGGTATCGCCATGGGTGTGTCCCCATCCGCGTCCGCTATCTTCGGCAGTTGTTCGCCCCTGTGCTCCAGGGATGCCACGTTGTACGAACGGCCAATGATCGCTATGTGGGCGGATCCCGGATTCCACATCAATCGGTACGCCGAATTCCTCGCTCACTTCTTCGAACGCTTCACCGATTGCGTCGAAGCCATGGGTATGGATCGAGAGGTTTCGCGAGTATCCCGCACCGTCCATATTGAGAACGCATTTGACCTGGTCGAGGTCGTGTGTATGCGTCCAGTAATAGGCGCCGTATAATCCGGTTTCTTCGGCCCCGAACGTCACTAATCGAACGCGAGTTTCGAGATCGTCTTCGATCTGTTTGAGGAGTCGCCCGACCTCAGTCACGAGCGCACATCCGACGCCATTGTCGTTCGCCCCGTCACCGACATCGTGGGCGTCAACATGGGCGGTAAAGAGCACCTCTTCTTCAGTGTCCGGACCGACGGTGGCCTCGATATTTCGAGAGGTTGCTTCGGTATTTTGACAATCGACTGCGATCGTTGCCTCGGTTGTATTGTCTCTGCAGAATCGCTTGATCCTGTCCCCGACTTCCTTCGAGACGCCGACCGCTGGGATTGCCCCAGGTCCGTTCCGATCACCAATACTGCCCGTCGGCGGAAGACAGCCCTCAATATGGTTGACGAAAATAAACCCGGCTGCGCCAGCTTCGATGGCATAGGAGTATTTTTCACCTCGGTGAACCCACCGTCCGTAATCGTCGGGTGTAAGGCTTGAGGCCATCACGATCTTCCCGTCCAGATCAACGTCTTCGAAATCTTCGGGAAGGGCATGCCCCATATCAATGAGTTCGGCGGACGTCGTTTCTGCTGGAGTTCCAGGAAGTGCGACCACTTCGTGGGATCTCTTGAACAGGTCGTAGTCGTCAACAGTAACAGAAGCGGAGTTTCGCTCCCAGCCCGGAATCTGAAATTCCGTGCTTGAGACGTTATCGAGTCCGATCTCCTCGAATTGTTCCGCCACTAGATCGGCACCAGCTCGTTCCCCCTCGCTGCCTGGCATCCGGTCGCGGAGGTCAGCAAGTGCTTCGACAAGTTGCCAGCCGTGCGTACTCGTGTATGCATCGCCAACGATCTGGTTGGGTAAACTGACCATATTTCTTGACCTATTCGTCTTCTTAAGACAGTTTCGGTAGTTTTTCTGAGATGATAATGAGTAGCCATTGGAAGCAACTCGCCAGTAGGCCAGTGGCAACACCGTCAGTCTCTGGGCCACATTTGTTCTTGGCGATGCACGAACTCTATAGGCCCCTTCTCATGGTTGACCATGCATGCGTGGACTGCCTTAGGGTCAAGTGGTTCGAGATGCCTTCCATGTCTCATCAACAAGCGAAACCGAAAGTCTCGCGGACCTTACTGAACATAGACGCAATGTAATGTAAATAATATTAGGGAAATGCTTATACCACCAAACATGACATTACTGATCGCAATACCATGGGAAATGGAAACACGCAACTTGATCGAAGGTCGTTTTTAAAAAGAACCTCCGCTGCTGCCGGTGCTGCGTCGATAGCAGCAACTGCCGGCTGTCTCGGCGGCGAGAATGGTGGCGATAGCGATATCGACTACGACGACGAAGAAGACGCAGGTGAACCCTTCCCAGAATATACGTTCTACAACAACCCACAGGATTACAATCCGCAACGTCACGACCTGATCAACCTTATTGCTGAACAGTGGCAGGAAGTTGGCTTCGATGTCGAAGTCGAGGTACTCGAGTGGGCGACACTCCTCTCTCGAGTCTCCGACGAGTACGAGTTCGATTTCGCTGCCTGGTCGCAATACCAGTCGCCCGATCCTGCGGAGAACGTAGCGGATCGGTGGTCACCAGAGCATGCAGAGGAGCCTGGACGAGGTAATTACAACCAGTACCAGAACGATCGGGTTGGTGAACTCATCGACGAACAGTTGGCGGCTGAAGAGATGGAGGGACGGGTAGATGCCTTCCACGAGATCCAGGATATCCTCGCAGAAGATGCTCCGTTCAGTCCGGTCTGCTACGAAACACAGCTTATTCCCTACCGAACCGACGAACTTGATGGGTGGGTCGAGCATCCAGCTGGTCCGGACCGAATTCATCAGTATGCCAACGTCGAACCGATGGATCAGAACGAAGACGGATATCTCCGTGGATTCTGGACTGAGGCACTCGAGAACCTGAACTCGTGGTCTCACGAAGGCCTGAGCAAACATCTCCACATACAGGACGCAATACAACTTCGGGTAGCCCAAGTTGACGCGGACCTCGAACTCGATCCTGAACACGGACTCGCGCAGGATATAGAGCGACCGGACGAGACGACGATTCGATTCGAGATTCGTGACGATGTCGAGTGGAGCGACGGCGAACCGCTTACTCCCGACGACGTCGCATTCACCTACAATACGATCGCTGAACAGGAGCCATCGACATACACCACTGTTTCCAACTACGTCGAAGGGGCGTCGGTTGATGGCGACTGGGTCGAAGTCGACCTCTCACAGGAGATTGGCAGAGCCGCACTGTTGCTCATTGGGTATGAAGTGTACGTTGCTGCCGAGCACGTCTGGGAAGGCACTGATCCCGTTCAAGACGAACTCGTTGAAGAACCAGTCTGCAGTGGTCCGATGGAGGTGGACTACTGGGATGTCGGTCAGGGGATCGAGTTAGAGACGAGAGACGATCACCCGATCGATCTCGCAGTTGATGGGTTGTTCTGGGAGATCATTCCTGAGAGTTCGACGATCTGGTCGTACACCGAAGATGGGACGATCAACTACCATCCGTTTGCACAGCCCGGACTCGAGCTACAGGACGGAGAGGAGGAAATAGACGACTTCGAAGTATTCGAGGCCCCTGGGGATGGATGGACACACCTCAATATCAATACGACGAGCGAAGGGTTGGACGAAGTCGCTGTTCGACAAGCACTCGTTCACGCTCTCCCCAAAGAGGCGGCTAGCGAACAGTTGTTCTACGGCTACATGCCTGTCGCACACTCCTATGTCGCGCCCGCATTCGGACCGCTTCACCGCGAACACGAAGACCTCCCGTTCACTGGCGAAGGGACCATTGCAGCGGCGGCAAGCCATCTGCAAGAGAACGGGTACGTGGTAACCGAGGACGGCGTCTACTATTCAGAGTAGGCGAACAACCCACTTTCACCATCAATATCGTATATGTCCAAAGTAAACTACGCGCTCAGACGCACCGGACAGTTGGTGCTGACCATCTGGGCTATCGCAACGATGCTGTTCGCGATGTTCCGGATGATGCCGGGCGATCCAACAGTGTTTCTCGTTGACGAGCAGATGGATCCAGACCAGCGGCAAGCCCTAATAGAGCAATACGGGCTTGATGCGCCACTGCACGAACAGTACATCGAATTTATGATCCAGATCGTTACGCTCGATCTGGGCCTGTCGTTCCACTCTCGACGCCCTGTTCGAGATGTCATCGCGATTTATCTCCCAAACACGCTGATCCTGATGCTGACGGCCCTTGTTCTGGCCTATATATTCGGAGTCACCTTCGGCGTGATTGCGGCATGGGCACGAGGGAGCGGCCGTGAGAAGCTACTGGTCGTACTCGCGCTCGTTCAGCGCAGTTTCCCAAGCTTCTGGGTTGGGCTTGTCGTCCTGTGGATCTTCGGCGCCTACATGGACGTAATACCAATGAGTGGGATGACGAGCCGGGAACATCGTCCGGAATCATTCTTCATGATGATAACCTCGATCGACTTCCTCTGGCACCTCATAGCACCAGCATCAGTGCTGGCGTTCTACTCGATGGGGTATCCACTCCTCTTGATGCGAAATAACATGCTCGAGGTGCTAACAGAGGACTTCATCGATGTCTGCCGTGCAAAGGGCCTGAGCGAGCGCAAGGTAATGTTCAAGCATGCTGCTCGAAACGCCCTTCTCCCGGTCGTCACCGCTGGTGCAGTTGCTGTCGGCTATGCCGTCGGTGGCAGCGTCTTGATTGAGACAGTGTTCGGTTGGCCAGGAATAGGACGAGAGATGGTCAATGCTGTACTTCGGCGCGACTACCCGGTTGCACAGGGAACGTTCATCCTGCTAGCTAGCACCGTGGTGTTCATGAACTTCTTCGCCGACCTGCTGTACAGCTGGCTCGACCCACGTGTGACCTATGACTGAGTTGAAACCATGAGTCAACAAGAGAAAACACCAAACATATTCGGCAATATCGGGGAGTACGAGAACAGTCAGGAGGTAAGCGATCGGCGGAGACGGCTCCGCCTCTGGAAAGAGACTGCCAAAGAACAGTGGGATTTGCTCACCGATGACCCGTTAGTCATCTTTGGGATGGTCACAATAGCAATCTTCGGTTTGATTGCTATCTTTGCACCAATTATCGCCCCATATCCTCCGACTGAGCGAGTCACCGAAGCAGGGATGATCATGCAGTGGGAGAATCCCAGCTGGTACGGCGGTGAGCGAGACCACCTTCTCGGAACGACGTCCGAAGGGTACGACATCTTCAGTCAGATGATCTACGGCACCCGACCGACCCTGATCGTGGGACTTGCAGCCGCAGTGTTTACTGCTGGCTTTGGAACCTCGGTCGCGCTGGTTGCGGGCTACTACGGCGGGAAAGTCGACGACGTCCTCATGCGAATCGTCGATATCGCCTATGGCCTTCCACTGCTTCCAACGGTGATCCTGATGGTCGCGATGCTCGGTCCGAGCTTCGTGAACGTGATCATCGCCGTCGTTCTGCTCCAATGGCGATCCTCGGCCCGGGTAATTCGGTCACAGGTGCTCTCACTGCGTGAGCGGCCGTTCGTTCAGGCAGCGAAGGTCACTGGAGCAAGTGATTTCCGGATCATCACCAGGCATATCGCGCCGAACGTCATGCCGCTGATGTTCCTGTATGGTGCATTCGCCATTGCATGGGGTATTCTGACTGAGGCCGGTGTCTCCTTTATCGGTCTCGGCGACCCAAGTCAGGTATCCTGGGGAACAATGCTTCAGGGAGCACACACCTACAACGCATTGTATCACGGAGCGTGGTGGTGGTTCCTCCCACCAGGAATCTGCATCGCTCTCGTCGTGATCAGCGGGTTCCTGATCGGCCGTGGATACGAGGAGATAACCAACCCAGCACTGCGGAACGAGAGCTGATACATGACAGTACTCGAAGTCAACAATCTCGAAGTTCGATATGAGATGGAAGAAGAGGATGTCCAGGCCGTCGACGGCGTCAGCTTCGCCCTCGACGAAGGCGAAAACCTCGGCATTGTCGGCGAATCTGGCTGTGGAAAATCTACACTCGCAAAAGCCATTCTCGGGATCCTCCCCGACAACGGCTATGTCAACGGTGGTGAAATCCTATTTGATGGGGAAGATCTCACTGACCTGTCCCAGGACGAGCGACGCCAGTATATGTGGGACGAAATCTCGATGATCCCACAGTCTGCGATGACTGGTCTCGATCCGGTGTATACTGTTCGTGAGCAGATCGTCGAGGCGATCGAAACCCATCGAAGAGGGATGGAAAAAGCCACGGCTCATGAGACGGTCGACGAACTGTTCGAACTCGTCGGGCTGGATCCGGCTCGTGCCGACGACTATTCCCACCAATTTTCTGGCGGGATGCGCCAACGAGCGATGATCGCGATGTCACTCGCGCTCGACCCGGCTGTGATTCTGGCCGACGAACCGACGACCGCGCTCGACGTAATCATGCAGGATCAGATCCTCAAACGAGTTGGCCAAATCCAGGACGAGATCAACTCATCGATGATCGTGATCACGCACGACGTGAGCGTCGTCGCAGAAACATGTGATCGCGTCCTGGTGATGTATGCTGGAGCACTGGCGGAGGAAGGATCTGTAGAAGAAATCTTCGAGAGCCCGTACCATCCGTACACGGTCGGCCTCAAACGAGCGTTCCCTAACATCCAGGAGCCAGATCAGGATCTCATTAGTATTCCAGGCTACCCACCAGATCTGAGTCCACCGCCGGCAGGCTGTCGGTTTGCACCGCGGTGTCCCCTCGCAACGGACCAGTGCTTCGAGGAGGATCCACCTGAGGTACAGACAAACGGATTGCGCTCACGCTGTCACCACGTCGATCGAATCGACAGCGACCTCAGACCACGGGCAGATGAAATTGAGACGTGGGAAGACACCGAATCGTGGAGGACACAGCCATGAGTTACGATGAACCACTACTCGAGGTCGAGAATCTCCAGAAGCATTTCCCGGTCAATAAAGGGCTCATCGACGACCTTCGAGTTCGGTTGACCGGTGCAGAGAAAGAGTACGTACACGCCGTCGATGAAATCAGCTTCGACCTGTATCCCGGCGAAGCGCTGGGTATCGCCGGCGAGTCTGGCTGTGGAAAGACGACAACCGGAATGACGCTCACGAAACTCCACGAGCCCACTGGCGGTTCCATCCAATTCCGAGGGAAGGATATTACAGAACTCGACGAAGAAGATTTGATGGAGTTCAGACAAAATGTCCAGATGATCTTCCAGGACCCCTTCGAGAGTATCAACCCTCGGATGACGATATACGATACGCTCGCCGAACCGCTTGAGATCCACGATATCTCCAACAAGCGGGCCAGAGTTGCGCGTGCACTCGAGTTCGCCGAACTGAAGCCACCGGAGCAGTACTTCGAGAAGTATCCACACGAACTCTCCGGTGGCGAGCGACAGCGTGTCGCAATCGCCCGTGCGATCATCCTCGATCCTGACTTTATCGTCGCGGACGAGCCCGTCTCGATGTTAGACGTAAGTCTCCGAGCCGGCGTCCTCTCGCTGCTGGAGCAGATGACTGACGAGTTCGGACTGTCAATCGTCTACATCAGCCACGATCTCTCCCTCCTTCGGCATATGTGCGATCGGATCGCGATCATGTACATGGGGAAGATCGTGGAGATCGGGCCGACGGAAGAGATTATTGACAACCCGAAGCATCCGTACACACAGTCGCTGATCAATGCAGTTCCGGTTCCGGATCCAGAGATGGGGCGAGAACGTGTCGAGTTGGAAGGTGAAGTTGGCGACGCAGTCAAAATTCCCACCGGCTGCCGTTTCAAGGGTCGGTGTAGCGAGTACGTCGGTGAAGTCTGTGATCAGGTTGTTCCATCCTTAAATCAGAAATCAGATATCGAGGGTGACCGGCGAGTCGCTTGTCACCTCTATGAAAGTGACGAAGAATCCGATCCAGAAGTCGCACTCGAGCGTGACGACACAGTTGGTTCGGAGGCCGAAGCGGACGACTAACGCTGATCAGTTATCTTCGTTCGCAGCCGCAACGTCGGGGCAGTAACCGCGTAGGGAAACATCGCGTTGTGTTTTTGTGACGTACCAGTCACTGTGTCTCTGCGAGCACCCACCCCAGAGATCGACGCGAGATCAGTGACGTCGAACGCAATGGTGGCATCAGTGAGTGTTGCGACCCGGTCACCATCCTGAAGAGCGTATCCCTCTACGATATCCATCTGGAACGACTGGTGGGTCTCGTTGTACTCATCTGGCGTGAGTCGGTTTGTGTTGTGAGCGTACAATGCAGATGCTGGGGCACCACTGACTCGTTTTGCGTTTGTTGCCTCGTTCTGGTGGCTTACACGACCAATCCGATCGATCCGTACAGTTGCACCGTCTTCGAGCGTACTGCTATCAGTAGAACCGGCTTCTACGTCTAAGTGCCGAGGATGGATCCGTGGTGGGTGCTCGAAACCAAGCGGGAACACGAGATTACCGCTGGGTGATGTCTCCTCTTCGATCGCTGTTTCGACGCTGTGTAGAAATGATGTGACTTCGCCGTTATCGACCAGTGTGACGGGCTGTGTCGGTCGGCCTTCGGCATCGTACGCCAGTCCAGCCCACGAGCCTGCGGGAACGGTATCGTGGATCGATAGCTCTGGCGGTCCGATTTGTTCTCCGTGTTCGAACGGCATCGCTCCCGCGTATGCCGTATCCATCTCGAAGAATTGCGAACAGTGATGGATCAACTGTCCCGCTGCGTTCGGGCTGAATACCACGGTTTGTTCCCCGGTCGGTCGGTCGTCGGCGACGGGGATGGTGGCTCGTCGTTCGATCGAGTCAGCAAGTGATTCGATTTCCGACTCGACCCGGTCAAGGACACCCGAACCGGTCGTCGTCCCAACGTGTGTCTGCAGTTTCGGCCCAGTAGGTGGCGTGACGGATGCAGTAACCTGTCCTCTATCAAGTGTCGTTTGGATGGCAGAGTCGGTCGTCGTAAGCACCGAGATATCGAGTCGATCCCGCTTGTAGGAGAGGCGAAGTCGCTCGTACTCCGTCGATTCGAGTGGCGAGGTCGCCTCCTGGAGGCGCTCGATTGGATCGACGTCCTCGAACGATTTTGCGTCTGAATTCCACCCAGGATGGGACGCTCTGTGCATGGTGCCATAGTCATAACTCGACGGCGTATCCTGTGCGAGGTTCTTCGCCGAGCGGGTTACTCGGTTGGCGGTGTCCTGCAAGCTCTCAGTGGTGAGCACAGGTGTAAACCGATACCCGGCGGATCCGTTGGCAAATGCCCGACACCAGACGCCAGTCGTCTCGGCATCGGTCTCTGTATTGGACCGTGTTGTATCCAACGTGGCAGTCCGTCGCCTGCGGAAAACGCCGCCTGTCTCGGCGTAGACGACATCGGAATCTCGCTCCAGGTACGAGAGGAGTTCGTCGGCTGCGTCAATTGGATCGCGTTCGGTACTCATTGTCGAATGCCCGTCGTCCAGACATAAAAAACAGTCGCGAATTGGCACCAATCAGTTTCGATGTCGTCTTTGGCGTTATTTTTCGTAGTTCCAGCGATTGCCGACCTTCAGCTCCCGGACGTAGCTATCCGAAAGATCATCGCGAACAGCGTCGGGTTCTCTGTGTGGAATCTCTCGCTCCGGCTCGGAGACTGCAAGCGTTCCCTCAGCGATCAGTACTGCAATCTCACGGAGTGTTCGGCTGTCGAGTTTATCGAGCGTGTCCGCATGAGTGTGTCCCCACCCGCGGCCGGTTTGTTCGTCAGACGCCGAACTGACCATTACTCCCGGGACGCCCTTCTCAACAAATGCCCACTGGTCGCCGTGTGGACTGACAGTATCGCTTGTCTGGAGCGGGACATCGAACGCAGCAGCGACGTCACGGAACGCCTCCTCGACCGGACTGAACCCGCTAGAGCGGACGTGAAGCGTTCCAGACCGACCTGCGCCATCGATATTGATGATGGCTTTCACGCGGTCGACATCGACGGTGTCTGCCGCATGATACGCACCACAGAGGCCGATCTCCTCGGAGCCGAAGGTGACAAAACGAGTTCGAACGTCGAGATCGGCTTCCATCTGCGCAAGCAGCCGACCGATTTCAGCGACGAGTACGCTTCCAACGCCATTGTCGTTTGCTCCCTCGGCGATGTCGTGGCTGTCGTGGTGTGCTGTGACCCAGACTTCCTCCTGCGTATCGGGACCAAGTTCGCCAACGACGTTCTGCGAGGTCGTTGGTTCGTTCCGACAGTCAACCGAGAGTGTTACCTGCACCGGCCCCTCTTCACAGTAGCGTTCAAGACGGGCGCCTAGCTCCTTACTGATACCGACAGCAGGGAGTTCTCCGGGCCGTGCGTGGTAACCCACTTCGCCAGTCGGCGGAAGACAGCCCGCAACGTGATTTCGGAACACAAACGCCTCGGCACCGCCCTCGATCGCGCTGGCGTACTTCTCCATTCGGTGGAGCCAGCCGTCATAGTCGTCCGGTACATCGCTCGAAACCATGACGACCTTCCCCTCTATATCCGTGTTCTCGAACTCGGCGCCCGTCCCGTGACCAACATCGACGAGTTCCGCTTCGACGGTTCCGTCGGTACAACCCGGCAGAGCGAAGAGCTGATGGGGCGCGTTATAGCGCTTGTCCCGATCCGGGAGTTCGAGCACGGAGGAACCGCGCCACCAACCAGGTATTTCGAACTCTTCGATACCAACCTCGTTCAGCCCGGCGTCCTCAAAGGCGTCGACGATGACGTCGGCACCCTCGCGTTCACCTGCCTGACCTGCCATTCGGTTTTCAACCTCGACCAGGTCAATGAGGGTGTCCCACGCGTTCGTACTCGAGTATGCATCTCCAAGGACGGATTCTGGTAGCCGTGGCATACCGGATTCGCATCATCCCGGGAAATGAATGTAAGGAAAGCGGAAAGACGGGAAATTGCTGACTTCACCGTCTTCTACCGAACTCGTTCGTTTGGAGACACAGCGGTTCATGGAATGGAATTCCCGAGTAACAATCGTATCTTCAGCGGCCATGGAACACAGAGTTTCCCCAACAAGGCGACGGGACCGTAGTTTCCCGCGTGTATCCCTCAGTCAGCGTTCATGATTCGATGCAGCGTTTGAACGACTACCTGCACTCCAACGTCAAGTGCCTCTTCATCAAAGTCGAACGTCGAAGTATGGTGTCCGGACGGATTGCTCGCACCAATCCCGATATAGGTTCCTTTGCCACCAGTTGCTTGCACACGCTTGATAAGATACGACGCATCCTCACTGGCACCAATCTGGTCTCGGTCGACTACTGTCGTCACTGAGTCACACGAACGAGCGGCGGCAGCCACTTCTGAGACGATCTCATCATCTGCAGTAAACGAAGTCGTCTTCCCATACAGAGACATATCGTACTCGACATTGTGCATTCCGGCAGCATGCCGAATGATTCGACGAACCGAATCCGACATATATTCGTTTATCGCTGCTGTCTCACCACGAACCTCAACACGCATTTCAGCACAGTCAGAGATGACATTTTGCGCGTTTGGTGAATGGACTTGCCCGACATTGACACGCGTTATGCCATCCTCATGACGGGGGATTCCATAGAGATTCTGTATTGCTGTTGTTGCTGCATGAAGTGCGTTCTGTCCTTCGTTTGGTGCGTTTCCAGCGTGTGCGGGCTTCCCGGAAAACGTAACATCAACCTTGGAGTTCGATAACGGACGGTCATACCCCGCAATGACCGTTCCAGTCTCGTTTCCAAGGCCGAGATGGAGAGCAAGCATATAGTCAACGTCAGAGATGAGGTCTGTTTTACTCATCGGGTACCCACCTCGTCCCCCTTCTTCTGCTGGCTGGAAAAATAGATACACTGTTCCCGAAACAGTATTTACAGCAGCAAGCGCTCGAGCAATCCCAATCCCGATAGTCGTATGGCCATCATGGCCACACGCGTGCATTTCGTTCGGATGGCGACTGGCGAACCCGTCGGCAGCCGGCCGATGCTCTGGGTCGCTTGCTTCGGTCATCTCGAGTGCATCCATGTCGACGCGCACACCAACGACCGGGCCGCTGCCATCGCCGAACGTTTTCTCCGCGACAAGCCCAGTCGTATCTCCCATCTCCGCAAGGTATTTTTCAGGAGCGCCTTCGTCAAGCGCACGGTCACGTGCTCGCTGGATTTCGTCATCTGAAGGGACGCCGAGTCGCTCATCGGTGTTTAGTGCGTCGGCACCGAGATGGAGAGTATACCCGCGGGTATCGAGTTCCTCTGCGACAAGTGCTGTCGTTCGAAACTCTTTCCAGCCCGCTTCAGGATACTTGTGCAGTTCACGACGCACTTCTGGGAGCGACAACTCCATGGTTTTTGGCATGCTCTATGAGCACATATCTACCGTATTGAATGTTACCCCGCGTACGGTGGGGTGGGGAATCCGCCTCGCTACCTGGTTTGAAAGCCACCTTAGCTTATTTACCCTCTTCCGTTCGTTGCGTGAGTATGACGAATCCATCAGTACTGCTGATGCACCGCGCTCCCCCGGAAAACGCTGGAGGACCAGACGCACTTGCACAAGCAATTACACAGAAGCTTCCGGACGTAACTCTTCGGCTCGCATCCGATTACAGCGAGACGCTCTCGAAGATCAGCGATGTCGAAATCGTCGTCGAACATCAAATCGACGACGCCCATCTGGAAGCAGCCGAGGAGTTGCGCTGGATTCAGTCGCTCAGTTCTGGCTACGACCGGTTTGATCTCGATCGACTGGAGGAGGATGACATCGTTCTAACGACAGCCTCCGGCGTACACGGCGAACCGATCGCACAGCACGTCCTGGGATACATCCTGACGTTTGAACGAGGACTTCACCGTGCCCACCGACAGCAAGCGCAGCACATGTGGCGACGCTTTGCGCCATCTGAACTGACAGACAAGACAGTTACAATCGTCGGTGTCGGGGAAATCGGGAGTACGATCGCCGAACGACTGGCCGCCTTCGACGTGCGGATCATCGGTGTAAAGCGCAATCTCGAGTCGGTGACATCCGCCGTCGACGACGTCCTGCCACCCGCAGACCTACACGGAGCCCTCGGACAGGCAGAGTATGTCGTCGTTGCCTGTCCGCTTACGCCCCAGACCCGCCAGATGTTCGGCCCGGCGGAGTTCGATTCCATGTCCACGGACACTGTCTTCATCAACATCGCTCGGGGTGAGATTGTCGACCAACAGGCATTGATTACGGCACTCCATACTGGAGAACTCGGAGGCGCTGCGCTCGATGTTGCCGTAGATGAGCCTCTGCCGCCCGAGTCCCCGCTCTGGGATTTCGATGACGTGCTCATCACGCCGCACATGGCAGGTGGCTCTCCGCAGTATGCAAGACGTTGTGCGGAGATTTTCAGACAGAACTACGAACGGTACGTCAACGATGATCTCGACGGGATGAAAAACCGTATCGTGTGACCACAGCAGTCACGTGGACCAGTCAGGTAATTCGCGTTCGACGAACGACCCGTGACCCGGATCGGAAACGACGTCGTCACCATCCGCCACAACTGTCCCTCGAACGAGCGTCCGATCAACCGCACCAGCGACCTCACGGCCTTCGTAAATCGAGGTTGATGCGTTGGACGCGTTCGTCTCCGCCCGTATCGTCTGTGTCTTGTTCGGATCGAAAAGGACGATATCTGCGTCCGTCCCGGGTTCGAGCGTCCCCTTTTGGGGCATTCCGAAGGTCCTGGCCGGGTTCGAACACATGACTCGAACGAGGAACGGATACGAAAACCCGCGTTCGACGACCGCCTCGTGATGAAACACCGGGAGGCTACGCTGAACGCTATTTGCACCGTACGGGCTGTTCCACCACTGGTCGACGTCCTTGAACGAGGAGTGGTAGACGGCATGGTCGGTCGAGACGACGCTCAGCGTTCCGCGTTTCAGATACTCGAACATCGCCGCGACATCGGCTTGTGATCGAAGCGGGGGTGCAATCATCGCGTCGTTTCCAACCTCCTCGTGGACGGATCGATCCAGCGCGGTGTAGTGTGTACACGTTTCCGCTCGAACGCGGCTCCCGTCGGTCCGGAACGCCTCGATCACCTCCGCAGCCTTTCGACACGACGTGTGAACGCTGTAGTACTTGACGCCCGCTTCTTCCGCCATTCGAAGCGCCGCAGCGGCACCCATCGCCTCCGTGTAATCCGGGCGCGAATCCGGATAGTCGACGGGGTCTCCCCGTCCTTCCTTCCGCAGACGGGATTCCTGTTGTTCGCAAACCGTCGGGTCCTCCGTGTGCAACACTCCGACCGCATCGAGGTCCGCGATGTGTCTGAACGCTTCGTCGATAAATCCGTTCGAAACGCCGACATCGTACGTCGACATGAACAACTTGAACGAGGTGACGCCCGCCTCGATTGCGGGTGCGAGTTCGTCGAACGTTTCGGGTCGTTCGCGATGGAGCACCCCGTGGAGCCCGAAATCGACGTGCGAGGTTTCTCCTTTCGCCTTTTTGTGTTTGATTCCATCAAGGAGGCTCGCTTCGTCGTCCTCGAACGACCGGTCGCCGCCCTGCCACGCGAAATCGATGAGCGTCGTGACGCCGCCGAGCGCGGCCGCAGCAGATTCGGTTTCGTACGTCCCCGCTCGATTAGCCGGCACCTCGTCGATGTGAACGTGTGGGTCAACGACACCGGGGAGCACGAGCAACCCCGACGCGTCGATTCGGGTTTCGCCTCGCGGAAGCGCTGACTCCGCGCCGACTGCGGTGATGATGCCGTCGTCGATGGCGACACTTGCTTCCATTTCGCTCCCTGGTGTGACGATTGTCCCGCCCGTGATGATCGTATCAACGGTCATACAGAGGGCATCTATGCTAACCGTCTAATGCTTTGTGTAGTCATTCACACACATGGCTAGTTGGGGGCGTTGGGCAATTTCACAAGACAGAGAGCAAAACGTCGAATACAACAGTATTCTAATGCCAGACGTTGTCTGAAATTATGTCTGATAGAACGATCATCCTGTTCAATACCAACAGGTGTGTCAACACTCGGATCAGGATGGAAAACCTCGTCCGGTGCGGACACGTCGTGTTCGCGTGCGACAGCAACCAGTACCTGCTCGATAGTCCGCACGACCTGCTTGTGTTCGTCTGAGAGACGATCTTCACGGTATTGGTCTCCTTGTGGTGCTGAAGGGTGATTCCAAGCGGTTCAAACATCTGAACAAACGATTACAGATTAGTTCGTCAACGTTGTCGAAGCGGATCGGGGAAGCGAAAGACCTTGGGCTGATTACTCCGGAAATCGACGACCGGGAGACATCGGTGAAGAATCAGTATCGGATTACAGAGCGTGGGCAGTATGTAGTAGCAAAAATGGAGCGATTGGAGATCATCCACGCGTATCGGACGATGTTTGATATGCAGGCACAAGTTGAGGGTGGGAAGCAAGAGCTGGTGGAGTGGGTTGAGAATGAGGGGGCGAAAGAAGAGTTAGCGAGGCGGAGTGACAGTGATCCGTACGTTGACCTACTCGGTGAAGATGTGACAATAGCTCCCGCGAAGACTTTGATCGAGACTATGACGAGGAATTCTTTACTAAGGAATGACTACTTGAAAGATTTTAGTCCAAGGTCGTATTCTTTGAGGTGCTGATCACTACGTGTGCGAACTAATCAGCATTTCGAGTGGCGCAAGAGTTTTGTATGTCAGCATAGTAGTGGGAATCAGATGATTCAAAATGGGAAAGTCCGCATTTGAAGCGAACAACGGGGAAGAACTCACACTCACAGTGGACGATAGAGGGCGGGTAACACTCCCAAAAGAGGTTCGGGACCGATTAGGAATCGAATCAAACGATGAGATTCCTGCAACCCTCGTCGGGTCGGTCCTTGAAGTCAACCCCAAACCAAGCTCGAAATTAGAGACAGCAACAGCCGGTCAGAAGAACTGGGAGAACACGACACCAACTGATGCCGGAGAAACCCTCTTCGGGCCGATGGACCAGTGAGCGACTATCCGATGACTGATTCTCTCCCTACTGAAGTGACAGTTCTCACTGACGTGAACGTACTAGCAATCGCGCTCACCGATGATCATCCTGCACATGACGATGTGTATCCGTGGATCCAAAACGCAATTGATGGGCCAAACGTCTTGCTCGTGTTTGATTATTATCCGTTGCGAGCACAGTATCTGATGACGAGCAATTTTGGAGTCGACGCAGTTGATGCTCGAAATGCTATCCAATCACTTGTTCGTAGCCCTGCACGAATCATTAGTGCCACCGAGACAACGCTGCTTGAGGCGTACGAGATCAGCGCTGAGAAAAACCACGACGTGTACGATTCGTTCATCGTTGCGCTTGCACGAGCATATGACGCCGATTACTTGATTACAACTGACGGCGATTTCGACGATCTTTGTGACGACGAAGATGTGAAATACGTCAACCCAATTCCAACTGAGACACGTGAGAAATTAACTCTAATTGATGGATAGTATGGCCCGTGATGCATATGCGGCCTGTACTGACCGATCAAGAGTGTAGCTGAATATTCTTCAGGTTAAGAACCATTGTAGACGAATGAAATGAGCGGAAGCTATAGTAGCCACTGCAAGTCGATGCACACCTGATCGCACGATGGCTGTGCGATCAGTGTGTAAATAGTTGCAGTTGTTACTATAGTGAACTCGTCCTCAACCTCCGAGATCACTAGTTTCACAAGAAATCGGATTGAAGAACGCGCCTGCCGGATTAAAGAAGAGTGGCTCTGTTGAAACCCTCTTCTTTAGAGATTTATTCGCGTGAATCTACTGCACACTACACGTGCTTATTGACCGTGCTGTTCAACCAAATACTGTATGGAACAAAGGACCAAGGTCTGTAAAGGACAGAAGTAGACCGATTAATTGACACAAGTACTTAATATTTCAGGAGGAAAAGATTCAGTAGAATGCCATACTATCGACGTGGACTGGCTGTTGGCCTTGTATTTGTCATTGCTGGTGTTGTTGGTACAGTTGTATTTGGGCAATTTATTGAATCACGTCAGGGGTCACAAGTTGCAGCGGTTCTCTTTGCAGGTGCCGTCACCTACCTCATAATGATTTCTTTAGAACGCATGGGCATTCTGACTCCTGTACGTAGAAATAACGGTTCGTGATAAATCTCACATTCGATGGTAAGATGCCATGTATCTCTCACGTACTGACCATTCGATCCTCTGCGTTGATCGCGCTTTGACTCGTGCAACATTCACGCCCTGCACTGATCGTTAGAGGGCTTGGTCAAGATTGTGGACGATACACGTAAGAGCGAGTTCACGGAACTGCTTCCACCAGCGTCGTGAACGGACAAACGCGCCGTACTTCCGCTTGAGCGTTGAGTTGACTGTCTCTGATTGACTCCGTTGGCCATAGATGTCGGCGTCTAAGCGTGCGTTCCATGCCTTGTGAAGCGGTGTGAACTCACGATGCTTGATTAGTGGACGAATATCGTGTTGACGGGCAAGCCGTCTGATCTTCTGGTCGTCGTAGCCTTTGTCCCCGAGCAGGATGTCGATAGTCTCGGGGTTGCGTTTGATCAACGACGGAGCAATCTGGCTATCGTGTTTGCGTGTCGTCGTCACGTGTAGATCAAGCACTGCGTTCACTTTGGAATCGACTAACAGTGTTACTTTGAGTTGCTGAATCGTGAACTCGGCGCGTTTCGTGTAGTGTTTCGAGGCGTGACTGCGGTCGAATCCCGAAGCATCGATTCCCGCAACGCCGTTGGTCGGGAGCAGTGAAATAGAGAGATTGAACAGCACTCTCCAGACAGCCATATCGAGTCTATCGAACGCTTTGCACAGTGTTGATGGGGCTGGCAGTTCAGTGAGATTGATCGCGTTCCGGATACGGGGCATCTCGATGAGTTCGTCGAGGAGTGTACGATAGGTCGTGTTCTTCCGAACCTTGAGACAGAGGAGAACGATGTGCTGATGGAGCGTGTAGCGTTATTTCGAGAACTTCGAGGAGTATCGAGCTACGGCACGTTTCGCTAACTGAAATGCTTCCTCGACAAATCTGAGCGACCGAGACTTTGGGAGGGTCTGCATCTACTCAAACTATCGACTGAACCTGTAACTCACTAAGGATTTCAACAGAGCCAGAAGAGTACAACAGGTTCTTTTCGAAGCGGATTTGACATCTTTTGATCCGTTCTACTCGCCGTTCGATCCCCACTACGGCACGGTATTGATGCGTATGAATCAATATGCGTGAACTAGTCTTCAGTCATCCAACAGCGATGGCGATCATACGTACGTTCTTTGACCCCCCATATTCATCAGCTAACCCGCGAAAAATTTCAAAATTGTCTTCCCATCCGTCGTTTTTCACGTCTTTCCGCTGCCGCCACTCGCGTACGAGCGTTACCTCGTCCCCGGCGTCAAACTCAAACCAGTCCTTAGCTAACGTTAGCGTAACTTCTTCCCCGTTGTTCACTCGCTCCATGTAGTCAAAGTCTTCTTCACAGGGGATACTGAATGCCCCAACCTTCTTGATATAGTTTCCACCCTCGTCGTAGAAACTTACTCGTGAGTCACGTCTGTTCGCATACTCATCCCAATCAATTGCCTCGATCTCGTCTAATCCGACCCACGTTGTAAGAAACTCATCATCGTCTCTTAAGGGCTCAAACTGGTCACTTGCATTCTCTGGGATGCCTCTGTCGGGAGGTGCGATTGGTTCAAAGTTGCAGCAGTTTCTGATACCGAACAAACATCCCATCATGTCGTACCCACCCGGTTGCGAAACGTCTGTTTCCACGAATTCCCACCCGGTGTCTGTTTTGCATTCAACGTTAAGATGTAGCGACGTTCCCATTACTACAAGCTATTGTATCATAGTACTCATCATTTCTGTTCACCTCTCACTGGTCGCTGCCCTGAACAATCGTGGGGCTCTACTGAAATGAGCAGTAGCTATAGTAGCCACTGCAAGTCAATGCACACCTGATCGCCAGCCTGCTCGGTGATCAGTGTGTAACTAGTTGCAGTTGTTACTATAGTGAACTCGTCAGAGTTGGAGGTCATCGGTTAGAGTCCACGCCGGGGTCGCTCCTCATAAACCACGCCGTCTGAGGCACACACCACGTGGCGAAACACGCCAGTGACTCTTGTGAAGTACCCCCCGCACGGTGGCGCGGGGCGTCCGTGTTTAGTCCTGCACTGCTGATGCAACGGTCTTTAATTCCTCTCGCGCTTCCATCTCTGGTTACGCCTCCTCTGCGGAGGTAACACCCGAACGCGAATGGCGTCCGTGAGAGTCGGCGGCTCCACCACCGCCCGATGCCGCCCGTCTCACCGTCCGAACTCGTGGAAGGGTTTCGAGAGGCGGCACATTTCCAGACTGCTCGTCAAACCAATTCTGCACAACGCACACCGCCGCCTTCCTATCGGAATGGTCTTGAAACTCGCACTGCTGGCACTTGAACCGCTTTCTGTGTCGGTTCGCTCGTTCTGTGTGCTGGCACTCCGTTCTTGGGCACCGCTGGCTTGTGTACTCGGGGTCAACCTCGTCGGACGGAACCCCCTCCCATGCAGCCTTGTACGACACCATCTCTTGGAGTGCAGCGAACGGGAGTGAGTGGAGGCGACGGTTCATCCGCGTTCCGTAGTCGATGGAGTCTCGCATGTCTTTGAGGTCTTCAAAGACAATGACCGGATTCGTGAACTGCGAGACCCAGTCAACTACTCGGCGCGACACTTTGTGCAGGCAATCGTGAACGTAGTCCCGTTCCTCCGTCTGCACGGTGGATGCAAACGCGGTCTGGTTGGCTTTCTGCATCCGCTTGCGCTTGGTGAAAAACTCGTGTCGCTGTTCTTTCACTGACGGATACTCAAACACAACCGACTGCTTCACCCCACCGTTCCGACTCATTGCAGCAAGGGCAATACAGTCCTCGTTCACATCCACACCAACAATTGTGTCCGCGTCGTTCTTGCTGGCGACGCGATGAGTCTCGTGGGTGACGGTGACGTGGAGTCGCCACTCATTGTGTTTGTGAACGACTTCAGCGGTTCCAACCCGCCATTCTTCGTCGTTGAATGCGATTTGGAGTCTATCGAAGTGGTCGGGGTTGCCACGGAGTTCGCCTTTGACGTGCGTGCCTCTTGTGGCAGTGATACGGAACCGAACCGTCCCGTCGTCTTCGGGGAACAGGCGATAGCCTTCGCGGTGGTTCATCACCATCGGGTACGACTCGTCGATGTATGGGTAAGGTCGACCCCACCCGTCATCTTTGTTGTCGTGATAGGTTTCGATTTCACCGAGTGCCTTGTCAACGATGAGTTGGCTGGTGTTGTTAACGTGATCGGCGTTATCAACGACAGTCGATTTAATGTCGCCCCAATCCCAACCGACTCGGTCGAGCCGATTGGCTTCGTTGCGGATGCGGCGGGCCTCAATACAGCCCGTTTGCAGGTCGACCCCACTCCCCGCATGGATGTCTAGTCCGAACGATAAGGTTTGGGTGAGTTTGGACGACTGCACTGTATTCTAGTATAATTTGACACTTGTTAAAAGTTCGTGTTGTGACGCGCTTCACCCACGGGCACGGTGGCCCGTGGTACTCGCGCTGCTATTCTTTATAGAGCTCCGCGTGGCATCAACAGGCATGAATGTACGCGCAGAGCGACTTCGTGACGACCTGCTCGCGAACGGCGAGTTCGGCCGCGTCGATTCCGACGAGGGCCACGGACGAACGGTGTTGACCGGTTCGAGTGCCGACCGAGACGCCCGGGAGTATCTGGTCGAACGGATGGACGAACTGGGTCTCGATGTTCGCATCGACCCGGTCGGTAACATCGCCGGTCGGTGGACCCCGGACAGCGCGGATCCGAACGCTGCGCCGGTCGCGGCCGGCAGCCACCTGGATTCCGTTCCGCGCGGCGGCATCTTCGACGGGCCACTCGGCGTGTACGCTGCACTCGAGTCCGTCCGAGCGATGCAACTCGCCGGCGTCGAACCCGACCGACCGATCGACGTCGTCAGCTTTACCGAAGAGGAGGGAGGTCGGGTCGGGACCGGCCTCCTCGGCTCGTCGGTCGCGTCGGGCAAGCGGTCGGTAGACGAAGCGCTCGCCTTCGAAGACGAGTCGGGAACGACGCTGGCGGAACATCTGGAGGCGATTGGGTTTCGCGGTACCGATCGCCTCGATGCGAGCGACTGGGACGCCTGGTTCGAACTGCACATCGAGCAGTCGACGACGCTCGAGGACGCCGGTGCGCCGGTCGGGATCGTGACCGCGATTACGGGACTAACGAACTGCGGCGTGACGTTCGTCGGGGAGGCGAATCACGCCGGCGGGCAGCTGATGGATGGCCGAACCGATGCACTCGTCGCCGCGGCTGAATTCGTCGAACAGGTCGAACACGCCGCTCGCGAAGTCGCAGCGACTGAGAGTTCCTTTGCGGTCGCGACGGTGGGAGAGATCGACGTCGAGCCCGGCGCACGAAACGTGATTCCCGGAGAGGCGCGACTCAGCGTGGATATCCGTGACGTAGACACGGCGGTGATGGACGAACTCGTCGACCGCGCTCGAAAGGCCGTCGCTCGAATCGAACGGGAACGGGAACTCGATGGCAACCTCGAGCGCTACCGGACGACGGAGCCGGCACACATGAACGAGCGCTGCGTGCGGGCGCTTCGTGATGCGAGCGAGCAGCGGGAGCTAAAGACGGTCGAGTTGCCGTCCGGCGGCGGTCACGATACGATGCACGTCGGACGGGTGACCGATGTCGGGATGCTGTTTGCGCCCTCGCGAGACGGCATCTCCCACAATCCTCTCGAGTGGACCGACTGGGAGGACTGCGCGAAGTGTACACAGGTGCTCGCCGATGCGCTTGCCGCACTCAGCGGGGGACGGTCGGCGTAGCTGCGAGCAGGCCCGCGACCGTCTTGTGTTGTGGGTCCGGATTGGGTGCTGAGATGCTGCCCTTTTCGAGGTGTCAGACGCCCTTTCGGACGACGGTGCCCGGAAGCGACCCGGTGGTGTCACCGTCGCGGACGGCGAACTCGCCGTTGATCAGCACCTGACTGATGCCCGTCGGGAACTGTCTGGGCTGCTCGTAGGTCGCCGGCGAGTCGACTCGGCTCGGATCGAATACGACAAGGTCGGCGTCCATGCCCGGACGAAGGACGCCTTTCGATTGAAGCCCCATCGCTCGAGCCGGAACCGATGTCATCTTGCGCACCGCCGTCTCCAGCGAAAGCACGTTTTCGTCGCGAACGTACCGTCCGAGCACGCGGGGGTAGGTTCCGTAGACCCGCGGATGGGGTTTCCCGCCAAATAAGCCGTCCGTCGCGACGGCGACCCGGTCGTCACGGAGGATGTCCCGGACGTCGTCCTCGTCGAGCAAGTGATTGACGATGCTCACCTCGAGTTCTTCCTCGAGCAGCAGATCCATCGCCGCCGTCACGGGATCCGTGTCGAACTCGTCTGCGACCGCAGCGATGGACAGCCCCTCGAGGTGTTCGTTCGCTTCGGTTCGAACGTTCGTCACGACGATGTTCTCCCAGCCGGAATACGCACCGGGGTTCTCCCAGTCGTCGAGTGTGTCGTGTGTGATTTCGTCGTGGATGCGCGCTCGCGCGTCGCTGTCGTCGAGGTACGCCACCGCCTGCCCGGGACCGTCGGCGTGAACCCACGGCGGCAGGACGTACGAGAGCGTGGTCGATCCCGCGGTGTAGGGGTACTGATCGGCGGTAAGGTCGACGCCACGGTCGCGGGCAGTATCCACTAGCGCCCGTGCCCGCGCCGTTTTTCCGTGCTGCGACTCGCCGCCCAGTTTGAAATGCGAGAGGTGCAACGGGACGTCCATCCGAGCGCCGATGTCGACGAACTCGTCGAGTGCCTCCCAGATACCGTCACGTTCGCTTCGGATATGAGCGACGAACGGGCGGCCGAATTCGGCGAGCGGGCCAGCGAGCGTCGCAACCTCCTCCGTCGTGCTGTACGTACACGGGGTGTAGACGAGTCCGGTCGACAGGCCGATGGCGCCCGCCTCCAGCGCGTCCGTCACCAGCCCGCGCATCTCCGTCAGTTCCGCATCAGTCGGTTCTCGATTGGTCATGCCGAGCACACGATATCGAACGGTTCCGTGCCCGACGAGCATCGCGACGTTCGGCGCTACGCCGTTGGCTTCGATCGCATCAAAGTACTCAGACGTAGACGACCAGGTCCACTCCCCCTCGAGACGGCCGTTGAGTCCGCTCAGGTGGTCTTCCCACTCGTCGGCACCGTGTTCCCGGTCCACGGGGGCCATCGAAAAGCCGTCCTGGCCGAGTATCTCGGTCGTGACTCCCTGTCTGATCTTGGGCGCCAATACGGGGTCGCCGAAGAGGCGAAGATCGGAGTGGGAGTGCGTGTCGACGAATCCCGGACAGACGACCGCGCCGTCGACATCGATCCGAATGTCGGCATCGTACGCGGCGGTTTCCTCGCGAAGAACTGCGTCGATACGGTCGTCCGTGACGCCGACCGCGCCCCGGAACCACGGTGCGCCCGTCCCGTCGATAACGCGCGCGTTCGTAAGTAGTACGTCGAAATCCATGTCAACCGAGTACACGGTCATCAGTGAAAAGTAACGGGGGACCGTTACACCGGCCGAATCCAGTCCCATACCCGAAGACCTTTGATTGGTAACAAATATCATTCAACACACGATGTACGACGCAGTCGTCGTCGGTGGCGGTATCGTCGGCTCCTCCATCGGCTACCACCTGGCTCGAGCGGGAGTCAACACAGTACTGCTCGACCGGAACGACGAGGGTCGAGCGACCACAGCCGGTGCGGGCGTGATCTCGGCCGCTACGAGCAGCCGCACCGCCGACGACGACTGGTTCGAGTTCGCCACCGACGCCGTTGGATACTATCCGGAACTCGTCTCGCAACTCGAGTGCGAGGGGTACAGCGACACGAGTTACGGCCGACTGGGAACCATCGGCGTCGCGATCGAGGCGGACGAACTCGAGTCCTACGACGAGACGGTTGCGCGCATCGATTCCAGGCAGAGCGACCTGGCTCCCGTCGACGAACTCGATCCCGCGGCAGCCGTCGACCGATTCCCGCCGCTTGCCGAACCGAAACGAGCGTTCCACCATCCCGGGGCTGCACGCGTCAACGGGGATGTCTTCGCCCGTGCGCTTCGCGACGCGGGGCGCGAACACGGCCTCACGACGATGACCAGTGACGTGACCGAGGTCCGAATCGACGGTGACCAGGTCACCGGTGTCGAAACCGCTTCCGGATCCCGGTTCGACGCCGAGCACGTCGTGATCGCCGGCGGCGCGTGGAGTTCCGCTTTCGGCGAGCAACTGGCCGTCGAAATCCCGGTCACCCCCAAGCGCGGGCAGATCGTTCATCTCGAGCACCCGAATGCGGACACGGGAACGTGGCCGATCGTGAAGGCCTTCCGCCACCACTACATCGTTCCCTGGCCGGACGGCCGGCTCGTGGTCGGCGCGACTCGCGAAGCGGGCGTCGGTTTCGAGCCGCGGCTAACCGCCGGTGGCATCCACGAAGTCCTCGAGGAGGCCCTGCGCGTTGCGCCCGGTCTGGCCGATGCGACCGTGGTGGACCGCCGGGTTGGACTCCGTCCCGTCTGTGCGGACGGGATGCCGGTGCTCGGAGCCGTTCCGGATATCGATGGCGCATTTCTCGCCACCGGGCACGGTGCGACCGGGCTCATGCTCGGACCCTACAGCGGGAAGCTGGTTGCTGACCACGTCGCCGACACGGGAAGTGTCCCGGACCACTTCTCAGTGGCTCGATTCGAGGACTCGTCAGAAACCAAGTGACGAGGAACTCCGTCAGGGAATCACTCGTCGACGATGATCACGACCGTCACGAGTCCGGCTGCGATCAACAAAAGGACACCAAGAAGCATCCAGCCCGCATCGTAGCCGACCGTGTCGATCAGGTACCCAAACACCGGCGGTGTGATCAGGCCGCCCGTCGTCGCTGCGAGTTGGCCGGCGGCGGAGGCGGCACCGATGTCATCGTCTGCGACGACCGTTGAAATACAGGAGTAGTACAGCCCCGTCGATCCGAGCGCGAAGATTCCGACCGCCGAGAAGACGACCCCGGCACCAATTGGCGTGCTGAGCATCGTGATAGCGAAAAAGAGGACGCCGCCAACGAACGTTTGCACCGCCAGAATCGAACCGATTCGGGTCCGCGGGTCACCCGTTGACATCCTCTCCGCCCTGAAGGGCGAAGATTCCCGACCGCGTTGGGATATTGTGGTTTACGACGTGACCTGTTCTTGAGGCGCGAACACGCCAGTTTCCTTGTCAAACAGGAACGTCGATGGCTGTGCCAACCAGCCGTTACTCCTATCGCCCCCATCCGTGGCGGGACTCGGAGATACTTTCTGTCGAATGTTCTCCGCACCGTTCACATCTGCGTTCGCCGTCATCCCGCACTGGTCGCAGACGTACAACCCGCGTTCAACACGGTTCGCGTCACGCTTGCGACCACAACACGAACACGACTTCGAGGTATCCTGCTCGGATACCTCCTCAATCGAGATTCCCTCCATCTCGGCTTTGTATTCGAGCAGGTCGGTGAAGCGGTCGAACGCCCACGAGTGCAGATCGAGGTTGCCGTGTGTCCCCCAGTTCTTCGCCTCACCGTTCTCCTCATCCTCACGGATTCCGGAGAGATCGCCCACCACGATCGTCCCAACGCCTTCCGCAACACACCGCCGAACAATGTGCTTGGAGAGTGTGTGGAAGTAGTGAGTACGCCGTCGAGACTTTTTCTGGTTCAGCCGGGTGGCCTGCTCAGAGTCGGAGTCGTCGCACCGAGCAATCCGCTTGCTGAAGTAGTAGTCATCTTGCTTCAGGCAGTTCAGCGGGTACAACTCGCTGTGGCCGTCCTCGTAGGCGAGTGCTGCAAAGTTGTTGATGCCGAGATCGACACCAACGGTCTTCTCACCCGGTGTGTCGGCCACGTCGACCTCGACTTTGCACACGAAGTGCAGTTCCCACTCGTCACCCGTCCAGACCGCTCGTACTTGTTGGACGCTCTCGACTGAGGAGAGGTCAACGTCGGGGCAAGTCTGGTATTCGCAGAGGGTGAAGTCTGACCAGTATTCCTTGAGGTTCGACCCTTTTGAGAGTCGAACGCGCTCGTACTGGGTGTCGAGTTTGAAGCCAGCGGCTTTGAACGTGACCGTTGAACGCGGGTGGTCGTCGCCGTGTTTGCGGTAGCCGGGCGGGTTCGCGCTCACGTCTCCGTTACGTCGTTTGCCGTACCAGCCGTTGAACGCCTCAGCGAGTTCTTGAAGGACTCGCTGACTTGACTGAGAATGCAGGTCATCATAGCGTTCGTGGCTCTTGAGGTACGCGGTGAGTTCGTCGTGTTCAGGGATGTAGCCGATTTCGTCCCAAATTCGACTGATTGTCCACCGTCCGACGTTCCAGAGTTTCGAGGCTGAGAACCCGAGCGAATCGAGGTCGTCAGACACCTGTTGCTGATTCCTGATGGAAGCAGTGTAGGTGCGGGTGACGACCTGTTTCGCCATACGTAACCTATGTAGACAAACCTACTTGAATATATGGATTGTGTCGCGTGGAATATCCTGCCGTGGCATCGAGCAGTGGTTTGCGTAGGGTATTGTCGGATTCATCCCCGCCCTGAAGGGGCGAGGCTTTCTCCTTGATTCCCCGTAAAACAGTGTCGCGGCGATGAAGCCGATCGCCGCAGCGACGAGGAATCCGATCTGCCAGAAGAAAATCCCGACGAGACCGGTGACGAGGAGCGCGCTGATCGCGCTCCCGATCGTCGGCCCGATCTGTTTGATACCGATCGCTCGGTGTTGTCGTTCCGGTTGAATGTTGTCGAAGATGGCCTTGTTCGTTCCCGGCGTCGCCGTACCGTACATCGACCCGAGGACGAACGCTGCACCCAGCAACAGTCCGTACGTCGGTGCGATGGCGATGAGCAGCGCGCCGATCGCGAGTCCGATCAACCCGATCGTGAGCGTTCGATGCTCGCCGAATCTGTCCGTCACGACGCCGATCGGGAGGAGAAAGATGGCGTAGCCGAGTGTCAAAGCGGTGATGACGAACCCGACGGACACGCCGGAGAGCGAGAACGCGTCGCGAAACAACGGCGTGCCGGCGTACACCGCGTAGTAGCAGATGCTCGCTGCGATGTGCCAGATGGTTACCTGTGAGACGAGTCGCCAGAAACTAGTCGCCATACTGACACAGACGATAGTATTTGATTAACCATTGTGGTTGAGGCAAGACAAAACAAATACGAATAATGCCTGAGTCGGTTGGATATGCTCACAGCGACGTGAGAGGTGTCAGCAGACCAGTTCATAATCGAACGCTTTTGCCGAGACACAGACAGTCAAGGGACACGGTCGGCCACGTAGGACCGATGTCTGGACTGTCGCGACGGGAACTCGAGTTTGCGCTCCTGATCAGTTCGGCGCACTTCGCCCAGCACGTCTTCTACCGCGTGCTGCCGCCACTGATTCCCGTTCTCGCGGTCGCACTCGAGTACCCGCTGTGGCAACTGGGGCTGTTGATCACGCTGTACTCGATCGGGATGGGTGTCGTTCAGGCGCCGCTCGGCGTCCTCGCTGACAGGATCGATCGGCGCTACCTCCTCCCGACAGGGATCGTGATCTCCGGCGCGGCGTACGTCCTCTTCGCGTTCGCGCCGGTCCTCGGCGGGCCGCTCCCTACCGTAACGATCCTCGAAACCACCTTCGAGGGCGGATTCCTCGCCATGGCCGGCGCGATGGTGATCGTCGGAGTCGGACTGGCCGTCGTCCACCCGGCCGGCTACCCGATGATTACCGACAACGTCGACGAGCAGCACAAGGGGAAGGTCCTCGGATTTTTCGGCGCCTCGTCGAAACTCGGCGACGCCGCAACGCCCGCCGCCATCGCCGGCTTGATCCTCCTGCTGTCCTGGGAGGGGATCATCCTCGGCTTCGGTGCGGCGGGAGTGCTCTACGGGGCTGCTCTCTTTCTCGCGCTCCGCAGCGACGAGTTCGAGACGGTCCCGTCCGGGCAGCGAACCGAGGGCGACGCCGACCCGACGACGACGACGGAACTGGTCCGCGAAGAGCGACGGACCTTCCTCTATCCGATGACCGCGATTTACGTCTTTTTCGTCTCGAGCGGCGCGACGAGCCACGCGATCACCGCCTTTCTCCCGGCGTTTCTGGTCGCGGTGTACGCCCACTCGTTCGAGGTCTTCGGTGTCCACGTCGGCGCCGAGTCGGTGGCAAGCGGCTACTTCGCGCTAGTGTTGCTCGCCGGTGCCGCGATGCAGCTGTACCTGGGTGGGGTGAGCGACGAGTACGACTCGCGGCTTGTGCTGGTCTGTTGTATGGGGCTCGCGACCGTCGGCATGGTGGCACTCGCCGTCTTCGACCTGCACCCGGCAGCACTGATCGCCGTGCTGTTCGTCCTCGGTGGCGGTCTCTACGGCGTCAACCCGGCTCGAGACGCGCTGATCAGCGACCTCACGCCGCCAGAGTTCGAGGGGCGGGCGTTCGGCTACATCTTCACGGCCGCGACGCTGACCGGCGCGGCGTTTCCCACCCTCATCGGCTACCTACTCGAGCACCTTGGAATGCGCGCCGGCTATCTCGTCATGTCAATCGGGACCGTGCTGGCGGCCGCCTGCGTCGCGTTGCTCTACTCCGATTGGGTCTACGTCCCGGAGTCGGAGCCGGACTCGGATCTTCGGACCGATCCCGAAGGATCGGACTGATAGATATCAGCGTGGATATTCGAAGGTGCTCACGAGAAAATGAGGCACTGGGAGAACCGCACGAGGCGAGAAACTCTGCACTAGTGAAACTGAGCGGCTTCCGAACGATCTTCGGAGGTCGTTCGAGAGAGTTCTGTTCTCTCGTGACTGTTCTCTCGTGATGGCGAAAATCTTTGATTTTCGAACCACGGCCTATCCGCCCGCGATACCGAGGAAACATTCGAAACACCGGCGCGGTGAACATGAATCCTCGAAAGGTTCGTCCCGTGCCCGTCGGTCGAGCAAATCCACGATACCTCCGAGTTCGTCGAAGTATCAGCGACCACCTGCTGGAAAAACAATAGATTACGGTCAACGATGCTGAGGAGAGGAGAAACAGCGGTTTGGTACCGCTAGTCAGCCACCGACCACGACGACTGGGTTACACGAGTTCTCGTGAAGTGGCGGAGTCATGGTTGCAACCCTGAAACACCTACCGCTCGGGATTCCTATAGTAACAACTGCAGCTAGTTACACACTGATCGTACGTTCGCGGTTCTCGCTCGGATCACTCGCTCCGAACCGCGCTGCTGTCGTGCGATCAGGTGTGCAGTGACTTGCAGTGGCTACTATAGGTTCCAGTACCGATGCCGCGGTGGGGGATGTCAATGTTCGTCTGTTCGGGCTCGTTGAGTCCGGCAGCGATTCGCCGTACTGCGGCAGTCTCAGTCGAAAATTCCCCACAGTCGACCAAGATATATGCAACATCGATACTCTCCCGCTGTGCTCCCTCTTGGACCATTTGTGTGACTGCCCGCGAGATTAGTGTCTTCCCAGATCCAGTTTTACCGAAAATAACGATATGGTTAGGCTCGCTCCCAAATATAGCCGGATTTAGGGCTTCAGCGACCCGCTGGAGTTGGTCGTCACGTCCGACGATACGATCCCGGTCTGGGAGATGCGAGATCCGCAACAACGACTCGTCCCGGAAGATTGGATCCTCGTACCGGAACAAAGGGTTGCGGTCGTCGTTGGCGGAGTCCGTCATTAGTTGATGGCCACATGATAAGATAATAAAGCTAGAGGACTAAACCTACCGCTGTAAATTCGTGGTGCACGTGGTGGTACAGAACTCTAACGGTATTTCTGTTCACAGGAACGTGTGAAGTAATGGTTCTGCTGTAAACACAGAACGAGTCACACACCAAATTTCCGCTGTAAGTTCTTCAAATGGAGGATCACAATCGGTTCGAGACACCAGATTGCCGCTGTAAAAACGCCTTTTCAAGGCTTGGGGTGCAAGTATATCTACATACAGGAACTGATAATCACGTTTACAGAGGAAATACGGTCTCCCCATTTTTACTGCGGCTCATTTATAGAGGGGGGGTTGAGGTACCTGGTGTGTTTAGTTTACAGCGGCAATCTGGTGTCCCTCTTTCATACCACCACAATATTGACAGCCATATTGAATAAACCAATGGCTCAGTCAAGGAATGCGGCCTCAGACATGGGTGCGCCCAAGGTTGCGTCCACGCGCGAGCACAAGTGTTCTTCGCGCTATGTCTGGTCTCGCTATCGAATCACCAAGTGACCACAACGAATGCGCACCAAACAGCGAGTGGCAAGCCCATAGCGACCGACATTGGCTCTAGAGGTGCTCGTCGAACGCCGCTTCGATCTTCTCGAACGTTCGCCGCCACGTCGATCGCTTCGAGAACACATGCCCTTCGTCAGGATAGTACTCGGCCTCGAACTCAACATCGAGATCGAGCAGCGTGTTCACCACGATATCCTGCTGCTCGACGTTCACGTACCGGTCAGCCGTGCCGTGGAAGTTGTACACCGGCGTCTCGTATCGGTCCATGTGGGTGACCGGGCTAGCGTCATCCCACCGGTCGGGGTTCTCGAGTGGATGGCCCATCACGGTCGTCGCTGCGGAGGCGATGGCGGGGAATTTCGTCTCGGTCGCCCACTCGTGGTAGTTCGCTGTATCGGCGAGTCCGGCGATGTTGACCGTGACATCAAATGTTCCAGGGTGGGTTCCGGGGAGCTGAAGCGCGGCGTAGCCGCCGTAGGAGAGTCCCCATTGTCCTACTGAATCAGCGGTGTACTCGAGAGCACGCAGATAGTCAGCGGCGCGAGCGATGTCGTCCATCTCGACCCTCCCTCGGTCGCCGCCGATCGCTCCTCTGAACGCCCGGCCGTAGCCGATGCCACCACGGTAGTTCACGAACAGACCGACGTACCCGTTCGTGGCGAGGTACTGCTGGTACGCGTACGCAAGCCCGTACGATCGGGAGGGATGGAAGCCATCACGTATCTGTCGCATCGGCCCGCCGTGGACGTAGACGACACTCGGGAGGTCGGTTGCGTCGTCGGGCACGGACTCGCTTTGGCGTGGGTCGAGGAGATATCCCTCGATCGTCAGCTCACCACTCTCGAACGAGACTCGCTCCGGTTCGATCGGTGGTTCCGGCCAGTCGCGGAGACCGGAGTGGGTCAGCTTGGCGTCGGTTTGCGTCGCTGGTTCGGTCGGGGCAGCATCAGCCGAATCGGACTCGAGTTCGCGGACACGAACCTCCGGAGACCGGTCGCGGCTTGCATGGAGGTAGGCGACGTGATCGCCGGCTGGCGACGGTCGCGGTTCGACGTTTGTTCCCGCCGTTTCGACCAGCGGTTCTGTCGTGCCATCGAGCGTGACCGTGTAGAGCTGTCGCTGTCCTGTGTCTCGCCGGTTTGATGCGAAAACTAATCGTTCATCGTCGATCCATCGCGGCGTAGAATCGGCGAGTCCTTTGTCCTCGAAGGCCCCCTCAGTGAGTTGCGTTCGCTCGCCTGAGGAGACATCGATCACGTGGATGTGTTCGTAGCCATCGACTGGGAGCGCCGCGGCCAGCAGTGTTCCATCGGGGGAGAGACGTGGTGACCCACGCGAGAGTGCGCCGGTCTCTTCGTCGACCTCCTGGAAGAGTGTACTCTCGGTCGCAGGATCATCGATGTCGACGGCGATAAACTCGCGGACGGTACCGTACTCACCTCGGCGCTCGTAGCACAGCCGTCCATCGTCGAGCCAGAACGGTGAATGAGAGGAAGAATCAGGGCGGGTTCGCCAGACGAGGTCCCCGCTTTCGGTGTTGATCACGCCGACGCACTTCGTCTCGCAGTCTGTGAATCGGTAGGCAAGCAGCCCGTCCCCACGCCAGGCGAACGCGCGTTCTCCACCAAGAAATGGGCCCCGCTCCGGAACATCGAACCCGCGTTCGACGCCGTCGGTCAGTGACTTAGTTCGGGGTTTGCCATCCCGATAGAACGCGAGGCGCGACCCATCGTGCGACCAGGTGGGCAAGATGTCGCCGTCGGGTGTGCGCGCAATCTCCGAGACGGATTGCTCACGTGGATCAACGAGGGCAGTCAATCCATCCTCGGTCGTACAGACGAGTTGTGGCTCCGTTGGCGACCACGTGAACTCGGCGACGTGTTCGTCGGCCGGTCGGACGCGCAACGGCTCTTTTCCTGGGTGACCAACGAGCAATACCTTCCCATCGTCCTCGTGTACCGTTGCGGCGAGAAACGAACCGCACGACGACCACTTGGGGGCAGTGGGCCATTCAAGATCGAGAACATCGTTGAGAGTGAGCATACCCCACAGTTGTGTTGATTCCATATGAAAGATCGGAAGGCGGAATACACACCAACAGTTGGGGAAAGAAGGGCCTATACCGTGTTCTCACCGCTCTCGGCGTTTCTCTGCCAACCGCTCTGGAATTTCTTCGATATTGTCGAGTGCGAGTTCTAAGACCACATCGTGAACCTCACGCAGTTCGTCGTCACGAATCCCCATACGGCGGAGTTCGGGTGTGACGGTGAAATCCAGTTGGTCCTCAAACTCAGTCCACGTCTCCTTTCGAGCATAGAGTGGACTCTGCTTGACCTCACTGTAGGGGAACGCCGGTCCGGTCTCAGTCGGATCGCGGTCAGTGGGATCGGCTTCTGATTCCAGTTCCGGTTCCGATTCAAGTTCCGAGTCCGGTTCCGGTTCCGATTCAAGTTCCGAGTCCGGTTCCGGTTCCGATTCCGGTTCAGTCTCTGGCGTTGGCGGTTCCCCGACCAGTTCTGACTCTTGCTCGGAACTCGAGTTGGCCTGTTCATCGGTCGGGTCGTCTGCATCGGCAGCAGGATCTCCGAGGTCGAAGCCAGTCATTGTTCAATCCCTCCGCGTTCGATGATATCCGCAATCTCACCGAAGTACTCGAGTTGGGAGTTCTCTGGATCGTAGGATGGGAGCGGTTCGCGGGCCTCGTAGGCGTCGCCGACCGCGCCAGTGTGGCGAATTGGTGGCTTCGGTGGGTCCATCTCGCCGGCGTCGATTGCCTCCCACTCGTCGGCGCGGATTCGTGCAAACGATGGAATGTGGTTATCCAGTACCGTTTCGACCTCAGTTCCCGCAGGGAGCGTTCCGCTCCGAGCGTCGACGCCATCGCGGCCAGCAAGGAGGAGTGACGCGAAACTCTCCTGTGTGTTCATCGACTCGAGTAGCTTCCGGTCTTTGGTCTGGTGGTCGATACGAGCACTCATGTCGTTGGGCACAGTTGCGAGGATTTCGAAGTTTCCGAGCTGACTACGGATTGGGCCGACGAGTCGGGTGGCCGTCTCTCGAAGTCCGTTCAGTGCTTCGGGCACTGGCATGAGCGGGAGGATCGCGTTCGGTGCTGCGACGACAGCGTTGTTCGTGAGTTTGTTCCGCGATCCAGGGACGTCGAACAGGATGTAGTCGTACCGGTCGCCGAGATGTTCGTCGACGAGTTCCTGTTTCATCTTCAGATCCGACGCGAGGACCGAGTCCTTCGAGAGCGCGTCAGTCACCGACTCGAGGTTCAGCGCTGGTACGAAATCGAAGCCATGGCCTGGGTTTTTGACGATTGCATCGACGGACTCGTCGCCGAGTAGCACGTCTGCAAGGTCCGTCGCCTCGTCGTTCTCGCGCGTGTAGTATCCCAGTCCAGTCGAGAGGTGGCCAGCCGGGTCGAGATCGACGACCAGGACCTCGTGACCGCGCATATCCCCAAGGATACCGCCGAGTGTGCTGACGAACGTACTCTTTCCGAAACCGCCCTTGAGCATCGGGAAACAGACTGCTCGTGGTTCTGGGTTTGCTGTCATTTGTATGGTTCCGCCCGCCGCAGCGTCGGCCGGGACCGAACGACTGTGTCGACGGACACTCGACTCATTCAGTCAATCCTACTTATTTCCGTCGGACCAGTTGAGTCAGTTGGTCAAGTTGCCTTAGGTAGCTTAGGCAACTCAGCTGAGTTAGCTAAGTCACCTTAGGTAGAGTAGCCAGCCCAAGTGAGCAGGCTCTGCCACCATAGGCAGTTCAGGTGACTCAGTTGAGCTAACTAAGGTGGCTTAGGCAACGCAGCCACCACAGTTATCGTAGCGTAGGTGACTTAGACAACGTAGCTAAGGTAGCTTAGGTAACTGAGGTAGCCCAGTCAGCTTAGCTACCACAGTTATCGTAGCGTAGGTGACTTAGACAACGTAGCTAAGGTAGCTTAGGTAACTGAGGTAGCCCAGTCAGCTTAGCTACCACAGTTATCGTAGCGTAGGTGCCTTAGGCAACGCAGCTAAGGTAACTAAGGCAGCTTAGTCAGCTAAGATATCTGGGTGTCAAAAGTAGGCACCTACTGTTGGCACTCGAGGGGCGAGGAACCAGTGGCGGCAGAGGCCGCCCCGGCAAAGCCGGTATTTTGACAGCCGATATGATCGGCACTCGAGTGCACGAGCGCGACGGGCAAAGGCGTTGTGACGAAGCACAACTGGCAAACACTGGGATATGCACGGACTGCTCTTGGTCTACCTAAGTCACCTGAGGTGAGTTAAAAGGCACAGCCAAGCCAACTATGCCGCCTTGGGACGTCTCGCTGAGAAACCAGGCTCTATTCAGGTGGCTCAGTTACCTAAGGTACCCAAGGTGGCTAAGTCACCTAAGATAGGTCACTGGTTAGATCTGAAATCGTGTTAGAACCGTCGATAGTATGAATTAACACAGCAGAGCCGGTATTTTGACAGCTGAAAGTATCAGTACTCGAGTGTACGAGTACGACAGGCAAGGGTTGGACAGGAGCGTGGAGTGGAGTTTGGAAGTCCGAACTGTACCCCAGCGGAGGCTGTGGTGAGAGGGTTGACTACCGTAGGAGTGATCGGAAGAAAAAGTGTGTGCTCGGTGGAAAACCGAAATCATCGGAGTGTCTCGTTCGGGAAGCCACCGTGTTGCCCTGTTCGATGGTTCGGAAGAGTCCGAGGAAAATTACCGGGTAAAACGTTCACTACCTGTATCCGATAGGTATTATCAGTTTTTCCAACAAGTTTATTTTTGGGCTGTCCTAACACCCGGACTGGCGAGGGGTCACGGCCTGTCGTTGCCAGCAATGACATCGCAGTCCGATCAGTGACACACCACTCCACTGGGACATACCACCTCGCCATTTTGACGTCGATTGATGGTACAACCGACATGTCAGTCGAGCAACGACTGCTAGTCAGCACGTAGGGGTGAAGTAGTCAGTTGTCAGAGGGACACCGGTGACACTGCCATACCCAATTGTATCACTCGCGAGTATCGGAAGCAGCTGAAATTCCTCGCGCAGCGGTCGCTTTAAATGATGCAGTTATCGGAAGGTCAGGCTCGAGGGCCAGCCGATCTACACTTTCTTTTGTGATGATCGACTGAATAGTGTTGTTCTCTTGCAGTTGTATCGTTACTCTGGTGATTACGTCGCCGGGTTCCAGTTGATCGACAGTACCTGTAAACTGGTTCCGGAGGCTCACACCATCAGGTTGCGGAGTTTCGTCTGGTTTTGTCAAAACAACTGCATCGGAGCGAACAGTAACTTGGACGTCGGTCGCACCCTGTGGAACCAGTGCAAGGATTGAGCCGATCTCGGTGTCAACAGTTGCGAGTTCTCCAGTCCGGTCTCGAACCGTGCCTGGAAACACAGATTCAGTTACGTGAGCGACACCACCTAATTCAGCTTCATGGCGGTTAAACTGCTGCCGTATCTCGTGGGCTGTTTGTGTTAGTTTGGTTCCGCCACCACCACGTCCACCTCGTTGTCGTTCCGTGATAGTTCCGACCGCCTCTTCAATCTCGACAACGCGATTTTGCAACCGTGCATACGACCGGCCCAACGCATCGGCCGCTCGATGCATCGAACCATACTGGTCAATTGCATCAAGCATCTCAATGTCGCGCTGATCAATTGTGACACCATCGACGGAGAGTTGCGTGCTGTAATCTCGTTTGATCGTCATCGGTAGTGACCTCGGTCGAAGGGTTGGAAAGACAGCGCAGAGATCATCGTTCGTCAGTATATTAATTCACCCTCGATAAATTTCCGGGTCCGTTCGTCGGTCGGGTTGTCGAACACAGTTTTGGTGTCGCCGACCTCGATAATACCGTTCCCAAGCAGCACCGCCACTCTATCAGCAATCCGTTCTGCTTGATGCATATCGTGTGTTGCGATCACGACACCGATTCCACGGTTTTTGGCCTCGAGAACGGCATCCTCAATCACAGCTGTGTTACGTGGATCGAGATCCGACGTCGGTTCATCGAGGAGCAGAATGTCTGGCTCGTAAGCGAGAGCGCGAGCAAAGGCAACCCGTTGTGCTTCGCCGCCAGAGAGTGATGCCGCATCTTGATTCGCTTTTTCGCGCAACCCGACGGTGTCAAGAGCTTCGATCGCATCGCCCGTCCCATTCGTCTTTCCAACAATACTCGAGAGTTCGTGGCGAAGCCGATCGATCCACGATTGCCGCACCCGGAGGCCATACTCTGCGTTGCGCCGAACACTCGCATCGAACAGACTCGCCTCTTGGAACACCATGCCGACTGAGCGGCGATACTCGAGACGCTCCTGTTCCGATACCTGCCACACGTCTTCGTTCTCGTATCTAATCGAGCCGTGATCAGGTGCATCGAAAAGCGCGAGCAATCGAAGCAACGTGGATTTCCCGACGCCGGATGGTCCGATAATCCCAACAACTTCACCAGGGGTTACTGACAGTGAGACACCATCGAACACCGGTTCGGCTCCATATGCATGATGAACGTCGATCGCTTCGAGTGTCATCCGTACCGTCCACCTCCGTTCCCAAGTCGAACGACGATTGCATTGACGAGCAAGACGAGGACAACCAGAATCGCACCGAGGATCATCGCCGTCTCGAAGCGGCCCTGGCGAGCCTCAAGCTGGATTGCAGTTGTGAGTGTTCGCGTGACGGATGTCCCGTCTGAACCAGCGATGTTGCCACCGACGATGAGAACGGATCCAACCTCGCTGATTGCTCGTCCGAACCCCGCGAGAACCGCTGTCGCAATTCCGTAGCGGGCCTCCTTGATCGTTACAAGTGCCACGTCGAATCGTGTCCCACCCATTGCGTACGCTGCGTCACGAACGTTCTGTTCGACACTATCCACCGCGGCGAGACTGACACCCGTAATGACAGGGGCTGCGAGGATGAACTGGGATATGATCATCGCTTCGGTCGTAAACACGAGGTCCCACGTTCCGAGCGGTCCCTGATTTGAGACCGCAAACAAAACGACGAGACCGACGACGACGCTGGGAAATCCCATTCCAGTGTTGATGATCGACGTAAGCAACGTCTTTCCACGAAACTCTTTGAAGCCGACCAGGAGTGCAATCGGAAGGCTAAACAGCGTACTCAGTATCACGGCTGTAATACTCACATATAAAGAGACATAGATGATACTCCGAATGTAGTTCCACTCGAAAGGAAAATCGATCAGTAGCGGAGTCAACATCCCGAGTTCGAAGTGCATGCTATCGGTGCTTACTCATCATCAGTCGAACTTCCCCATCCCTCAGGAACGTACTGTTGGAATTCAGGATCCTCTGACAGCGCCTCGGCGAAGAACAACTGTTCACCCGCAGACGTGTAGCTCTCGATGATATCCTGCCCTTCAACACTCGTAATGTATCCGATATACGCCATCGCGAGATCATAGTTCACGTGTTCGTGAACAGCAGGGTTGACAGCTACGATTCCGTATGTGTTCATGAGTTCGTCCGGTCCATCCTTGACGGGCCCTTCGACGTGAATCTCGAGGTCGATCTCATCCTGCATATCGAGATACGTCCCCCGGTCAGCCAGCGTATATGCTTCCTGCATACTTGCCTGGTTCAGGATTTCTCCCATTCCACCTCCGCCATCGATGTACCACTCACCGAACTCCTCGATCGTCAACCCTGCTGCGTCCCAGAGTTCGAGTTCTTTCGTATGTGTTCCCGAGTTGTCGCCGCGAGAAACGAACTCCGATTCAGCGTCGGCAATCGCTGTCAGTGCCGCCTCAATGTCTTCTTCGCCCCCAACCCCAGCAGGATCGTCTGAGTTTCCAACGATAACGAAATCGTTGAACATGAGATCACGACGGTTGACACCAAATCCATCTTCCATGAACTCGTCCTCGAGTGATCGAGCGTGGACCATCACGACGTCAGAGTCACCGTTGCGCGCAGTCTCGAGGGCTGCCCCGGTTCCTTGAGCGACGGTAACAACAGTCACACCATACCGGTCTTCGAACGGTGCGTTGAGTTCGTCGAGCAGACCGGTGTCGTACGTACTCGTCGTCGTCGTAAGCGTCAGTGTTTCACCACTGATCTCTGGTCCGGTATTGTCGCTGTCACCGGTGTCATCGCCAAGACCAGTGCAACCAGCCAACCCGACTGCTCCACCAGTCCCGACCGCAGCGATAAATCCCCGCCGTTGTATCGCCATAGATACTACGTTAGAGGATGTCATAAAATAGCTTTTGGTGCAGGTGTACTGGTGTGAGTGTCAACGGTCTCGGTAGAGGCCAAACTCACTGGAGCGATGTCCCCAGATTCGAAAATCCTATTCTGAGGAAGGGGTTCTGGAAGGGCGAGTACTACGTTGGAACGACTGGAGCACTGTCCGGGGACTGTCAACAATCCCAACCCTTGGGGTCGGAGTTCTCGTCCTGCACCCCCTATAGAATCGAACGGTACAACGGGAAAAGGGAAAGAGAAAGGGAAAAACGAGGCAGAGCCTTGAGCGTTACGCTCGAACCAGGTGTCTCAGGAAAGTCACCATCGCAGATTGGCAAATAGGCTCTCGAAGCCACTGCTCGAACAGTCGTGGTTCAAAGAAGCCCCTTTTCCTGTGCGTTCTGCCGTAACGAGTCGAGGTCAAGTTCGTCACTCATGTGGAGGTTCTCGAGTGTCGAGAGCGCGGCCTCGAGTGGGACGTCTACCTCGTACTCGTAGTAGATTCCACCAGCTCGACCTTCGTTGCGTTTGGCCCGATCGAGAATTCCGAGCATCGAGAGTTCGGCGAGATGATTGTGAAACGCCCGGCCACCGAGTGCGTCGCGATCGGTCGCTTTCGCGAGGTCCTGGTACTGCTCGTAGATCGTTTGTTTCTGTAGTGGTGCCTCTGGGTCTGCGACCGTCGACGCGACGACAGCCAGTAGCGTCAGGTGTCCGTGTGACGTGAGTTCTTTCATCGATTCCTCGATGCGTTGCTTCTCGAGGAGTTGCTTTGCATCACGGACGTGATCTTCCGTCACGACCGGGTCGCTTTGCCGGCGTGCAAGATCACCGGCCTCGAGAAGAAGGTCAAGCGCCTGGCGTGCACTCCCTTTGTCTTGGGCTGCGAACGCCGCACACAACGGAACGACGTCGCCGTCGAGCACGTCGTCTTTGAACGCATGATTGGCACGCTTGGTGAGGATGTTCTGGAGATCGGTGGCATCATACGGCGGGAAATGAAGCTCGCGTTCACAGAGTGTGTCTTCGACACGCGGGTCGAGCTTCTCGCGATATTTGAAGTCGTTGCTAATCCCGATGATCCCGACACGGGAGTTCTCGATCTTGCCATTGCTGCGAGCACGCGGGAGCTGGTACAAGACCGAATCGTCGTCACCGATGTAGTCGACCTCGTCGAGAACGATGAGGATCGTGCCGCCGAGTTCGTCGAGTTTCTCCCACAGCATTTCGTAGACGGCATTCAACGGATACCCGGTGCGACTGATCTGCTCCTCGGGGTCGCGCAACTTGTTCACAAGTGCGACAGCGACACGGTAGCTACTCGTGAGGTCTTCGCAGTTGAGATAGACGGTCGTGATCGTGACATCGTCGTACTGCTCAGAATCCTCCTCGAGGTGTTGCAAGAGATACTTCGTTGCGGCCGTCTTGCCGACACCAGTTTTCCCGTAGAGAAAGATGTTCCGTGGCTGTGCGCCGTTGATCACCGGCTGGAGATACCCCGTGAACTGTTCGATCTCGCTGTCACGCTCTTCGAGGGATTGAGGCTGATAATCATCGTGGAGAACGTTCTCGTTGTTGAAGATCTCCTCACTCCGCTCGAAGAGTGCCATTACGAAGTGATTGTATTTCTCCCACATAAAACCATAGGCGCAATCGTTACAAACGATTCCTCCGTTTCATTCGTTCCCGAACACACACACACACCACTGATTCAATCGTTAACCCCTCCGAGAGTCCCCCTAGCTTCCTGAGATACTGTGAATCGGTTTTGGAACAGGCCTAGTT
>NC_013923.1:300000-378348 GCF_000025625.1 Natrialba magadii ATCC 43099 | reverse complement strand
TGGAACAAGACAGCTTTATGCGACGATGTCGCAATAGATGTTTGCGACCGAATCAATGGACTTTACTCCCACCTATATTATATATCTATCTATCCTCCCCTATCAATCTTTGAGAGAAACAGGAGAATACAAGAGAGACCAGGAGAGCCTCAGTCTATTTCACCGGAAATCCGGTGTGTGTGTCCGAAGTGTTCAGGGTGTCTGGGTGGCTTGGATGCCCGGAGTGTCCTCGATGTTTATCCTATCACCTCCCCCTTCTGCTATCTCTGTTTCTATCATCACCACCCTTTCTGCTATCACCGCTCCTTCTTTCCACTCACTGCCTCTCTTTTCCACTTACCGCCCCTCCTTTCCACTATCGCCAGTCGTCCCTTCTTCTCCGCGATCTTCGATCATCTCAACACCCCAACGGCAACTCGATGGTTCTTTCACCGGAAACCCGGTGTGTCTGTCTTTCGGGTACCAACGTCTGCAGAACCGACTCATGATGCTCGTCTCCCGGAGAAGACGGGTCAATACAGTGATGGATCAGACAGACTATCTGCAGTATCGTGTCCGTCACTCTCCAGCGTCGCGCCCGGCACCAACGAGGTCACACTCAACGTACCGACCCGAGAGGTACAACCCAAAAGTGAGCGCTCTCGAACAGGTGAACCCCGAACAGGTGAATAAACGCAGTTCCCCTTCTTAGAGCCCGGTATTCACCGGAAACCCGGTGTGTTCGTGTTCCGGTCGCTGTCATCGATTCCAGTCGTTGCCCACTTTGAGGCTGGGACTCGAGTACACTCTCTTTCTCCTGTGACTGCCGTTTTGGTCACTCTCACGCACAGCCTCTCACTTTTCACAGTTGTTGCTCCTCACGGTCTCTGCGTTTGAGTCTCTCGAGAAGCCGTTCTCGGAATACGAGCAAACATGGCAAGACCGTCAGACACGCGATCAGCGCGAAGATAATGCTGAGGCCAGTGACGAGTCCGAACCGGCGAAGCGGCGGCGCGAGTGACAGTGCGAGGACGCCGAACCCGGCCGCTGTCGTCGCCGCACTTCCCAGGAGGGCACCGCCGGTCCCGGTAATCGTCGTCGTAACCGCTTCGGAGAGCGGTGTTCCAGCCGCGCGTTCGTTGACGAATCGTTCGCTGACGTGAATGCTGTAGTCGACACCGAGGCCGATCGCGAGGCTCGTCATCACGACCGTCTCGGTGTTGAACGGGATGTCGAGAAGTGTCATCGTCCCGAGGAGCCACGCCAGTGCTGCGACGACTGGTGCAAGCGTGAGTACGCCGAGCGATGGCGCTCTATGGCGAACTCAGTAGAGAACCGTCAGGAAGACGAGGATCACGACCACGGTGATTCGTGGTCCATCTCGAACGCTTCCGTCTCTCGGTCGCTTGTTGATGGGATCAAACAGAGCCGATCCCACGATATGTGCTTTTTTGTCATGTCTGTGAGGTCATCTGTCTCTGATGGCTCTGCAGCTTCTGGCCTCTCTGAGACCTTCGAATGGTGGCTGAGCAACTCACTGTAACCGCTGTCGGGCGTACTCCTGAGGTGTCTATTGCACCCTCGATGGATGTGCAGGTACTGATACCGTGGACAGAGACATTGATCTGGCTGTAATCTTGCCTGTAGTGGCGTTCGTGGAGAACCCGACCGCGAATACTTTTCTAGCAGTGGGGTGTGAACCACGAGCAGCACACATGTTCTTTTCTCCACTCGTGTTCATCAGTGCAGGACTATAGGCCTCGTGGATGTTCCCAGATTGTTGGACTAGCGCAGTCTCGCGTTCTTGATCCACAACTCCGCTTTCGATTCAGTGAGTGTGGGTTCTGCTCTCGAGTTACGGCCCACGTTCACGGCTTTTTGACTCGGGCTCTCCTGCAATTTCCCTGTCAATCTCTCTGTCCGATAAAACTGTCATCCCTGCCCCATCACAGCAGCCATTCGGATGCCCAATCGGCTGTATTGTACCGCCTTCTCGTTCTATTGCTGCATAGGCCGTCCCGCAGCCATCGCATACTGCTGCAACTTTCCGCTGGTTGTTCCCCTCCTCCATTACTCGTTTCAGTTCATCGGCGTACTTAGCGCTCTCGCCTGTTGTCCGTTTCGTACTTACAGTCGCTTTTTCCCTGTTGCTCTTTGACGCTCCACTTTGCCACTCTTTCTCTGCCTACCTGTTTCCCAACACCACCACAAATTTGGCAATCGACTCGGCAATCTGGCAATCGACTCGGCAATCTGGCAATCAACTCGGCAATCTGGCCATAAAGTCGGCTTCTGGTCCACTGGCCCCTCTCAAATCAATTCCTGTGCCTCTTTCTCGATCGAACTCGCCAACGCCGTCAACCGTTCGGCCATATCTACAGACGAATCGTACACCGCAAGCGGAACTCCCTCACAATACGACCGCCGAAAGGCAACCCGCTCACGAATTTCTAGCCCAGGCCCCGATGACTCGTAGACCGCCGCTCTCGCAAACGATGGCAAGTACGACTCGAACTGACTGTCCTCGAGTGCGTTTAACACGTATTTCTCCTCGTTATCTCCTTTCACCCGATTTGGTACAATCGAGAGAACCTCGATCGGGTCGGATCCAGAGAGGCGTCCATTCAAGGTGCACAACTGACACGTAACCGTCCGGACCAGCGCATCAGCGCTTGGTTTCGACAACTGCATCGGAACAACCCCTTGCCACGTCGAAATCATCGCAGCGTTCGATATCGGCCCGATTGTTGGCGGCCCATCGAAGACCACCCAATCGTAGGTCGACTCGAGTGGTGCGACGATATATCGGTAGAAGGCTGCCTCGCCGTTGTCGGCTTCGTAGGGTTCGTGACTAACGCGTTGGAGCTTCCTATTCGACGGAAGGAGGTCGAACGAGTTCAGCCAAGAGACAGTTCTGATCAAGTCTACTGGTGTCGTTGAATCCTCCTCGTCGAGTACGTGCTTCAGATATTTTCCGCCATATACGCATCGTTGCAGCCAACGCCATCGGTTGCGCTTCTTGGGGATCGACATCGACCAGAAGTACGCTGTTTCCTGCTGCTGCGAGTCACTCTGCGAGATTTATTGCAACTGTCGCCTTTCCCACTCCGCCTTTCTGTAGCGTTACTGTCACTCCTTTTATCGATTACCTGCCATTCACGTTCGCACTGCTACGTCTCTTCCAACTGGTTACATTCTCTTAGTGGTCGCTCCAACCACACTATCTATACTGACTGTCTGTTTTCTCTAGTCCTTTCTGGCTGTTCCTTGTTGATTACCACTTTGAGGCGATTCGGTCAACAATTGTATCTTTCTTTCTCCCGTGCAGATTGCCGATTTCCATGTATCGATAGAAGTTGAACACTGTCTGACTAAGACCGTTTTAGCAGTCTTCTTCATACGTGATCTTCTTCATACGCGAGCGCGTATCAACTAGATAGATATTTTGGTCATGGCTCTTTTCTTCTCGAAGAGAGAATCCCCTCCTGTAGCAGAGGTTACTACTCGTTTCATGTTGCCTTCCATTCGTCTTATTGTCCCAACCACGGGTTGCGATCATCTCTTTTGTTGAACACTGTCCTATTTTGCCACGCGTGGCACTCCCTGTCTTTGACGCTTCAGTTCGCAGGCCTTAAGTAGTGGTCGGGAACTACAAAGTAATAGACGGAAGATGAGGATCCTACCCCTGCGGTCCGCCGTACAGATGGGATCTGATGTGAGCTTCGACAGTTCGGTGACGCCCGATCGGTTCACGATCGTGGTTGGTCACCGAACGTGGACCCATGTGTGAGTGCACGAGACATTAGCATTCACCGCCAACCCCCCAGCCTTGCGCTGGGGAGACCATTCCGGTTGATCCTGCCGGAGGTCATTGCTATTGGAGTCCGATTTAGCCATGCTAGTTGTACGAGTTTAGACTCGTAGCAGATAGCTCAGTAACACGTGGCCAAACTACCCTATGGATCCAGACAACCTCGGGAAACTGAGGCTAATCTGGAATACGACTCTCATCCTGGAGTGGAGAGAGTCTGAAATGCTCCGGCGCCATAGGATGTGGCTGCGGCCGATTAGGTAGACGGTGGGGTAACGGCCCACCGTGCCAGTAATCGGTACGGGTTGTGAGAGCAAGAGCCCGGAGACGGTATCTGAGACAAGATACCGGGCCCTACGGGGCGCAGCAGGCGCGAAACCTTTACACTGCACGCCAGTGCGATAAGGGGACTCCAAGTGCGAGGGCATATAGTCCTCGCTTTTTGCGACCGTAAGGTGGTCGCGGAATAAGTGCTGGGCAAGACCGGTGCCAGCCGCCGCGGTAATACCGGCAGCACGAGTGATGACCGCTGTTATTGGGCCTAAAGCGTCCGTAGCTGGCCGCGCAAGTCTATCGGGAAATCTCTTCGCTTAACGGAGAGGCGTCCGGTGGAAACTGTGTGGCTTGGGACCGGAAGACCAGAGGGGTACGTCTGGGGTAGGAGTGAAATCCCGTAATCCTGGACGGACCACCGGTGGCGAAAGCGCCTCTGGAAGACGGATCCGACGGTGAGGGACGAAAGCTCGGGTCACGAACCGGATTAGATACCCGGGTAGTCCGAGCTGTAAACGATGTCTGCTAGGTGTGACACAGGCTACGAGCCTGTGTTGTGCCGTAGGGAAGCCGTGAAGCAGACCGCCTGGGAAGTACGTCCGCAAGGATGAAACTTAAAGGAATTGGCGGGGGAGCACTACAACCGGAGGAGCCTGCGGTTTAATTGGACTCAACGCCGGACATCTCACCAGCATCGACAATGTGCAGTGACGGTCAGTGTGATGAGCTTACCTGAGCCATTGAGAGGAGGTGCATGGCCGCCGTCAGCTCGTACCGTGAGGCGTCCTGTTAAGTCAGGCAACGAGCGAGACCCGCACTCCTAATTGCCAGCAACACCCTTGTGGTGGTTGGGTACATTAGGAGGACTGCCAGTGCCAAACTGGAGGAAGGAACGGGCAACGGTAGGTCAGTATGCCCCGAATGTGCTGGGCGACACGCGGGCTACAATGGCCACGACAGTGGGATGCAACGCCGAAAGGCGACGCTAATCTCCGAAACGTGGTCGTAGTTCGGATTGAGGGCTGAAACTCGCCCTCATGAAGCTGGATTCGGTAGTAATCGCGCCTCAGAAGGGCGCGGTGAATACGTCCCTGCTCCTTGCACACACCGCCCGTCAAAGCACCCGAGTGGGGTCCGGATGAGGCCCGGTTTCCGGGTCGAATCTGGGCTCCGCAAGGGGGCTTAAGTCGTAACAAGGTAGCCGTAGGGGAATCTGCGGCTGGATCACCTCCACAGATCGGGACTGGGGCGACGCCCCAGCCCACCTTTCAGTCCACGTTCGGTTACACCACCCACCCGCCGAACCGAACGGGCACCTTTGAACTGTCGAAGCTCACATTTCTCTCATCGAGTCCGTTTGGATCCGATGAGTGGGCCCATAGCTCAGTGGGAGAGTGCCTCCTTTGCAAGGAGGATGCCCTGGGTTCAAATCCCAGTGGGTCCATATCGCGTCACGGTCTCTTCGAGATCGCGGCGCACGAACCGATGCACCACTCCGCGTAAGCGTGAGTGGGAAGGGTCAATGCAGGCCGGCCGTCTACCGGCGTGCAGATGAGACCGTGTGTACGTGTAGTCCAGGCGTCCACTGGACCCGTTCCCGGGTCACGATATGCTACATTCTATGTAGCGCCGATCCGATGAACGTGGCTACTGTGCCAGCTGGTGGATCGCTCGGCTTGAGAGCTGAAGACGGACGTGCCAAGCTGCGATAAGCCTCAGGGACCCGCACGGAGGGAAAGAACTGAGGATTTCCGAATGGGAATCCCCACCGCAATTGCTTCGCGCAATGGGGAACGCCGAGAACTGAAACATCTCAGTATCGGCAGGAAAAGAAAACGTAACGTGATGTCGTTAGTACTGGCGAAGGAACGCGATACAGTCCAAACCGAAGCCTTCGGGCAATGTGGTGTTCGGACTGACGATCACTCTCCGAAACTCGACACGAAGTCTCTTGGAACAGAGCACGAGACAGGGTGACAGTCCCGTACTGTCGACGAGTAAGAGACGAGTCAGCTCCAGAGTATCGGGGGTTGGATATCCCTCGTGAATATCCCAGGCATCGACTGGGAAGACTAAACACTCCTCAAGACCGATAGCGAACAAGTAGTGTGAACGAACGCTGAAAAGCACCCCACAAAGGGAGGTGCAATAGGGCGTGAAATCAGTTGGCGATAGAGCGACAGAGCATACAAGGTCCGTCGAGTAACGACCGAGACGCGAGTCTCTAGTAGGAATCGACGGAAGCCGATGTTCTGTCGTACGTTTTGAAAAACGAACCAGGGAGTGTGCCTGATTGACGAGTCTAACTCGAGAATCGAGGAAGGCGTAGGGAAACCGACATGGCCGCAGTCTTACGACGAGGGCCGCCGTGTTCAAGCGCGGGGAGTCAATCGGGCACGACCCGAAACTGGATGATCTAGACGTGGGCAAGGTGAAGCGTGCCGAAAGGCACGTGGAGGCCTGTTAGTGTTGGTGTCCTACAATACCCTCACGTGACCTACGTCTAGGGGTGAAAGGCCCATCGAATCCAGAAACAGCTGGTTCCAACCGAAAGATGTCGAAGCATCACCTCTGCCGAGATAGTTCATGGGGTAGAGCGACGGATTGGGGGACCGCACTCCGAGAGGAGTGCGCCCCCCTGTCCAACTCCGAACCTATGAACGTCGTTCGACGCAGGGAGTCCGGTGCACGGGGTAAGCCTGTGTACCGTAAGGGAGACAACCCAGAGCTGGGTTAAGGTCCCAAAGTGTGGATTAAGTGCGATCGAAGGTGGTCTCAAGCCCTAGACAGCCGGGAGGTGAGCTTAGAAGCAGCTACCCTCTAAGAAAAGCGTAACAGCTTACCGGCCGAGGTTTGAGGCGCCCAAAATGATCGGGGCTCAAATCCACCACCGAGACCGAGCCGTACCCCTGACAGGGTAATCGCGTAGGTTGGCGTTCTGTTCGGGTGGAAGCACGGATGAGAATTCGTGTGGACCGTTCAGTAACGAAAATCCTGGTCATAGTAGCAGCGTTAGTCGGGTTAGACCCCCGACGGCCGAACGAGTAAGGGTTCCTCAGCAATGCTGATCAGCTGAGGGTTAGCCGGTCCTAAGTCAGCCCGTAAGTCGAAGCTGACAACAGGGAAATAGGTTAATATTCCTATGCCGGTATGCAATAAAAGTTGACGCTTTGGGGCCACCCAGGCTGGGCCTTCGCCCAGTTGAACAGTCGAAGAGCGTGGAAGCCGTAATGGCACGAAGCGATCGAATGGCTGGATAACGTAAGCTGGGTCAACCCAGAGCCCGTGAAAAGACGAGCATACTGTCCGTACCGAGATCCGACACAGGTACTCATGGCGGCGAAAGCCAAGGTCTGTCGGGAGCAACCGACGTTAGGGAATTCGGCAAGTTAGTCCCGTACGTTCGCAATAAGGGATGCCTGCCTCGGAAAGAGGCAGGTCGCAGTGACTCGGGCGCTCCGACTGTCTAGTAACAACATAGGTGACCGCAAATCCGCAAGGACTCGTACGGTCACTGAATCCTGCCCAGTGCGGGTATCTGAACACCCCTTACAAGGGGACGAAGGACCCGTTAACGGCGGGGGTAACTATGACCCTCTTAAGGTAGCGTAGTACCTTGCCGCTTCAGTAGCGGCTTGCATGAATGGATCAACGAGAGCGCCACTGTCCCAACGTTGGGCCCGGTGAACTGTACGTTCCAGTGCGGAGTCTGGAGACCCCCAAGGGGAAGCGAAGACCCTATAGAGCTTTACTGCAGGCTGTCACTGAGACGTGGTCGCCATTGTGCAGCATAGGTAGGAGGCATTACACAGGTACCCGCGCTAGCGGGCCACCGAGCCAGCATTGAAAATACTACCCGATGGTGACTGCGACTCTCACTCCTGGCGGAGGACACTGGTAGCCGGGCAGTTTGACTGGGGCGGTACGCGCCTGAAAAGATATCGGGCGCGCCCCAAGATTTCCTCACCCGCGTCGGAGACGCGGGAAAGAGCGCAAGAGCATACGGAAGTCTGACAGTGTCCGGCACAACGACGGACGCTGACGCGAAAGCGTGGTCTAGCGAACCAATTAGGCTGCTTGATGCGGCCAATTGCTGACAAAAAAGCTACCTTAGGGATAACAGAGTCGTCACCCGCAAGAGCACATATCGACCGGGTGGCTTGCTACCTCGATGTCGGTTCCCTCCATCCTGCCCGTGCAGAAGCGGGCAAGGGTGAGGTTGTTCGCCTATTAAAGGAGGTCGTGAGCTGGGTTTAGACCGTCGTGAGACAGGTCGGCTGCTATCTATTGGGGGTGTTATGGTTCCTGACGGGAACGTTCGTATAGTACGAGAGGAACTACGAATGGGTGCCACTGGTGTACCGGCTGTTCGAAAGAGCACGTGCCGGGCAGCCACGCACCACGGGGTAAGAGCTGAACGCATCTAAGCTCGAAACCCACCTGGAAAAGAGGAGCCACCGAGGCCACTCGTAGAAGACGAGATCGATAGACTCGGGGTGTACGCGCCAAGGCAACGAGGCGTTGAGCCCGCGAGCACTAATCGGCCAAGCCACACATTCATACATATCGCATTGGATCCGTGACGCGAGAACGGGTCCGGACGCAAACTGGACTACACGTACAACACGGTCTGAAGAGACCACTGAGACTGGTGTCAGATAGTCACGGTTCGATTCCGTGGATCAGCGTTAAGGCGGCCATCGCGGCGGGGTTCCTCCCGTACCCATCCCGAACACGGAAGATAAGCCTGCCTGCGTATTGGTGAGTACTGGAGTGGGAGACCCTCTGGGAGAGCCGATTCGCCGCCCCTACTCATACTACATACACAACTTCCGAGCACGTGGTCGTTCACGGTGGTTCGATTCCACCACTCGGATTTGAAGCGGCCAAAGCGGTGGGGTTCCTCCCGTACCCATTCCGAACACGGAAGATAAGCCCACCTGCGTATCGGCGAGTACTGGAGTGAGAGATCCTCTGGGAGACCCGATTCGCCGCTCCATTCATACTACATTTTACGTTCGAGAGCAACTGCTCCCGTATAATCATCTCTGATAACTGCTTCCATCTTATAGATGCTTCTCAGTGACTTTCGATTCGAAACTGACTTTCATACCCACTAGAGATAGCGCATGTGAACGAGGACCGTCTCCAATTCTGGTCACTCTATGCAACGCGGTTTGCTGAGGGATTTGGATTCATTACGCTTGTTACGTTGCTCCCGTCGTACATCAACACGCTCGACCCAACCGGAACGACAATTCTCGGGATGACAATCAGCGCTGGTCTCATCGTCGGGTTTTACACGTCTGGATTCACACTGGCACAGACTGTCGCAATCGTTCCACTCGCCTGGGCTGGTGACCGATTCGACAAACGAACAGTACTGCTCGCTGTACTCGCTATTGGTATTGGCGTTTATGCGTTGTTCCCCCTGGTCGATTCCAGTGCCTCTCTGATCGCAGTGCGTGCATTGCAAGGGGTGGCTGTCACCGGTGCTGGACTGATGACGCTGTCTCTTGTTGGCGAAATTGCTGCTGGCAGCACACGAGCAAATCATATCGGGAAGGCAAACGCTGCGAGTTATGCAGCATCCATTATTGGCAGTATTAGCGCGGGTTCGCTATTTGAGCTGTTTGGGTTCGGACCGATCTTCGCAGTGATTGTTTGCTTGATGTTTGTTGCTTGGCTTGGAGTATTTCGATATCTCAAACCGGACGAGACTCGGATTCACGGATTCCCCTTCAGCGATCTAGCGCTGAATCGACGACTGCTGACACTCTCGAGTTTCCGGTTTCAGTACGCATTTTCGGTGACGCTCGTTCGAACCTGGATTCCGATCTTTGCCGGGGTTGCAGCTGCAGAAGGAGGATTAGCATATGGTGGGCTTGCAGTTGCCCTCACTGTTGTCGCAGAAAAGTTTACGAACATGTGTTGTCAACCGTTTACGGGCCGACTGTCCGATAGTTACGGGCGTGCGATGTTCGTCTTTGCTGGTGGTGCAGCTTACGGTTTCGTTGCACTGCTCGTTCCGTTCGCACCGACAATCGGTGCGGCACTTGCGCTCCCAACCGAGATTGTTCTCGTTGTTCCGTCAGCCTTGGCTGGTATCGTGTTGCCGGCCTGGATTCCCCTTGAGGTAATCCCGACACAGGTATCGATGTTCGGTGAAGTTTCCCCGGCATTTTTGCCACTCGTTGCGCTGTCTGGACTACTTGGTATTGCAGATAGTTTCCGCGAACCGGCGAGTATGGCTCTGTTCGCGGATGAGGGAACCGATGATGGTGGTGTCGCCTCGAGTTTCGGTATTCGAGAACTTGTGTGGCGTCCTGGAAGCGTTATTGCACCTTTGCTCGGGGGCTGGCTCATGTACGAGGTGAGTATGGCATCAGTCTTCTACGTTGGTGGTCTGTTCGCATTGACGGGCGTCGGGACATTCTTGGTAATACTCGTCTGGAGTCACGGTCGTCGTGCACTAGTTGAGTGGTAACTCTCGACTGCCCTGCTGCTGCCGGTTTAATGTCTATTGTTCAATAGATTCTCTGTTTCGGAAACAGCCACCTATTGGCCAGTGACTTGTCGGACCCGATCCAATTCTGGAGGAACGATTATGTGCCCTGACCATGATCCTCCGTGTGGTATGATAGTATGAGGCGTGCTGGTGTAGACATTGGCGGAACGTTCACTGACGTGATCGTCTTCGATGAGAAAACCGGTGAGATCGAGATCGAGAAGACGCCCTCAACGCCGGACAACCCGGCAGAAGGGGTAATAAACGGGTTGACCAAGGCAGATACTGAGATCGCTGACCTCGAGTTCTTCTCGCACGGATCGACGGTCGGGACGAACGCGTTGATCGAACGCGAGTTGCCGCGAATTGGACTAATTACGACAGACGGGTTCCGAGACGTTCACGAAATCCGTGATGCGACGAAAGAAGACCTCTGGGACGCGTATCAGGATGTTGCGGATCCATACGTTCAGCGGCGGGATCGACTCGAGGTCCCCGAGCGAATCGATTATGCAGGAAACGTCGTCGAACCGCTTGACGAGGATGCCGTCCGCGATGTCGTTCGAATCTTCGAGAAACGCGGAATCGATACGATCGCAATTTCGTTGATTAACGCGTACGTCAACGGTGAACACGAGAAACGAGTCGAGGAAATCGTCGCGGAAGAGTATCCCGAGGCGTTCGTCTGTAGTTCCCACGAGATCCTTCCGGAGATGTTCGAACACGAGCGGACGAGTACGACGGTCATCAACGCGGCGCTGGTGCCGGTCGTTCGTGACTATCTGACCGATCTTGCAGATCAACTCGCAGACCGGGGCTACGACGGCGACGTGCTCGCGATGCACTCCGGTGGTGGGGTGATGACGACCGAGGCGATTGCCTACTACGCGGCTCGTATCGCAAACTCGGGGCCGACGGCAGGCGCAATCGCTGGCCGGTACATCGCCCAGCAGTGTGGCTTCGAGAACGCGATCGGGTTCGACATGGGTGGGACGAGTGCGGATGTCTCGGTCACGCACGAGGGGGAGGTAGAGACGACCGACGAGTGGGCTGTTGAGTACGGCTATCCGATCATGTTCCCCTCGACGGATATCGAGACGATCGGGGCTGGCGGGGGGTCCATTGCCTGGATCGATGACGGCGGCTCACTCCGTGTTGGTCCGAAGAGCCAGGGGGCGGACCCGGGACCAGCCTGCTATCTTCGCGGCGGCGACAAGCCGACGACGACGGACGCGAACGTCGTTCTCGGCTGGGTCGACCCGGATCAGTTCCTCGGTGGTGACATGGACGCGACTGCCGAACCCGCTCGTGAGGTCATTCAGCGCGATATCGCCGAGCCACTCGACCTCGAACTCACTGAGGCGGCCTCGGCAATCGAGCAGATCGCTGTCGCCAATATGTGCAACGCCGTCCGTCTCGTTTCGACGAGCAAGGGCTACGATCCTCGTGACTTCGCGCTTGTCGCGTTTGGCGGTGCAGGTCCACTGCACGCAGCCCACGTCGCGCGTGAGATGAATATCCCTAACGTGATCATCCCACCGTATCCGGGGATCAACTCGGCACTCGGCTGTCTGTTGGTCGACGTTGAACACGACCTCTCACAGACGTTCATCGCTGACACCTCAAACGATGTTGTCGACGACATCGAGTCGGCGTTCGCGGAGATGGAAGATGAAATCCACGAACGACTGGACGAGGAGGGTGTCGACGAGACCGACATTCAACTCGATCACGAAATCAAGATGCGCTACACTGGCCAGTGGCGCTCACTTGAGGTCAGTTGCTCACGTCCGATCGAGAGTATGGCAGAGATCAGGTCCCAGTTCCACAGCCAGCACGAACAGACCTATGCTTACTCCGATACAGATCAGCCCGTCGAGATCTACGGGCTTCACGTCACTGGTCGCGGTGTTGTCGAGAAACCAGCCTTCCCCGAAATTGAGGACGGGAACGCCGACGCCGCTCGACGGACGACGCGCGAAGCGTACTTCGACTCGGAAGGCGAGTTCGTCGAGACGGCTGTCTACGACCGGGCCGAACTCGGGGCCGGCGCAACGCTCGAGGGACCGGCGATTATCGAACAGATGGATTCGACCGTGGTCGTCCCACCGAACGTGACGGCCGAAGTCGAGCAAACGGGGAATATCATTCTCACGGTGTAACTGTTATGACAGACTCAGGTTCAGATCCAGATCCAGATCCAGGCCCAGACCCAGACCTAGACGCAAGTTCACACACAGACGTACAACCACAGGCCGACATCGATCTCGATCCGGTCACGTTCGAGGTGCTTCGCAGTTCCTTCACGAACCTCGTCGATCGGATGGCACAACAGATCCGACGGACATGCTACTCGTTCGTGATCTACAACCGTGACTTCAGCAACTGCCTGAACGACGCCGAGGGAAACACGGTGATGCAGGGATCGAAGGATATCGCCGTCCACGTCGGCACGCTCCACTACACCTGCAAGGAGACCCTCGAGTACTTCGAGGGCGACATCAATCCGGGTGACGTCTACATCGTCAACGATCCGTACCTTGGCGGGACGCATATCAACGACGTTCGGATTATGCGACCGGTGTTTCACGAGGGCGAGATGATCGCCGTTACGCAGTCGAACGGTCACTGGGCGGACGTCGGTGGTCCGGCACCGGGATCGTTCAACATTGAGGCGAACGACCACTACGCGGAGGGACTGCGGATTCCGCCGTTGAAGATCTGGGATGCTGGCGAGTTCCGCGAGGATGTTGCAAACCTTCTGACCACGAACATGCGTCTCTCGGAGGACCGAATGGGGGACTTGCGAGCCCAGACAGAAGCGACGCGCATCGCCGAGGAGCGACTGCTTGAACTCGTCGATAAGTACGGCATCGACACGGTCATGACGGCGTTCGATGAGTCCAAGTCGTACGTCGAACGGATCATGCGCGAGCAGATCCGAGAGCTTCCGGATGGCACCTGGCATACACAGGACTACATCGACGCAGATCCGAACAAGGAGGAAGGATTCGTCACGATCGACGTGGAGATGACAATCGACGGTGACGAGGTCCACTACGACCTTTCGGACTCGGACGAGTACGTCGGCAATTTCTTGAATTCGACGTTCGGGACCTCCTTCTCGGCGGTCGTCTCCGGGACGAAGATGTTCTTTCCAGACGTCCCGCTCAACTCGGGCCTGTACCGTGTCGTCAGCGCCGACCTGCCAGAAGGCACTGTCGTCGACGCACCCGAACCGGTGCCGGTCACCGGCTCTGTCGCTGGTGCCTACGAGAAGGTGATGAACGCAATCTTCGAACTCTGGTCAGAGGTGCTTCCCGAGCGCGCCATGGCTGCGTCGTTCAATCTCGAGTACCTGCTCGCTGGCGGGCAGGACCAACGTCCGGGCCACGAAGACCAGGAGTTTGCCTGGTACGACTGGATGGCGGGCGGCTGGGGCGGTCGCGACGGCAAGGATGGTTCGAACGCCACCGCACCGGTGTTCGGCGCTGGACTCGCCGTCCAGTCGCTCGAGGGGCAGGAGCGAGACACGCCGCTCGTGACCAGCCAGCACTCGATCGTCACCGACTCTGCAGGGCCGGGCGAGTACCGCGGCGGGTGTGGCGTCCGCAAGGGCGGGCGCATGCTCGCCTGCGACAACAGCGTTATGTCCTACTGTTCGGACCGTGCTCGGTCGATCACCTGGGGCATCAACGGCGGCCTCCCGGGCATTCCTCACGGCGTCACACTTACCCAGGATGGCGAAGAGCGCCAGATGGGAACCGTGTTCTCGAACGTCCCGATCGACGAAGGAGACGAGTTCGTCCGGCCATCGTCGGGCGGCGGCGGATTCGGCGATCCACTCGAGCGCGACCCCGAGGCGGTTCTCGAAGACGTCAAGGATGACTACGTCTCCGTCGAGCGCGCCAAGCGCGACTATGGCGTCGTCATCGACGAAATTGACCCGGAGGTCTGCGCGTACGAAATCGACCACGAGGCGACGGCCGACCAGCGCGCGTTCATCCGTGAAAACCGGACGGAGTGGCTGGATGAAGATCCTGAAGCGGTCGCCAGGCGATACCGTGAGGGCGAAATCGACACGCTCGACCTCATCCGGCGCTACGGCGTGATACTCGAGTGGTCCTCCGGTGAGTTACTCGAGCAGACGACGGCGCAGTTCCGCGAGCTGCTTCGGGAGCGAGCGGCGAGTGGGTGGTCGTCGGGGTCGTAGTGGGTGGACGTTGGGGTCGTGGTGGGTGGTCGTCGGGGTCGTGGTGGGTGGTCGTCGGGGTCGTGGTGGTTGTCGCTGGCGGTTGGCGGCTGGTGGCTGGTGGCTGTTGGTTGGCGGTTGGCGGCTGGTGGCTGGTGGCTGTTGGTTGGCGGTTGGCGGCTGGTGGCTGGTGGCTGTCGGTTGGCGGTTGGCGGCTGGTGGCTGGCGGTTGTCGGCTGGTGGTAGGGAGTTGTGAGTGAAGGCCGTATGAGTGCTGGCAGAGGGGTTGTGGGTGGTGACTGCTGGCACCTCTGTTCACTTGCAGGGGACATAGTCGCCACAGCAGGATACCAGGATACTAGAATACCAGAATATCAGCATGTCCAGACATCGGAACGCACCCAGAAGTGGTTCACCCGTCACACTCCTCGTCCTCGAGAACCGGAAGGGTAAACGAAAACGCCGTCCCTTCACCGGGCTCCGATTCGACCTGAATCTCGCCGCCATGGCGTTCGATGATACGACGGCAGAGTGCGAGGCCGATCCCGGTCCCGGCGTGCTCATCTCGTGTATGAAGTCGCTGGAACACCTCGAACACACGGTCAGCGTCTTCGGGGTCGATACCGATTCCCTCATCACTCACAGTCACCTGCCATCGATCACCAGTGCGTTCGGCAGTGACGTGGACACGAGGGGGGTCGTCTCCGCTGTATTCGAGGGCGTTGTCGATGAGATTCTGGAACACCTGCCGGAGTTGACTGGCGTCACCTTTGACAGTCGGTAGCAGGTCTGACGTGATGTTAGCATCGTGTTCGTCGATCGAGAGCCGAAGATCATTCAGTACGTCTGCCAATACGTCGTCGAGATCGACCGCTTCGAAGGGTTCTCCCCGCGACTCAACTCGAGAGTACTGTAGCAACCCGTCGATCATCGCTCGCATTCGTTCGGCGCCGTCGACGGCATACTCGAGGAACTCTTCGCCGTCGGCGTCGAGTTTGTCAGCGTACCGCTGCTCGATGAGTTGTAAGTAGCTAGAGACCATCCGAAGTGGTTCCTGGAGGTCGTGTGAAGCAGCGTAGGCGAACTGTTCGAGGCGCTTGTTCGACCGCTGGAGGCCGTCGATGTACTCCTGTCGGTCCAGGTGAAGCTTCAAAAGCAGTGCGAGCGTCTCGATCAACTCCTGTTCTTCCTGAAGAAAACCCTCTGTCCGGGTGATAGACTTCTCTGTGGTCTCGGCCTCCTGGTGGACAACGCTGATCGCAATCGGCGTCCCGTTGATCGTCGATGTATGGGCTGTGATCCGGTCTGCGATCTGTTCGTCGCCCCCCGTCCCCGTTGTCGCCACGACGTCGTCGATAGACACTCGCGCGTCCGTTTGTTCCGGATGCTTGAAGAATTGCGGGAGGATGGTCACGAACTCGTCGATGAATTGGTCTACTGGTTCCGCTCTGGATTCGAGCAAATCCGTCGCAAGTTGCATGGCAGCGAGTTCTTTCTCTCGTTCGTCCAGTGCTCGCTTCCGTCGCTTTGATAGCTCTTTCAGATCGGTAATATCCGTCGCCGTCTCCAGAACTCGTTTGGGGTCGCCCTGTTCGTCGGCGATCGGTCTCGCATTTACTGAGAGCCACTGACGCTGCCCGTCCGGCTTCGTGAGACGGATTTCCTGATCGATCACTGGCTCTCCTGTTTCGAACACGCGGGGCACCGGCCGTTCTTCTACCGGAAGAAACTCACCGTTCTCGTCGTACATCTCCTGTTGGTCTGTGGTGTACGATTTGCTGTTCGGTGGGAACTCGAGTAGATCTGTCATCCGTTCGTTTGCGCGAGCGACAGACCCATCGCGGTTCACGACGGCGATTCCAACGGGAACTGTCTCCAGAATCTGTTCAGTCAAATTGTGTTCTTGTCGCAGCCGCTCTTTCCGTTCCTGACTGACCCGTTCGGCCGTTTTCCGGTCGCTAATATCGTAGTAGAGTTCGACTCTCCCACCCGCGTAGTGGCCGGACTCGATTGGCCTGCTTCGATGTTCGAGCCAGCGTTCTTCGCGATTGTCAGCAGCGAGGATCTGGCACTCGAACTGTTCGACGTAGGTATTGTCCTCGTACGTCGCGAGGGCCGTTTCGACGAACGTCTCGGAGTCGGCGAATCGATCGCGGATTGTCTCCTGAATGAGCGTTGCTTTGTCTCGGCCGACAATCTCGGTTCGATCGACACCAAAGTATTCCTCGATCGTTTCGTTTATCCACACGACATCAAACGCTTCGTCGAGAACGAACACACCGACATCAGCTTCGTCGATAACGGACGAAATCGCTTCGTGGGTTTCCCAGACCGACGGCAGCGGATCGTTCGTCTGATCGTGTGCTTCGACCGTCCGAACGACGCCAACGATTCCTCCTGTCGTCCCATCATCGGCAGGGAGGTTGATTCGGAGTTCACAGCGGACAGGATTCCCGCTTGCTGTCTCGATTGTGAGGTTGAACGGTGTGTCTGGGACGTTACCAGTGTTCGGACCACCACTAGCATCGTGCTGCGTTCGAATTTCGCGTTCGAGACGCGTCACGTCCGCCTCCTCGAGGAGCACTGAAACGTGTTCACCACGAAGGTCGTCTCGAGTGTAGCCCGTTATGTCGGTAATGGAGTCGTTTATTGCGATGAACCGGCCCTCGGTGTCGAGTTGGAAAATTCCCTCGGCGACGTTGTTCAGAAGCGCCAACGAGCGCTGCAGTGCCTCGGTCTCGTCCCGTGATGACCGAAAGGAGGGACCGGAGGAATCTTCCTGCTCACTCATTGCCACGGATTGGGTGGCAACGAACTAAACCCCTTGGCAGGCCTACCACGGACCATTACTACTGACTGATTCACACACCAGTCGTTCAGTTGCCGTCCGATCGGGTGTGGAGCGACGTTCAATCGCTACTGGAGCCGTTAGGTCACCACTCTCGTGGCGACCGATTCAGCCGCTCGCAGCCGTCTTCGGTGACGACAACAAGATCCTCGATCCTGACGCCGAACTCGCCGTCGAGGTACACTCCTGGCTCGATACTGAACACCATTCCCGGCTCGAGTACTCGGTCGTTCCCCTCGGTGATGTACGGCGGTTCGTGGACGTCGCGGCCGACACCGTGACCGGTTCGGTGGACGAACTGCTCGCCGTAGCCTCGGTTCTCGAGTACCTCCCGTGCCGCGCGGTCGATCGCCTGCGCTTCGACACCCGGTTCGACCGCGTCAAGCGCAGCCTGCTGTGCAGTGAGCACTGCTTCGTGGACGTTCTCGAAGTCTGCAGGCGGTTCTCCGTCGAACACGATCGTTCGGGTCTGGTCGCCGGGATAGCCCTCGACGCGCGTTCCGAAGTCGAGCACCACGGGATCACCGCGTTCGATCTGTCGGTCAGTGTGGCGGTGGTGCGGTCGCGCCCCGTTTGGCCCGGATCCAACGACGGTTTCGAACGAGGTGCCCTCGCCACCGGCCGCTGTCAGTCGCTGTTCGATTGCGTCCGCGAGTTCTGCTTCGGTCATCCCGATTGCCTCCTCGCCGAGACCGCGAATCGCTTCGCTGACGCGATCCGAGATGGCTGCAGCCTCTCGGAGGTGTTCGAGTTCAGCGTCGTCCTTTCGCAGCCGAAGCTCGTCGACGACCTCACTCGCGAGCCCGAACGTCGCGTCTGGGAACGTCTCGCGTAAATCTTGCGTGAACAGCGCCCACATCGTATCGTCGACGAGGAGTCGTCCGGACGCAATCTCGAGTTCACCACCAATTTCTGCGAGCAACGCTGTTGGATCGTCACCGTCGCTCCAGGTCCGAATCGTCGAGATGACCGACTCAGCTGCGAGCTGTTCGTCGTACATCTCGGGTGCGAGAAACAGCGTCTCCTCACGAGTGACGAACAGGAACAGGTGGCGCTCCATCGGCTCCTCCTGGAAGCCGCTGAGATATCCCATATTCGAACTCGGAAACAGAATCAGTGCGTCTGCACCCTCGCGTTCGAGTGCCTCCTGTGCGCGGTCCAGCCGGTTTTGCATGAGTGTACTCGAGTCCGCCTCGGTGCTCGAAGAGTTGTTGTCTGCCATCTACGTTGGTGTTCGTGCGTTACCGTGCTGATTGTTTGGGTTCCCCATCCTGTTGGCCTCGACTGTCATCGGCGTGGACTCGCTGTATTCTTTTGCACCCGGTCTGTTGGCCATTCTGGTTAGTTAGGCTAACTGGTTAGCCTATTCTATCGGTCTTGCAACGCTGTCGTTCTTGTCCGTTCTTCGCCTCTCCATCTCCCACTCCCCACGATCAACCTTCTCTCGACAAGTCGCGACGTTTTTGCCCGCGTACGGCGACACCAACACAGCAACAGATGACGGATTTGCTCGAGTCCTCCTCGCTCTCGGTCCGCCGGGTCGAACAGGCTGATGCCCCGGCGTTGGCCACGCTGTATCGTCGCGCCTACCAGACCGCTGCCGACGAGGGCTTTCCCTCGAACATGGTCGATATCGAAGCAGACACTGTGTCGTCGTGGCTCGAACGCGACGCGACGACTATCCTCGCCGAAACCGAAGCCGACACCCCGATCGGCACTGCTCGCCTCCTCGAAGAACGGGACGTTCCCTACGCCGAACGACTCGCAGTCGACCCCGACTGGCAGGGTCAGGGGATCGGTGCGCAACTCATGGACCAACTCGAGTCCATCGCTCAGGAGAAGGGATACGACCGCGTTCAACTTTCGACGTACACTGGCCATCCGTTCCTACTCGAGTGGTATCGTAACCGCGGCTACGAACGGACGGAGACCCGAGAGGTTGCGGATCGGCCGTACGATATGTGCTCGATGGAGAAGCCGCTTTGACTGGTTGAGACGGGGAGCGGATCGCGAAGATAGTGAATTTTGTTCAGCATACAATCTGTATCCTAGCCGAAAGTCCACTAACAATCGGCACACGAGATGTGAGTCAATTATATGTAGGCCGGGGCAAATACTCGGATATGACCGTAGGACCAGCGATTGACGACCTTCACTTTAGTCAAGAACCCGACGTTGACGAGGTACCGGGGCCGAAATCGAACGAGCTACTCGAACGGCAGCGAAACGTCGACAGCAACGCTGTCGCGTATCCGCGACGCGTTCCGATTGCGCTCGACGAAGCAAAGGGTGCGACGATTCGAGACGCCGACGGGAACACGTTCCTCGACTTCTTCGCGGGGATCGGCGTTCTGAACGTTGGTCACTCGAACCCGTACGTGCTCGATGCCGTCAAGTCGCAGCTAGACGACGTCGCACACACGATCGACTTCCCGACGGAAGCGCGAATCGATCTGATCGACAAACTCCGTGAGATCGCACCTGGTGGGCTCCAGGGCTCGAGTAACGTCGTCTTTGGCGGCCCGAGCGGGAGCGACGCGATCGAGGGATCGATCAAGCTCGCAAAGCACAACACCGGCCGACAGGGTGTGCTAGCGTTCGAAGGCGCGTACCACGGCACGACGGCCGGCGCGCTCAGCCTCACCGCTGGCAAGAAGTACAAGAAGGGGTACAGCCCGCTGCTCGCGGATGCCGTCCACGTCCCGTACCCGGACCCGGAGGGAACTGAGGATGGAATTAGCGTCGAGCGCGCGCTCGATGCCGTCCAGCGCAAGTTCGAGGATCCGTACGGCGGACACGAGTCGCCGGCGGGAATCTGGGCCGAGCCGATTCAGGGCGAAGGCGGCATCAACGTCCCGCCACAGGGCTTCCTGCAGGGACTGCGCGACATCGCGGACGACAACGACGCGCTGCTCGTCATCGACGAGATTCAGACCGGCTTCGGCCGCACCGGCGAGTGGTTCGCATCGGACCACTACGACGTGACCCCGGACGCAATCACGATGGCGAAGGCGCTCGGTGGCTCCGGCCTCCCAATTGGCGGGGTGCTCTACCACGAGAAGTTCGACACCTGGGGCCCCGGCGGCCACGTCGGGACCTTCCGTGGCAACGCACCCGCGATGATCGGCGGTATTCGCGCAATCGACTACATCGAGTCACACGACCTGCTCTCCCACGCAACCGAACTCGGCGAGTACATCCGCGGCCGATTCGCCGAACTCGCGGAAACGACGCCCGAGATTGCAGACGTCCGCGGCAAGGGACTGTTCGTTGGCGTCGAGTTCGTCGACGAAGACGGTGCACCGGCTGACGACCTCGTCGAGGCAATCCAGACGCGCTGTTACGAGAACGGCGTCCTCGTCTGGAGCGCCGGCCGCCACGGCAACGTGCTCCGACTCATCCCGCCGCTCGTGCTCACCGAGCAGCAGGCAGAGGTCGGCACCAACATCATCTGCGACGCGATCGACTCGAGTACGAACTAAGCTCGTCGCCCGTCTGTTCGTCGCTCGCACATTCCTCTTCGTGCGTCGCCCGTTTCGAACACTTCCTTTCACCCACGGTTGCCGAGCTACAGCTGGTAGCGATGCCCGCTGTTCGACGTGGAGTTCGAGATAGCTGTGCCGTGAATGCGCATGCAGATGGTGATCGACAGTATTCTTCCAATACTCAGTAATAGATGCAGATATGATATAATGGGGTTGTCGTACGCTTGATCGAGTGCTGGGTCTGACAGTGACCGGCTCGTGGAGGCGCTCTCTCGGGAGAATCGTACGCAAATGCTGTACGAACGTCAGGACTACTCTGACGTATTGGCTTCAGGCTAGTACAACCCATAGCTATTCGACTCTGGACTGACAACCCCCTGGCAACCAATGGCGATGATAGACCCAGATCGGTTTCGAAACACGTTCGAAACGTACTCCGATATCGGTCGCACCGACAACGACGGACTTCACAGACTCACACTTACGGACGCCGATATTCGCGTTCGCGATCAGTTCGTCGACGATCTCGAGTCGCTCGGACTCGACGTTCGCATCGACGAAGTCGGGAATATTTTCGGTCGCCGGGAGGGTACCGACCCCAACGCCGCGCCGGTGCTGGTCGGCTCCCACCTCGACTCCCAGCCGTACGGCGGCCGGTTCGACGGCCAACTCGGCGTTCTGAGTGCCCTCGAGACGCTCCGCGCGTTCGACGAGCAGGATATCGACCACCGCCGACCCATCGAAATCGTCAACTGGACCAACGAGGAGGGCTCGCGATTCAAGCCGGCACTGATGGGGAGTGGAACGTTCGTCGGCGAGTTCAGCGTCGACGAGACGCTCGCTCGGACCGACTCGGATGGGACGACCGTCGAGGAGGCACTCGAGTCGGCCGGCTATCGCGGCGACGTCGAGTGCGGTCCGCGCGAATCGATTCACAGCTATCTCGAACTCCACGTCGAACAGGGACCGGTCCTCGAGAACCACGACCAGTCCGTCGCGGTTGTCGATGGAATCTACGGCATGTCCTGGCTCGAGGCGACCATCGAGGGGACGGCTGATCACGCCGGACCGTCGCCGATGCACTCGAGACGCGATGCGCTGGTCGCGGCGACCGATGTGGTACAGGGAGTCCGTCGGCTCTCGAACCGGTACGACGATGTCGTAACCACTGTCGGTGAGCTGACGGTCGAACCCGGCTCGATCAACGTTATTCCGTCGGAGGTGACGTTCACTGCGGACGTCCGCAGCTACGACGACGATATAGTTGCAGAACTCGTCGGGCACGTGGAGTCCGAACTCGAGGCGGCCTGTAAGCGTGAGGGAACCGAGTACGAACTCGAGGAAATCTGGCGGATCAAGCATACGGAGTTCGCGGAGTCCGTCCGGACTGCTGCGCGCGAGGCTGTCGAGGAGACGGGTGTCTCGTACCGATCGATGGTTGGCGGTGCCGGCCACGACGCGAATTACCTGACAGACGTCACGGATGCGGGAATGCTTTTCGTCCCGAGCGTCGACGGTCGAACCCACAACGAGGACGAGTTCACGGAGTGGGAGGACGCTGTCGCTGGCGCGACGGTGTTCGCGGAGACAGTCCGTCGACTGTCACAGTAGTCTCGTTTCGGTGCACCCTTCCATTCTGTCTGCTTGTATAGTAGCCACTGCAAGTCGATGCACACCTGATCGCACGACTGTTGTGCGATCAGTGTGTAACTAGTTGCAGTTGTTACTATAGTGGGACCGAGATCTATCGAAAACATGTTCTGAAAGTGGTCATTCACTCTTTCCATATTCTTGGTGGCACTTTCATTTCAGTGTCCGTCTGAAGTATCGTGTCGGTTTAGTGTTCGTCGCGGTTGCCGCTGATGTCGTTGCTGAACTCTCCTGACACGGAGCCTTTCAGACAGGCTGCATCGATGGTGCGTGTTTTTTCCGCATTTGTGGTTTGTACTTCGTCCCTGCTACTGTACGCGTTCGCCGGCAAACCCGACACCCGACAGCAATCCCTATCCGTCCGCCGTTCGTGACCTGATGACAGAGAGTGATTGACCGACACACCGTCTGGATACTCTGCCTTGGAGTCGTCGGGATCCTAGCTATCGCGGTGGCTGCTCCGGCGCTTCCGACCGCCGTTTCAGTTGTCGAGGACGACGGCATCGATTCGCCGGAGCTGAGCGAGGACGCCGAATCGTTACTCGACGAACAGTTTGGCGAGGCCGGCGGTGACGACGTCGAGAACCCACTCCCAGTCGAGTGGCTCTTGCTCGGTGCCGGCCTCATCTCGCTGTTAGTGCTCGGTCGCGCGGTCGTCGCCAACCCGGAACAGGCACGACCGCTTTTGTTTGGCACCGTTGCAATCGCTGCGTTACTCGGGGCACTGCTCGTCTTCGACTGGTCCGGATACGGTAACGAGACCACCGGCACCGGTTCTGGTCCCGGTCTGATTCCGGAGTCGTTCCCGCTCGCTGTCGCAATCCTCGTGGCAGGGCTGACCCTCATCGGGACAGTGTTCGTCCTCTCTCGAGACGATACACCGGCGCTTGAGACTGCAGACGACAGCGCTGACATCCCCACACCGTCGCCGGCGAACGAGTTGTCTGCCAGCGACTATGGCTCCAGTGCCGTCTCGCACACCGCTGCGGATACTGACGTGTATCGCACCTGGCTGCTGTTGAACGCTGCAGCAGGGACTGGAGATGAGTCTGCCGCAACGCCGGGTGAGGTTCGCGACGAAGCGATCGCCAGCGGTCTCGATCGATCGGCAGTCGACGAACTGATCCACCTGTTCGAGGCAAGCCGGTACGGTCGCCACGGACCAACACAGGACCAGGACCAGCGAGCGCGTGCACTGTGCCAGGAGCTGGCACTCGAGTCGAACGAGTCGAACGAATCGACAACGGCGGAGCAGGAGGAAATGACTCGATGAGCGAGACTGCCAGATACGTTCGACTCGCGATGGTTCTCGTTGCAGCCGTTGCGATCGCCATCGGTGGGACAATGCTGGTTGCAACCGAAACCGTTCTCGACGCCCTCTCCTACGATGTCGTCGTCGGACTGGAGGTGTTCGGTCAACTGTTCTTTTATCTGGTGTTGCTGGCCCTGCTCGTCCAGAGTTACCGGATCGTCCGGCGACGGATCACTGCTGGCGAGACCGAGGTGACACCACCGGACCGCGAAGCCACGACTCGAGTACCAACTCCTGGCGATAGACTCTCCCAGCAACTCGCGTCGGTGTCGGGTCGGTCGGATCCGACGTACGAGGCGCTTCGGGATCGATTGCGAGCGCGTGCTCGAACAGCGCTTGTGAGCGCCGATCAGCGAACGGAATCCGACGCGGTCGAAGCGATCGAAGCTGGCACCTGGACGGATGACGACGTTGCAGCTGCGGTACTCGCCGACGACAGCGACTGGCCGTCACGGTCGGTCGAGGATCGTCTCCTTGGGTTTCTCGGCTTTACCGACATCCTCGCACAGCGTGACCTGCGGCGCGCGATGACTGCCGTTGCAGCGGTTGCCGGGGCACCCTCGGACGACCGGCGGCCCACGGCTGTTTCTCCGGTTCTGTCTGGGGAGTGGGATTGGGACTGGGAACGGGAACAAGAACAGGAACAGGAACAGGAACGGGAACAGGAACAGGAACGGGAACGAAAACGAGAACAAGACTCAACTGCGTCAGCTGTCGACCAAAAGCAAGCTTCGGAAACGGTTGCTGATGACGATGGATCGTACTCGAGTCCTGACGATACTGACGACCGGACAGACGATGATTCCGAGCAGGCAGACGACGGTCCCGAGCAGGCAGACGACACCCCTGAGCAAATGGGGGATGATCCCGAGCGGCCTGCTGATGCACCCACACGGCGTGAAACGGGTCGCTGGGACGGAATTAGCGTCGTCGCGCTCGTCGGTCTCGTACTGGGCGTGCTCTATCAGCAGCCAGCAGTCATCGCGGCAGGGGCAGTTGGAATCGGGTTTGGGGCGTACGCACACCTCGGTACGGACGACGACACACAGCCGTCGATTACGGCTGAGCGTAGCCTCAGTGAGACACACCCTGAACCAGGAGCCTCGGTCGACGTGACGACGCTGGTGCGAAACGACGGGGATGGACGCCTCACTGACGTCCGAATTATCGACGGCGTTCCGTCCGACCTGGTCGTCGGGTCAGGCTCACCGCGAGCAGCGACGACGCTCGCGCCGGGAGAGGCAGTGTCAATACAGTATACAGTCACCGCGCGTCGCGGTAGCCACCCATTCGACCCGGTGCAGGTTCTCGTCAGGACTGCGAACGGGTCGATCGAGACAGAGCTGGCTGTTTCGGCGTCAACGCCGAGGGCAGCGAAATCGGCAGCGACAGAGAACGGAAGAACATCCGTAGACACAGCGATCACCTGCCTGCCGACGATGCAACCGCTTTCGACGGGTGTTGATCGGCTCCTTACACACCGCGGGTCCCGTCCCGCAGGCACACTGCAGACGGCCGATCCAGGCCCTGGAGTCGAGTTTCACAGCGTCCGTGAGTATCGTTCGGGCGATCCGATGCAGCGGATCGACTGGAACCGCTACGCACGAAGCGGTTCGCTGGCGACGGTTTCGTTCCGCGACGAGCAGTCGGCGACCGTGATCGTGGCCGTTGACGCCCGAGCGAGTGCGTACCGCACGCCCGATGATACTGAGACGGTGCCGATGCACGCCGTCGACCGGGCTGTCGACGGTGGGGCTGACGTTTTCGCCACGCTGCTCGATGCAGGCCACACCGTCGGCCTCGCATCCGTCGGCCCTGATCCGCTCTGGCTGGCCCCCGGAACCGGTCGCGAGCACCGGATTCGTGGCCAGACTGCACTCGGCACGGATCCGGCAGTCGGTCCACGACCGCTTGCGATGTCGACTGTCGGGACTAGTACTGACAGCAGTGTGGATACTGTCGATACTGTTTCCGAAACCGATGTCGATGCTGATGACACCGACGGCAGCGATGATGCCGATGACACCGACGGCAGCGATGATGCCGATGACAACACTGACACCAACACAGACGAGACGACCACTGCTAACAGACCTACTGCTAATACCGCCAGCACCAGCACCAACACCACTAGCAACACCAGCACCACTTCCTCCACCTACACCCTCACCCACCTCAAGCACACCACGTCAGCAGCCACTCAGATCGTGTTCTTCACACCTCTCTGTGACGACGGGGCTCTCGAGATTGTCCGCTCACTGTACTCGAGTGCGTTTGCCGTGACGGTAGTTACACCGGATCCGACGACGGTGGATGGGCCGTCGAGGGCAGTTGCACGGGTCGAACGGAGAGCCAGAATACGACAGCTCCGATCGGAGGGAATTGCAGTGATCGACTGGGCGTGGGACGATCCGCTTGCGACTGCGATGGAGGGTGAACGATGATGGGACCGAAGGGTGGCTCGCCGGCGACGATTAGTTCAGTGATCGCGCTTTGCTTTGCTGGTGTCGGCTGGAGTGTTGCAGTGCCGTATTCGATTCATGCGACGGCGCTGTCGACGGTTGGCTGGCTTTTACTCGGGCTGGCGTTGCTCACCGGCGATCGAACGACGGTGACGGTCGGTGCGGGAGTGCTCGTTCTCGGTTCGTTTGTTGCCGCCGGCACGGGGGCGTCGATGGTGAGCGTTCTCGTTGCTGTGACGGCGTCGGTTCTCGCGTGGGATATCGGACAGAACGCGATCAGTATCGGCCACCAGCTCGGGCGTAGCGCACCGACCGCTCGGGCCGAACTCGCTCACGTTCTTGCGAGCCTTGTCGTCGGGACGGGGATCGTCGTGGTCGGACTCGCGGCAACGCAGCTAGTGGGTAGTTCACAACCCATAATTGTCGTTGTCTTGTTCCTCCTTGCAGCAGCTGTCATCGCGATCGCGCTCGGCCCGTCCGAGACGCTCGACACCGCCCGCTTTGAGCAGACTGCGTCGACGTCGGAATCGTCCAAATGACAATTCCCTGTTTGCCCGCGGCAGCAATGGGTGAAGGTTTTACGAAGAATACAGTTATAATCGCACCAGGTATGAAAGTTGCTCCCACCTCTCGATTTCTAACCTAAGCCTCGAAAAGATTTATATACTACCTCTGTATCTTGTATGATGATGTCTTTCAAGGACGGTGTTTCACGACGAGACGCGTTAAAGGTAGCTGGAGGGGTCGGGCTCGTTGGTCTCGCTGGGTGTCTGGGTGACGGTGAGCAAACCGACATCACAGTCGGGTCGTCGTCGTCCGGTTCGACGACGTACGACAACTCACAGGCAATCCAGCGAGTCGTCAGCGAACAATCCGATTCGATCAATTTCATCACACAGGACGCCGGCGGTGACCCGCAGTCGATGCGACTGTACGCCGACGACGAATTGAACGCCTACTCGACGGGGAACTTCATCCTCAATCAGGCGTTGACGGACTCGGGGCCGTTCGAGGAGCCGGACGATATTGATACGTTCCCACTTCACGGCTTCTCGCACCTCTCGCTGAACCTCTACTGGGTTGCACTGGAGGACAGCGGGATCGAGACCACCGACGACCTGTTCGGTGCCGACATCTACGCGCTCCCGGCTGGCTGGGGGCTTCGGGACCTGACCGAACAGATGTACGGCGAAGTCGGTCTCTGGGAAGAACTCGAGGAGGGCGTCGTCAACTTCGAGACCAGCGAGGCGGCGAGCGCGATGGAGGAAGGCCGCGTCGAGGCGGCGGTCGTCTACTCGTCGAACTACGATGCGCTGCCCGCCTGGGCCGTCGAGGTCGACGCGCGGAACGACGTCCAGATGGTCGAGATGACCGATGAGTTCGCCGACGCGGCAAACGAGTTCGCCGGTGCCGGATACGAGGAACTCGATGAACCGGGCGGTTGGGATCAGGACGTCAGCATCGATGTAGACTCCTACCCGACGTGGACGGAGACGTACCCGTACATGTTCGACCCAGACATTTCGGACGAGGTCGTCTACGATCTCATGGAGATCTGCCACGAACACTACGAATCGATGCAGGACGCACAGCCTGCAATTCTTGACTACTCTGATCCCGATAACTTCACGTTCGCTCTCACTCACACCGACGAAGTCGGTGTCCATCCCGGTGCGGCCGACTGGTACGAAGACAACGGCGTCTGGGACGACGACTGGACTCGAGGCGAAATCTAACTGAGACGACGGGACGAAAACGGAACATATGGTTTATTCAACAGCTGATAAGAACCGGCTCGATATCGCCCGCGATGCGATCACGCTCTTTGCGATCATTACCTGGGTGTGGATCCTTTACTACGCGTTTACCCAGCAGATGGATCGCATCCTCTTCACCGTCATCTTCCTCGGTGCGATCATGCTCGTCTACCTCGGAGACGAACTGATCGATGCGGTCGAGGAAGGGAACAAACTCGACGCCGTTCTGTTGAGTCTCTCGACTGTTGTGACGATCGGGACCACAGTGTACATGTATGCATTTTACGAGACACTGCTCTCGATCCGTGTCGGGACCGCCCTGACTCACGAGTATGCAATCGCTGCGGCGTTCGTCCTCGTAGTGCTGTATCTCTCATACCGCGCCTACGGGCTGACGTTCCTCGCGGTCATCGTCGCGGCGATCCTGTACGGCGTCTACGGGAACTACGCACCTGGTATCCTTCGTCACGGCGGATTCAGCCTCAACCGCACGGCGAACATTATGGTGCTCGACTTCCAGGGTGTCTACGGCTCGATTTCACGGATTATCGCGACCTGGGTCGCGTTGTTCCTGCTCTATGCAGGACTGATGCGCGGCTTCGGTGCGTTCGACCTCATCATGCGGCTTGCGCTGCGTGCCGCAGAATTTGTCCGGTCGGGCGTCGCACTCTCAGCAGTCACCGCGAGCATCATCATCGGTTCGATTACCGGGAGTCAGGCCGCAAACACGGCAATCACTGGCTCGTTCACGATTCCGCTGATGAAGGAGAGTGGGATCGACTCAGAAGTGGCCGGCGGCATCGAATCTGTCGCATCGACCGGCGGACAGATCATGCCGCCAGTGATGGGTGCAGCGGCGTTCGTGATGGCGTCGTTGCTTGGCATCACGTATCTGGACGTACTCGTTGCCGGCCTCATCCCGGCAGCGATCTTCTACGGCTCGGTTATCATCGCCGTCCACTACACGGGCACCGAACAGCTCCGTGGACAGGAACTCGATGTCGCGGTAACGAACCACTTCGACGAACGGCTGAGCCGTCGCGACCTCGCGATCCAGGGTGCGCGCTTCGGTATTCCGTTCGCAATCCTGATCTGGACACTCGGTGTCCTGCAGTGGACGGTGCTGACGTCCGCACTCTACACCGTCGTTGTGATGTTGCTCACCGGCTTTGGCTTCCCACTCGCCCAGACGGCACTCGATGGCGGCGACCTTACAGAGGAGTTCGTCGATCTCCTGGGGAAAGCCGCCTTCGGCTTCCGTGAAGGTGCGATTATCCTCGCGCCGATCGCGATCATCATCGCCTCGATCAACGGCGTCGTCGACATTCTCGAGGCGTCGGGCGTTCCGGGCGTGCTCTCGCTCGCCCTGCTCGACCTCTCGGGCGGCGTGATGATCGTCGCGGTCATCCTCGCGATGATCATCTCGATCATTCTCGGACTGGGGATGCCAACCGTGGCAGCATACGTCGTCGTCGCGGCGCTAATCGCACCGGCACTGGTCCAGCAGTTCCTCGTGCCGGAACTCGCCGCACACTACTTCGTCCTATACGCGGCGATCCTGTCGGGACTGACACCGCCGATCGCGATCGCCGTCGTCGTCGCAACCGGGATCGCCGACAGCAACTTCTGGCGCACCTGCTTCGAGGCGCTGAAGATCTCGGCACCGATCTACATCCTGCCGTTCGCGTTCATCTACAACCCCGAACTCGTCGTCGGCGGCTGGGGGGCATGGACGTTCGCGTCGGGACTGATCGCGCTGTTCGGTGCGTTCGGCGTCTCCCACGGGCTCAACTATCACGGTAAGTTCTTCCACCCGAGCCCAGCCGTGGTCTACCCCGTGAAGGGCGTCTACTTCGTCGCAGGTCTGCTCGCCATGGTGTTCCCGAACACCGCGGTCCGGCTGGCCTGTATCGCGCTCATCCTCGTGCTCGTCACAGCCCAGCTTCGTGAGCCGCTCCTTGCCCGGTTTGGCAGCGACTCGACTGCTGACTCCGAACCCGTCTCCTGAACGAAAGACTAGCGACCCCATTCCCTTTTCCGGCGTGTCTCACGCCGTCCGTTCGTCCGTTTCGATGTTGCTTGTCGCGATTTGGTTACGTTGTTTCAGTTCCGTCCCCATCCCGTCTGATACGCGAGATCTGTCTGACCCGCTTGAGTCACCCAGTCCGCACAACTCGTCCGATTTGCCTGCGCCGCCGATCCGCTCAATCCGCCCGACCGCTCAATTTGCCTGAGCCGCCGATCCACCCCAGCCGCCCCAGCCGTTGCCCTGGCCCTCCCTTTCCACCGAAAATCAGTTCGTACCGCAGTCGAAACGCTACGGCAACCGGCCAGTCAGCGCCTCACTCGCCGGCGCGAACGAAATCGTCGAACCAATTCCGTCCTCGCGTGCTCGCTCGTACAGCATGTACGCCGCGGCGACGGTCTCGATCCCCGTCCCCCCGCTGTCGAACACCGTAATTTCGTCGCCGCTCGTCCTTCCCGGCGCTTCGCCGGCAACGACCTCACCCAGCTCGGCATGGACGTGGTCGTCCGTGATCGCGCCGTCCTCGAGTGCCGCGAGAAATGCACCGGCATCGTAGACCGCACGCTCGCGCAGGTCGGGGACGTAGGTAGCCTGCTCGATCGTCGTCGTGTCGAGTTCGCGACTCCCCTCCTGGTATTGCCCCATCGCCGTCACGTGGGTTCCCGGTTCGAGGTCGTCGCCGTCGAAGACCGGTTCGCTCGCTTTCGTCGCCGTAATGACGATATCTGCGCCGTCGAGCGCGGCGGTACTCGAGTCCACCGCGTGAACGTCGGCCGAGAGTTGCTCGTCGAACTCCTCGGCAAATGCTTCGCGGTTTGCCTGTGTTGGTGAGAAGACGCGGACGTCCTCGAGGTCGCGGACGGTTGCGGTGGTGTGGAGTTGGCCGCGTGCTTGTGAACCGCTGCCGATGACGGCAAGCGTCGTAGCGTCGTCGCGGGCGAGTTCGTCGACGGCGACGGCACCCGCAGCGCCGGTTTTGAACGGGTTCATGCTCGCGCCGTCGAGGACGGCCAGCGGTTCGCCGCTTTCGGCATCGAATACGGGTGTCATGAACCAGGCGTTGCCAGCCCCGAAGCCGGAACTGTACATGTAGCCCCCCATTGCGCCGGTGTCGGGGAGCAAGGCGGCGTAGCTCGTGAACATCCCGTCCGGATCGGTTCGGTTGAACTTCTGGCGGGGGTAGGCCGGTGCACCCTCTCCGACTTGCCGGTAGCCGTCGCGAACGGCGGCGACGTAGTCGGCCGGCGATGCGAGTCCGTCGATCTGTTCACTGGTGAGAAACCGGGTTTCTGTTCCCGTCTCTGATTGGGTCTCGGTCATACACAGAGTCTCTCATCCCGCATAGAAAAAGGCGCGTGATCTGGCGACAACGGCTCACGTTGCGCCGTTCCTGGCGCTTCGGTGGCATCGAACAAGTTGTGTTGTGCCAGTTCTGCCATCGCGACTGTGGTATCCGATTGCTACTTTTCGGACTTTCCGGGCCCTCTGAGGTCGTCAGCGACTGTCCCCACAGCGACGATCCTCGTCATTCCGACCACGGTAGACTATCGTCCCCAGATAGGATTTTGTTGTCGCACGGCTTGCAGACAATATGACGACAGCAAAATGGCTACTTTCAGCACTGTTGCTACTACAGGCCCACTTTGCGGCGTCGTACCTGGTGCCACTATAGTAACAACTGCAACTAGTTACACACTGATCGCCGAGTCATCTGGCGAGCAGGTGTGCAGTGACTTGCAGTGGCTACTATAGACAGGGATGCCCAGCAAGAGTTTGGCGGCCTCTTGCGGTGGGTCTGGCCGTGGAGTGATGGCGACAGTGGACTGCTCGGCCAGCTTGCGGTGTCGGCCGACTTACCGCTTATCGGGCTGTTCCTCGCGCTGACCGCAGCAACCCTCTCGTTTTGTGCTGCGCTGGCGGTCCTCGAGTTCTGGGTGCCGTTCAGCTGGTGGCGGGTGCTGGCTGGAAGCGGGGCTGTCCTCTCGCTCGTCCTGATGGCTGGGTTCTTCGGCGCGACGAAGCTGCTACCGATCGCTCTCAACGCCGTCATTTTGTGGGCCGTCGTCGTCGATTGGCTGTAGGGCTGCCCACCCGTACCAAACGGTCTCCGCAGAGTCAGTGATACGTCAACTTGAGCTCGATCTCGTTCGCCGCACCCAACAACAGGTTCGGCAACTCCTCGCGGAAGTACGTCTCCGTCAGCCGCCTGGCCGGCCCCGCCACGGCAACCGCTCCGTAAACCTCGTCTTGCAGAACGATTGGCGCCGCCACGCCACGAACTCGCTCGTGTGACTCACAATCGTTGAACGCGACGCCGCGATCGCGAGCCGTCTCGAGCTCCGCCTCGAGTTCCTCGCGTGTCGTGATCGTTTGTGCCGTAACCGCCGGCAGACCACGACCCTCGATGATTTCGTCCCGCTGATCCGCCGAGAGGTATGCGAGCATCACCTTGCCCGCGGCCATCGTGTGCATCGGCTTTCGCTTGCCAACCCACGCGTTCGTCGGCACTCCCTGCTCACCAACCCGCCGATCGACGTACACCGCCTGCTTGTTCTCCCTGGCGAGCAGGCCGATCGTCTCACCCGTTTCCTCGACCAACTGTTCGAGCACCGGCTCGGCGCACTCGAGTAACCCGTCGTAATGGCGCTTGGCTCTGACACCGATATCCATGAATTTGAGTCCGAGCCGATAGCCCTCGTCGTCCTCGACGACGTAGCCGTTCGCTTTGAGCGTCGCGAGGTGTTCAGAGGCAGTGCTGTTTGCGATACCGACTGCTGTCGCGAGCTCCGTCAGCCGCGCGTGGTCACGCTCGGCGAGCGTTTCGATGAGGGCGAATGTGGTCTCTGTCGCCCGGATCCCCCCTCCAGCCTCGGTATTGTGTGACATTCTGTCGGAACAAGTAGTAACTGGATCATAATTCTGCCGGTGTCGTCAGTCTTCTGCATACAACACGTTGAGAGTGTATTCGGAGTACTGCTGGTGATTCCAGATGTATCACTCTGAGTATTACTTCACCATTTCGATGACACCGAAGAAATGATGTGGTGTGCTATACTAGAGCACTACTCAGCGACCCGTTTGGGGTGAAATACCGACATGCTGGTCAAAATTACAGCTGTACATCCGTAATACACTATTACTGGTATGTTATGACTGGTCATACAAGCACAGAACGATGCGGAAAATCCGTGGAATTTCCACTTATACCCAGTAAGAGTTCTACTTTCGTTCTGTCGAGGATACTTTCTACAACGTTCATCCGAACGATATCGTCAGGACAGACACAAACCTATTTCGGCAGAGCCGAAATACCTCTGTTGTCGGGATCGCTCTGGAATGGAGTCGTTTTCGGTGGTATACCAATCTTTAATTGGTCGTACTGCTAGCGTAGGGCCACGTGGTACCCGATCCGTCGCGCTCCCTGACCGCACTCTCCGAGACAGTCGCTGCACTCCGCAAGGACGGCCGTGGGTCGATCCTGCTCGCACTGGCAGGTGGCTGGTTCCTCTCGATGGGCGTTCGAATGATCTATCCGGTTATGCTTCCCCACCTTCGGGAAGCCTACGGGCTTGATTTGACGACCTCTGGCCTGCTACTGACGGTCCTCTTTCTCGCGTACGCGACCGGACAGTTGCCCGGTGGTATGCTCGCTGATCGAATCGGTGAGCGAACCGTGCTGACACTCAGTACGGTCGTTGCCGCGATAACGCTCGGACTTGTCATCACGGCAAACTCGCCGGCGATTCTCTTCGTCGCGACGGCACTGTTCGGGTTCGGAACGGCGCTGTACGCCGTCGCGAGGTACACCATCTTGCCGAAATTGTACCCGGATCGGATCGGCGCGGCAAACGGCGTCACTGCAGCCTCACAGGATGCCGGTCAGTCAGTGCTCCCGCCGCTTGCCGGCCTCATCGCGTCACTGTTCCTCTGGCAGCTCGGGTTCGGATTCGTCATTCCCCTGTTCTTGCTGATGGGCGCTGTCCTCTGGTACACCGTTCCGGTCGAGGAACCGGAAACGAACGGTGAGGACGATTCAGGTCCGCTGTCCGAACGTATCCGCGACCTCCTTACCGTGCTCGGACAGCGGGCTGTCATCTATCCGACTGCCGTGCTGGTGCTCGGACTCTGCGTCTGGCAGGCCTTCACGAGCTTTTATCCCACCTATCTCATCGAAGTCAAAGACCTCTCGACTACTGTCTCCTCGACATTGTTCGGGCTCTTCTTTGCGCTCGGCATTCTCATCAAACCCCTCGCGGGCGGCGCGTACGACCGTATCGGCATTCGGCGTTCGCTCGTCATCGTCGCAAGTGGTCCCGCAATCGCGCTCCTCGCGTTGCCGTTTGTCGAGGGGTTCTGGCCGTTGGTTGGAATAACGGCCCTCGTGAGTACACTCCTTGGGTTCGCGACCGTGACCGAACCGTACCTCCTCGAGACGCTCCCGGAGGAGATTAGAGGGACTGGATTCGGTATCCTTCGAACGATCGCGTTCATGGTCGCAGCGCTAAGCCCAGTCGCGTTCGGTGCGGCCGCTGACAACGACTTCTTCGATCAGGCGTTCATGGCGTTGGCCGTTCTCGCCGGTGTGATGTTGTTGCTCGCCGCTCGCATTCCGAAGCGGTGAGTGTCTCGTCGCCGTCGTCTCTGATCACCGTTCGAGCCTCCCCGTGTGCATTGTTCCCAAAAGCCTTTCTCGATTCACTCACATCCACTGTACTATGCAACCACAGCCGCTGGACGATCTCACCGTTGTCGACATGACACAGTCGGTGGCCGGACCTGTCTGTACGCAACTGCTCGGGGAAATGGGTGCCACCGTCATCAAGGTCGAACCGCCTGCAGGCGACAACTTCAGACACCTGATGGGTGGCAGTATGTTCACGCCGTTCAATCACGGCAAGCAGAGTCTCTGTGTCGACCTCAAGTCAGAAGACGGCCACGAAATCGTCACCGAACTGGTCGACGAAGCCGACGTCTTCATCGAGAGTTTCCGTCCCGGTGTTCTCGAACAGTACGACCTCGACTACGAGTCCGTTATCGAGCGAAACGAGGATGTGATCTACTGCTCGCTGTCGGGCTTCGGCCGCACCGGTCCCTACAGCTCCTACCCCGGCTACGACCCCTGTATTCAGGCGGTGTCCGGGCTCATGGCGACAACCGGCTATAGCGATCGTCCGCCGGTCCGTATTCGTGCGAGTCTCATCGACTGCGGTACGGGTGCGAACGCTGCCTTCGCAATCCTGGCGGCCGTCCGCCATCGCGACCGCCACGGCGAGGGGACCGAGATCGACATCTCGCTGTTCGACGTCGCCGTCGCCTGGATGTCCTACTGGATTTCGCGCTACGACCGCACTGGCGACCTCCCCGAACGCGCCGGCGGCCGCGGAATCGGCAGCGCGCCGAACGGCGTCTTTTCGGCCGGCGAGGACGGTACCGACAACATCTACGTCGCGACACTCTCTGAAACGATGTACGAGCGTCTCTGTCACCTTCTCGGCCGCGAGGACCTTCTCGAGGACGAGCGCTTCCAGACCATCGACGACCGTATGGAACACCGGGAGGTGCTCCGCGACGAGTTCACCGCCGAGTTCGAACAGTACGACGTCTGGGAACTCGAGAGGGAACTGCTCGACGCGGGGGTCCCATCGGGTGCGGTTCGAACCGTCGCAGATCTCGTCGACCGCGACCCACACGTCGAGGAGCGGGAGATGCTCGCCGATTCGTACAACCCGCAGACCGGCGAGTCGGTTGTCGCGCCCGCGCTCCCGTTCCGCTTTAGCGCGGGTCTTCACGACGGCGGTTTTTCCTCGCGACCGCCAGCGAAGGGCGAGCAGACGGCCGAGATTCTCGAGGCGCTCTCGTATTCGGCGGCCGATATCGACCGGCTGCACGAGCAGGAGGTGGTCTTTTCGGAAGCGTAGCTGCTGTCTGACTCTCTGTCTCTGTGTTCGCGCTCGCATTCACACTCGCACTCGCACTCGCACTCGCACTCACACTCACACCCGCACTCAGTCGGACTCGCACTCACACTCACACTCAATCGGACTCGCACTCACACTCACACTCAGTCGGACTCGCACTCACACTCACACTCAATCGGACTCGCACTCACACTCACACCCGCACTCAGTCGGACTCGAGTACAGTCCCAATCATCTCGTCGGACATGTTCGCGATCACCCGCCCGTCCGTTTTCACCTCCTGAATCACGAACTGCGAGGATGTTTCGTTGACGCCGGCGATTTCGACGATATCGTCGATGAGCGCGTGGAGTTGGTCGTGTGTTTGGACCCGTGAGATAACGATGAAGTCGATGTCTCCCATCACGTAGTAGACCTGTGAGACCCCGTCGATTTCGGCAATCGCCTCGCCGATATCCGCAGCGTAGCCGCTCTCGTGGGAGACAGTTACATCTGTGAACACGAGCATATCGAGTCCGAGCGCGTGCGGATCGACTGTCGACGCGGTCGCGGTGATCACCTCGTTGTCTTTCAGTTTGGTCAGTCGGTAGTGGATCGTCGACTTCGAAAGCTCGAGTTCCTCGGCGAGTTCTTCGAGATTCATCTCGCTCGATTGCTCTACTCGCGCGAGGATTCCGACGTCGGTTTCGTCGAGAGCGGCAGTCATACCGTCTGTTCGGCGAACTGTAGCTAAAAATCTCGCGTTCAGGCCCTGTTCTGTTCGGACTGGACGGCACCGGTGTTCAATCCGCCAGCGCTGGCCTACGCGCGGTGTTCTTCGACAACATCCCAGTCCAGTTCGATTCCCAGCCCCGGCGTATCCGGCACTTCGATGTACCCATCCTGAATCAGCGGCTCCTCGCGAGCCACCAGGTCGTCCCACCACGGCACGTCGCGCGCGTGGAACTCGAGTGCCAGGAAGTTCGGCACGGTCGCGCCGACGTGGACCCCGGCCATCGTCGCGACGGGGCTGCCGATGTTGTGGGGTGCGAGCGTCATGTAGTACGTATCGGCGAGTTCGGCGATCTTCTTGGTCTCGGCGATGCCGCCGGTCTTCGGGATGTCGGGGGCAACGAACGAGACGGCTTCCTGTTCGACGAGGTCGCGGAAGCCGTGACGACCGTAGCGGTTCTCGCCGGTGAGCAGGGGTTGCTCGACGCTGCGGTTGAGCGTCGCCATTGCGTCACCGTTCTCCGGCGGCAGGGGGTCTTCGACCCAGGCGAGGTCGTAGGACTCGAGTGCGTGACAGAGTTTCCGGGCCGCGTCCGAACTGAAGTTCCAGTGGAGGTCGACGGCGACCTCTGCCTCGGCACCGACCTCGTCGGTGACGGCCTCGACGAGGCGACGCTTGTGCTCGATTTCGGGACTGTCGAAATGTCGCGAGATGGTGTCGATTTCGCGACCAGAGGGCACGTCCAGGTCGAACTTGATACTCTCGAAGCCGTCATCGACGGCGGCGCGGGCGGCGCGGGCGTAGGCTTCGGGCTTGTAGACGCCGTGTGCTTCGCCCTCGTTGAGCGCCGATTCGACCATTCCCTCGCCCGCATGGCAGTCAGCGTACATTCGGACCTCCTCGCGCATCTTGCCCCCCAGGAGCTGGTAGACCGGCTGGTCGAGAATCTTTCCGGCGGCGTCCCACAGCGCGAGTTCGACGCCGCTGATCGCGATGGTGCCGATGCCGTCCTGTGAGCCGCGTCCCGAGAGCGCCTCACGCATGAGGTGATAGAGCCGCTCGACGTCGAGCGGGTTCTCCCCTTCCAGTACGGGCCCGAAGAAGTCGGTGATGACCTCGTGGACGCCGGGTGAGGGGTAGGCCTCGCCGATGCCGGTGACGCCAGCGTCGGTCTCGACGGTGACGATGGTCCACGGGAAGTTGCCGTCGATGACGACCGTCTCTACGTCGGTGATCGCTGGCGTCTCGGTCGACCGCGCTGGCGTCTGATCAAAATCCGGCCAGATACTCGTTGCTAACCGCGCCGCGAAGTCCGTATACATGGTATCACGTGGCACCGTTGCGAGCCGAGGGTATCAATCTACTGGTACTGGCGATTTGGTGTGGCTGCCAGGGGCTTCGAAGAGCTGTTAGAAACCGTCTCTGTTGGTAGTGACTGGCGATAACGACGACGACAATTACAACTCCTACTCCCACTCCCACTCTTACCGCTGCGACAGCAACCGACGACGACACCTACTCCCGCTCCGGCAACACCTTCCCCGGATTCAGAATCCCGTTCGGATCCATCGTCTCCTTGACCGACTGCATCAACTCGAGTGCGGCCCCGTGCTCGTCGGCCATGAACTTGCGCTTTCCGATACCGACACCGTGCTCGCCGGTGGCAGTTCCACCGAGTTCGATCGCGCGAGTGACGACCCGCTCGTTCAGTTCGTGAGCCCGTTCGACCATCTCCTCGTCGTCCGGATCAACCAGTGGCGTGAAGTGGAGATTCCCGTCGCCAGCGTGGCCGACGCAGGACGTAACGAGGTCGAGGTCGTCGCTCACCTCCTGTACCGTCTGAACGATTTCGGGATAGGACGAGATCGGTACCACCACGTCGCCGACGAGTGCGATATCCCACTCCTCGCGGTAACTCCGCGTCGCAAAGAGCTTGTCCCGGCGGGCCTGCCAGATCTCGTCGATGTCCTCCTGGGCTGCTGCCTCCCAGGAGGTCATGCCGTGATCTTCGCAAATTGCCTTCGCGAACGCCAGATCCTCCTCGATCCCGTCGTTGTTGGCGTGTAACTCGATGAGCAACGTCGGCTGTTCCGTAAACGGCGCATCATCTCGGTAGGCGTTCAGCATCTTCGTCGACATCTCGTCGATGAACTCGAGTGCACCCGGCACGAGCGCAGAACCAATGGCGTCGGCGACGGCTCGCGAGGCCGACTCTCGGTCCGGAAAGGTGACGAGGGCCGCCCGCCGGTGTTCCGGAATGCCGACGAGGCCGATCGTCGCCTCCGTCACGACGCCCAGGGTACCCTCGCTGCCGACGAGCAAGTCTTTCAGGCTGTAGCCCGCGGAGGTCTTGACGACGCCGCGGCCACACTCTACCACGCGACCGTCTGCGGTGACGACCTCGAGCCGGCGGATGTGGTCGCGTGTCTCGCCGTAGCGGACGGCGTTGAAGCCGCTCGCGTTCGTCGCGACCATGCCGCCCATCGTGGCAACTTCACCACTCGAGATGCCCGGTGCGAACCGGAGTCCGTATGCGGCAAGCTCTTCGTTCAGATCGTCGTAGACGACGCCCGCGCCGACGGTCGCCTGCATGTCTGCGGGGGAGACGTCGATATCAGTCAGTTCAGCTGTGTTGAGAACGATGCCGCCGTCGACTGGAACGGCGTTGCCCTCGAGTCCGGAGCCGCCGGACCAGGGAGTGACGGGAATCCCTCGGTCGTTGGCAGCCTGCAGGACGGTCGCGACGTCGTCTGTCGAGGCTGCCCAGACGACTGCCTCCGGGAGGCGACCGGTATGACCGCTCTCGTCGGACACGTGCTGTTTGCGAGCGCTCGCCTCGAAGCTCACCCGACCGTCGATCGGGAGGTCCGCGAGGAAGCGACAGGCTGACCCGGACCCCGTTTCGTGTGCCATCGTCACATATGGTGTGTGGACGAGCACAAAACAGCACCGGTTGCGGAGAGAACCGCTGGCCAGGACCGTTGCTCGTCGCGATCGCTGGCGCTCCCGTCAGCACCTTCTGAGCCGGAAGCTACATACGGATCTGCACACATTCATTCCAACAGAGATTCCAATGTACCAGATTGTTATTCCAGTCGACTCGGAGCAAGACCGCGGCACGAAAGCAGCACAGCACGTGATCGACCTCGTTGGTGAGGACGGCCCGATCGATGACCCCGATACCGTTGCTGTGTCGGTCCTGAACGTGTTCAAGGAGTTCGAAGCGAGGGACGAAGGCATCGCTCGCTCCGAGGACCTCTACGACGAAAACGAGTTCCCGGACGCCGCTCTCGACGTTCGTGACGAACTGATGGCCGCCGGCATCGAACCGGACCTCGTCCGCCGCCACGGCGACCCGGCCGCTGAGATCATCGAGTACGCGAACGAACTGCCGGCCGACGCGATCGTCCTCGCGGGCCGCAAGCGCTCGGCCGTCGGCAAGGCCGTCTTCGGGAGCGTCACACAGGACGTTATTCTCAACGCAGACCAGGCTGTCACAGTCGTCTAAGTCTAAGTCTAAGTCTAAGTCTAAGTCTAAGTCTAAGTCGAAGTTGAGGTCGAGGACGAGGCCGAGGCCGAGGAACCCGAAAGATCTGCCTCGGCAAACTCCGAAAGGAGTGCTACTGTAGTCCGTGCCCCTGCGCGGAAGCACGAGAGTTTGAGGTTCTCGTTCGGCGCGTGGTTACGCTCGTCCTCGTTCGCGTAGGGGATCACGAGACACGGCACGTCCAAGTTGTCCGCGAAGACGTACGTCGGAACAGACCCACCGAGTGTCGGCTTCAGAATCGGCTCGGTGCCCCATCCTTCGCGCGTCGCCCGCATCGCCGGCTCGACCACGGGACTGTCGGCTGGCGTCCGCTGCGGTGCCATCGCGGCGACGCGGGAGAGTTCGACCTCGATGCCAGCCGGCACGTGTGCCGTCGCGTAGTCGACGAGCGACTCGTAGATCGCGTCCGGATCCTGGTCGGCAACCAGTCGGAAGTCGATATTCGCGCTCGCTTCCGAGGGGAGCACCGTCTTCATCCCGTCGCCGTGGTAGCCCGCGTCGAGCCCCGCGACGTTGAGGTTCGGACGCGTAAGCAGGCGCTCGACGTAGTTCTCGTCCGCATCGGTTTCGAACGCGTCGAGCGCGAGTTCGTCTCGAATCTCGTCCTCGTCGACCGGAATCTCCGCGACGATTTCTCGACCGCGGTCGGTTAGCGGCCGCACGTCGTCGTCGAATCCATCGAGCGTCACGTGCCCGTCGTCCTCGAGTGAGGCGAGTAGATCGGTGAGTGCGGCGGCCGGGTTCGGCACCGGGCCGCCGAAGTTGCCCGAGTGCAGGTCCTGATTCGCCCCGCGCAGTTCGAGGTCGACGTACAGGAGTCCGCGCGCGCCGAGCAGGACGTGGGGCCGTCCCGACGAATCGATCGGCCCGTCCGCGACGACGGCAACGTCGCAGGCGAGGTCGTCCCGGTGCTCGCGGACGAGCCACTCGAGATGCTCGCTGCCGCTTTCCTCCTCGCCCTCGATCAGGAGGGTGACGTTCGCGGGGAGGCCGGTGGTTTCGCGCAGTGCGCGGACGGCACAGACGTGGGCGAACCACTGGCCCTTGTTGTCGCCCGCGCCGCGGGCGTAGAGGCGCTGCTCGCCGTCGGGCCCCTCGCGGACGGTTGGCTCGAACGGCGGTGAGTCCCACTCCTCGGGTGTCGCGGGCTGGACGTCGTAGTGGCCGTAGAGGTGGATTGTCGGTGTCTCCTGACTGGTCTCGTCATCGTCAGCCGCTTTTTCTCGCGCCTCTCCGCCACGGTCGGCCGCCGCATGCGCGATAACCGCCGGCTGTCCCGGCGTCTCGACGATCTCCGCCTCGTCGAAGCCGTACTCGAGACACAGTTCCTGCACCATCGAGGCGCACTCGACAACGCCCTCGTCGGTCGCGCTGATCGAGGGCTGGGCGAGCAACGACTCGAGATCGGTGCGGAACGTCTCGTCGTGTTCCTCGAGGGCGTCCGTGGGATCGGACGCGCCGGCGGGCGTACTCGAGTCGGTCACGAACGGAACACCTCGCGTGGTGATCGCGGCTGCTGATGTGACATGCTATCTGAACACACGATTCGTGCCCGGATACAAAGCTCTACGGGAAGCCCAGGCATTTGACCGCGAGACAGGTCGTTGACGCCGTCAGTCGTGGTCCGTGTTCGAGTCTGCGGCCGGATCGCAATCACGCAAGCGAGCCACGAAGAACGGCTCGTCGCCGCGCCGGCCGCGGTCGTACTCGTGCGGATACGCATGGGGCTCAATCACGACGGCGTCGCCGATTGCGAGCTCTTCGTATGGGGCCTCGAACTCGGCGAGCACTCGCGGTCCCTCCTCGAGTGCCACCAGTCCGACGACGAGTTTGTCGTGGAATCCCTCGGCGGTCGCGTGCTGGCGGGTGACCGAGTACAGGGCTCCCCTCCCCGGCGAGTCGGCCCACTCGACGCTTCTCGAGTAACAGTGCGGACAGTTCGGTGCTGGTGGGAAGAAGTACTCATCACACTCCCCACAGTGTGGGACGACGAATCGTCCGTCTGCGAGTGCCTCCCAGAACGGGTCGGTGAACGCGGTTTCGGTCATCGCTACGCACCCCTCCCTCTCGCGAAGACGGTGGCGGTCGCGCCGTTGACGTGGCCGTGCTCTGCGGTCGTCATGACGTGCTCGGCGTCTACAATCTGCGTCGAGGCCGTTCCCCTGAGCTGGCGGACGGCCTCGACGTAGTTGTACAACGGCGTTACCATCGGCGGGTGGCCCCGGCCGAGACAGCCGCCGGAGGGGCTGATCGGGAACGAACCGTCAGGTCGCGTTTGACCGTCGAGACACGCTGTGACGCCCTCCCCGCGGTCGACCAGACCGAGTTCCTCGGTGATGATCGCCTCGATGTGCGGAAACGGCGCGTACGGCTCGTAGACGTCCAGCTCATCTGGTGCCAGTCCGGCCTCCTGGCTCGCCGTCCGGGCTGCTCGCCGAACCGCGGGGAGTTCGGTGATCGGCTCGCCGTGGGTCTGCAGGAAGTGACTCGCCGCGTGGTGGCTGCCGACTCCGGCGACCGTGATCGGTGGGTCGCCACCGTTTCCAGATTCTGTGTCCGTCTCCCCACCATCGTCGGCTGTCACCACCAGCGCCGCCGCCCCATCACACGGTGCCGGACAGTCGTACAGCCGAATCGGCTCTGCGATCGGCCGGGACTCGAGTACGTCCACCCGATCGACCCCGTCGCTGAACAGGGTGTCCGGATCGTCGGCCGCGTTCTCGCGGTTTTTCACGACGATGTCGGCGATATCGTCGCGGTCGATATCGTGTTCGTAACAGTACCGCTGCATGCTCTGGGCGTAGGCCCCCGGCACCGATAGCCCGATTGGGGATTCGAACTCCGCGTCGAACGTGCTGAGGATGTACTCGAAGTAGGGACCGGTCGTCTCAACGATCGAACTCCGTTCGGCGGCGAGGACGACCGCCGTGTCGACGACGCCGTGTCGAACGTCGTGGACAGCGGTCTGAAACGCGTTTGCGCTACTCGAGCCGCCGGTCGACACCTCGAGCGTCCGGTCGGGTTCGATGCCGAGTCTGTGGACGAGCGTGGTCGAGACGAACTTCTGCGCCGCCCACGGCCGCGGCGCGGGCATGTAGAGCCCGTCGATCGCTTCGGGCGACAATCTCGCGTCCGCCAGCGCGTCATGAAGGACAGTCAGTGCGAGTTCTCGTTCGGGACTCGAGTGCGTTCCGTTCGGGAGTAATCCGATCCCGGTAACTGCGGCTGTGCGTGAGTGTCCCATGCGATGGTGGGCTATTGTGGGTGCAGTGCCATACGTCTAGGTGCGGTTGAGATGGCAGGTGTGGGTAATATCGTCTGGGCCAACCTACAAATCCAGCGAGAACAGCCAGTTCGCGGCGAACGCGATAACCGCGAGGAGCAACAGGCCGGCGAGAAACGCGAAGGCAACACCCCAGCCGAGGAAATCGGCAATGAGGCCGACGATGACCGAGCCGAGCGAGGCCGTGATGACGTAGACCGTCCGGACGAGACCGAAGCCCGTTCCGCGCTCCTCGTCCCCGAGCGCGTTGAGAAACCGTGGTAGCAGTGATGCCTCGAAGCTCATGCCGATTCCGAGGAGGAGTACGCCTACTGCGGCGCTGACGAGGCCGGGACCGGCGACGAGCAGCCAGAGACCGATCGCACCGAGGAGGAGACAGCCGGCAGTCGCTCGGTCGCGTCCGAACCGGTCCGAGACCGCACCGACGCCGACCTGTGCGATTCCCTGCGCGACGAAGTACGCCGAGAAGCCGGTCGCCGCGAGGGTCGGTGAGTACTCGCGGTGCTCGATGAGAAAGACCGGGAGGAACGACGCCGCGCCCTGCCAGACGAACTCACCGACGATGGCGACGAACAGCGTGAACGCGATGACGGGCCGCGAGAGAATCTCGAGGAGCGACGCCAGGTCGAACTGGTCGCGCATCGACTGCTCTGGCCGTCGCGGCTCGGTCGGTTTGACTAACAGTGCGAACAGCGCGAACGCCGGAACCCCGACCACAGCGGTGGTGACGATCGCCGCGCGCCAGCCGTAGGTGACGCCGACCCAGGCGACGATCAGCGGCGCGACCAGGCCGGCGATCGTCGCTCCAGAGTTGTGGATGCCGATCGCGGTGCCGACGTTGTCGTGGATCCGCGACAGCAGCGTCGTCGCGACGCTGTAGTGTAACCCCGCGACTGCGCCGAGGATCACCGTCGCGACGACGAAAATGCCGAAGACTGGAGCCACAGCGATGAGCACGCTCGCGACCGCAGTTCCGCCGAGTGCGACGAGGATGACGACTCGCTCACCGTACCGGTCGCCGAGGACGCCGCTCGGGAACTGCGACAGTCCGTAGGCGAGCCACATTCCTGTCAGTGCCACGCCGATGACGGCGTTCGACACGCCGAACTCCTCCGTGATCGACGGCACGACCGGGCTGATCGCGACCCGGCCGTACATCGTCACGAAAAACGCAAGCGTACACAGGGCAAGCACCGTCTCTCGATATCGCCAGCGCATCATCGAACATCGACCGGTCGACTCGACAGTAGTCCGCTCGCACCCCGTCTGCAGCTCGATCCGATGGCGCTCGAGAGGGATGTACTCGAGTCGACTCGCTCTGCGTGATACTCATCCGTCGATACTAAGAATGTAGGGGATTCTGAGACGATGTTGAACGAGAGTCGGCGTCGTTCATACGGCGAACGAAAATGGTATGTCGGTGTTCGAATGATAGTGTCCTATGTGCTCATCTCACAAGGAACGCGATCACGTCGTGATTGTTGGTGCCGGCGTCGCCGGCTGTCACGCCGCCAGAAATCTCGCGGTCGACCACGAGGTCACAGTACTGGACCGAAGCGGTATCGCGGCCGAAGCGACGGGCCTCTCTGCGGGGATCATCGCCCCGACGCTCTTCTACAGTGACGCGCCCGATGTTGCTCGGCACGCGAACGACTTCTTCCGCGAGTTCGACGACTCCCACGGCTTCACGTTCACCAAACGGGATCGGATCGACGTGATGACCGAGGCTGAGGCGACGGAGGCACAGGAGCTCGCCTCCCGACTGTCGGACGAGGGGTTTCCGGTTGCGTACCGGGACTCGAGTGCGGTCACGGAGCGCTACCCCCAGTTCAATCTCGCGGAGTTTGCGGGTGCAGTGATGTACGAGGACACTGGCTGGGTCGACCCGTACACGTACGCGACGGCCCTCCAGAGTGCGGCGCGCGAGCGGGGTGCGACGTTCGAGTTAGATGCGGAAGTAACTGATCTGGTGAGTGACGGTGGCGATGTGTCTGGTGTCGAAACGGCGTCCGGAACTATCGAGGCGGACGCGGTTGTGATCGCGGCCGGCTGGCGAACGAGTAGTCTGTTGCCCGATGGTGTCGACGTTCAGATCCGCCCGTATCGGACGCAGGTCGTCGTCCTCGAACCGGAGGAGCAACTCTCGTCGGAGTTCCCACTCGGGCGCGTCGGGAGCGAACACATCTACTTCCGCCCGGAGCACAACGGTGACCTGCTGATCGGCGGTGGCCACTACCCGATCGACGATCCGGCGTCGTACACGACGGATGTCGACGAGTCGTTCCGGCTCGACATTGCTGATTTCGTCCCCGAGTTCGTCGACGGCTTCGACGACGCTGGCTTCGTCAACGGCTGGGCAGGGATCGATACCGCGTCGCCGGATACGCGTCCGATCATTGACGCGCCGCGGGATGCACCCGACGGCCTGCTCGTCGCAGCCGGATTCAACGGACTTGGCATCATGACCTCGCCGGTCGTCGGTCCGACAGTTCGTGAGCGGCTGACGGGCGAGTCGCCGTCGTTCTCGACCGACCTGTTCGCGGCGGACCGCTTCGGGGATGTCTCCGAGTCGTTCGAGTACGTTTCGACCTCGGACGTCTAGCGTCCCGATCTGTAGAACGAGTCTGCGGCGCTTTTTTGTCCGTTCGTCCTCAGCTCCGTCTGTCGCCAGTTCGTGAGAGCGCAATTGCGAGGACAGCGCCCGCTGCGGGGAAGACGGCGAGGATGACGAACGTCTGCCAGACGGAGCCGATCGAGAGGAGGAAGCCGGCGATCGCCGCGCCGGCAGCACCAATCCCGAAGACGCCCAGATAGGTGTAGCCGTAGGAGAGCCCACGCTCTCCGGGTGGACTATATTCTGCGATAGTCGCCTGGTACATCGGCTGCAAGGAGAACAGCAGGAAGCCAAGCAGCGCGCTGACGAGTAAGAGCGTTGCCAGCCCGGCCTGTGCGGCTGGCACGAACAGGACGGCGACGACGGTGAGCGAGGCGAAGATGACGGCAAGGCCGGTCTCGGTCGGAATGCGGTCGGTGAGCTTCCCGCCGACGTACTGGCCGGCCATGCCGACCATCAGGAGCCCGGCGTAGAGGTAGGATGCGGGGTTGAACTCCTCTGCCATGGGACTATCGGGGTCGAACAACTGGAGCTGCTCGGCGACGTCGGGCATGAAGTCGCTCAGCACGTCCGGCAGGAACGTCAGGGTGCCGCGGTAGAACAGCCCGTTCATCATCACGACCGCGATAGCGACAGTGAAGCCGAGCGTGAACAGCGCGCGACTGTCCGCGACGAATCGCGAGAGCGTCATCTGTCCCTCGGCGTCCCCGTCGACGTCGCCACCGTCGGTCTCGGCCTGCACGGCCGCTCGCTCGTCGAAGCTCGCCGTCAGCGCGTATGCGATCGCGATGCCTGCGGGAATGACGAGCAGTGCAGTAACGAGCCGCCAGTCGAAGAACAACAGGAGAATCGCCGTCAGCAACGGCCCGAAGGCGATGCCGAAGTTGCCGGCCATGCCGTGGTAGGCAAAGCCGGTGCCGCGCTGCTCAACGCCGGTCGAGATCAGCGAGAGCCCTGCTGGATGGTAAATGCTCGCTGCAACACCCCAAAGACAGAGTGCGATTGTGATTGTGACGATTCCCTGTGCAGCACTCAACAGGAGGAACGAGGCACCCATTCCGGCCAGACATGCCAACACGAGCTCGCGGGACCCGAAGCGGTCAACGAGGACTCCCGCCGGCAGCGCGCCGACCCCGAACAGGCCGTAGCCCACCGCGACGACGGTGCCCAGCACCGCCGTACTCACGCCGAACTCGGTGAGCCAGATCACCATCAGGATCGGGATCGAGAGTTCGTACGTGTGGACGACCGCGTGGGAAATCATCGCGAACCCCGTGATCGATTTGTCGTTGTCGTTCATCCGACCGGACTGTGCCGTACTCATTGACAGTTCACACACGAACTCCCTCCGCCATAACGATTTCCACCTGTACGTACCTGGGACGAACTTTCTGAGTATTGTAGAACCTAGTCCTTAACAAACGCATGATGGATGAATAATGTTAAAATAGTATCCGTCCTACGTGTGCACATGTCGCACTGTGACCAGCCCGTCTTTCACTGTCGATGGCCGTCTCGAACCGACCACGATGGTGGCCACGGTTGCCGCGTCACGTGCACTTCCTTACTCGAGTAATGACTGCTCACAACTCAGATTCCGAGACCGAGATGGATAGCGCCCCAGCGAAACAACCGCCGAGTCGGCCGCTCCGAACTGACGGTGGGAGCGACGACAGCGAGGCTGGACACGAAATCGATATCCGTGAAATCGAGTCGCTCGCCGACGTTCGCGATGTCTTTCCGATTCTCGTCGAACTCCGCGATCACCTCGATGAGGAACAGTATCTGGAACACTACGTCGAGATGGCCGGAGACGGCTACACGATGTTCGCCTGTGATGTCGACGGCGACCCCGTCGCGGTCGCCGGCGTGAAGATCACGACCAACTTCTACCTCGGTCGCCACGCCTACGTCTACGACCTCGTCACGACCGAGGGCGAACGATCGAAGGGCTACGGTCGGCGGCTACTCGAGTACGTCCACGAGTGGGCGGCCGACCACGGCTGTGAGGCGGTCGAACTCGAGTCGGGGCTGTGGCGCGACGAGGCGCACGCCTTTTACGAGGATCTGGGGTACGAGAAGTACTGTTATTCGTTTACGTACGACCTTTCCTGATCGGACGGGCCAGGTCCGTTCGAGTATCCTGTTCTGGGGCCGGCTCCGTTCGGGTACCCTGATTCGAGGTCGACTCCGTTCGAGTGCCTGTTTCGAGAGCCGGCTCTCTTCGGGTACCCGAACTGTTATGTTTGGCATTGCTGTGTGTTCACTCATGCCAATTAACGAGGCAGCTAACTCCACGAACTCACCAGCTGGCCGTCGGTGCCAGTGCCGTCCCGCTCGCGTCATCGACCAACGGACCGTTCCTGCCCGCCGAACTCGGAGGGGGTGGCCGTGAAGATCACCGGCTACGAGTGCGTCGAACTGACGGGAACACTCGAGGGCTACGACGATGCGCGAACGTTCTACGAGGAGCGACTGGCGATCCCACTCGACGTCTATGACGAGTTCCGTTCGATCGGTGCAGAGTATCTGATGGGGACGGACGACGTGATGACTCCCTACGTCGACGAGGAGCGAGACGAGATCCGCGTCACGCAGACGTACCTCCGGCTCGAGACCGACGCGGGTATCGAGGGTGTCGCGGGGCCGATCGACCGCGAGTGGGCTCGTCTGGTCGACTCCGTCGCCAGCCTGCTCGTCGGTCGGGACGCACTCGCAACCGAGAAGCTCTGGGATCTCATGTATCGAAACGAGATCCACGGCCGAAAGGGCAAGACGATGAAGGCGATCAGCGCGATCGACTGCGCACTCTGGGATCTGAAGGGCAAGTACTACGACGAGCCGGTCTACCGGCTGCTCGGCGGACCGACACGGACGGAGATACCTGCCTACGCCTCGATGCTCGGGTACTCGGTCGATCCCGCCGACGTTCGCGAGCGTGCGACGACGATGAAGGCAGCCGGCTACGACGCCCAGAAGTGGTTCTTCAGACACGGCCCCGGCTCCGGCACGGACGGGCTGGAACAGAACCTCGAACTCGCGGAGGCAGCACGCAACGCGGTCGGCGACGACTACGACCTCATGTTCGACTGCTGGATGAGCTGGACTCGCAGCTACGCCGAGCGGGCGATTCCGAAGCTCGCCGACTACGACCCGCGCTGGATCGAGGAACCAGTTCACCCCGACCGACTCGACCAGCTCGCACGCCTCCGCGAAACCTCCCACGTCCCCATCGCGGGCGGCGAACACGAGTATACCCGCTGGGGTATCCACCAGCTCCTCCAGCGCGAGGCCCTCGACGTCGTCCAGGCCGATACGTTCTGGGCCGGCGGCATCACGGAACTCCAGCGAATCTGCACGCTCGGTTCCGCCCACGACGTGCCCGTAATCCCCCACGGCCACTCCGTCTCGGCGAACCTGCATCTCACCGCCGCGCAGTCGCCCGCCGTCTCGCCGATACTCGAGTACCTCGTGAAGTGGAACGAAGGGTTCCAGTTCTTCCTGGAGGATCCGCCGGAGCCCGAGGATGGGGTAATTTCGCTCGACGACCGACCTGGGTTGGGGATCGTGATCGACGAGTCGGTGGTGGAGTCGCGGACGCAGGTGTGTTCGTCCTCGTAGGCGGGTTGTTGTTCCGGTTTTTGGGTTTTCAGACGTTCTGGTATTCGGGGTTTGGCTGTTTCGATGGTTTAGCACGTATCTCGCCGTCGTCGCTGTTATCATCCAGCCGGAATCACCGCGGGGAAAGAGATTAGGTAACAGTCGACAATGCGCCGGTAGATGCCTCCCGAGATCACGCGCATCGAGTCCGTCGAGTTCGGCTACGAGTTACCGGACGTCGGTTACGCGCCGAACGGTTTCAGTATCGTCTACGAGCCCGGAACGACCACGGAGCGGAAACTGTTCGCGCTTCGCGTCGAAACCGACGCTGGGATCACTGGCGAGTACATCGGTGGCAACTCGCCTGCCGCCGCACAGCTCAACATGGTCGCCGACTACCTCGTCGGGAAGAACCCACTCGACCGCGAACAACACTGGAGCGCGCTCAAGCGCGCACTCAGGAAGTACGACTGGATGGGGATGGGGCCGATCGACATCGCCCTCTGGGATTTCGCCGGCAAGTACCGCGACGCGCCGGTTCACGAACTGCTCGGCACCTACCGGCGATCGTTCCCCAGCTATGCCTCGACCTATCAGGGCGACCGCAACGGCGGTCTCGACTCCCCGGAAGCCTACGCTGACTTCGCCGAAGACTGCCTCGAAATGGGGTATCAGGGATTCAAGATCCACGACTGGGGCGGCGACTGGACCGACGCAGAGGAGTCGGCCGAGACGGTCCGCGAAGTCGGCCGCCGTGTCGGCGACGAGATGGACCTGATGATCGACCCTGCCTGCAACCCGGTCACGTTCGCGGACGCGCTCAAAATTGGGAAGGCCTGCGACGAGATGGACTACCTCTGGTACGAAGACCCCTACCGGGACGGCGGCATCTCCCAGCACGGCCACCGCAAACTTCGCGAGCAACTCGAGACGCCGCTGTTGCAGACCGAGCACGTGCGCGGCCTCGAGCCCCACACCGATTTCATTGCAGCGGACGCGACGGACTTCGTCCGCGCGGATCCGGAGTACGACGGCGGTATCACGGGCGCGATGAAGATTGCCCGCGTCGCGGAAGGCTTCGGGTTGGACGTGGAGTACCACGCGCCTGGCCCGGCCCAGCGCCACTGTCTGGCGGCGACGCGCAACAGCAACTACTACGAGGTCGCGCTGGTCCATCCCGACTGTCCGAACACCCAGCCGCCGGTGTACGCCGACGACTACTCGGACATGCTCGATACGGTCGACGAGAACGGCCACGTTCAGGTTCCGGAGGGGCCAGGCCTTGGCGTCGAGTACGACTGGGGTGAGATTTACGAGCGCGAGATTGGCCGCCGGACCTACGAGTGAACTGGTCGGAACTCAGCTTGATAATGAGCACGAACACACACTCACGACGAACGTACAGAGATCACGCTCACCAATGTACAGAGACACACCAATGTACAGAGACACTTCCCACCCATAGACAGAGATGCTACCTTACCAACCTACAGGATCACGGAGGCCCTGCTTCCAATGACCGATGATGCCGACAGTGCCGACCTCGCAGCACAGCTTACCTCGGAGAACGCGCTCGGAATGTGGGTCTCGATCGGTCATCCCGCGATCGTCGAAGCGGCTGCCAGCGCGGGATTCGACTTCGTGCTGATCGACACCGAACACACGGCGATGAGTCTCGAGACCGTCGCGGCGCTCGCGCGAGCAGCGACGGCTGCGTCGGACGACCTCTCGGTCGTCGTCCGGCCAGCCTGGAACGACCCCGTTCGAATCAAGCGTATCCTCGATATCGGTGTCGATGGGATCATGGTGCCGATGATCGACGACGCTGCGGACGCACGGGAACTCGTCCAGGCGACGCGCTACCCGCCCGATGGCGACCGCGGTGTCGCCTCTGGACGTGCGGCGGACTACGGGGAGAACTTCGTCGAGTACGTTGAATCCGGCCACCGATCGCTGTGCGTTATCGGCCAGATCGAGACCGAATCGGGCGTCGAGAACGCTGAGGAAATCGCCGCAGTCAACGGCCTCGACGCGCTGTTCGTCGGCCCGGCAGATCTCTCGGCGTCGCTCGACGTCTTCTACGACTGGGACGCGCCCGAACTGGAGGCAGCGATGACCTCCGTCATCGAAACGGTGAACGATGCGGGGCTCGCGGTCGGCACGCTTTCGGTCCGTGCAGCCGACGTCGACAGGGCCGTCGAACGCGGTTTCGACTGGCAGATTGCGGGCAAGGACATGACGAGTCTCATCGAAACGGGCCGGGACGTGTGTGCGGCCTACGAGGAGAGCCTGGAACGACACGGAGAGCGCTGACTCGCTTCTCGCTCTCTCACGCTTCTCGCTTTTCGTCCTCGTTCACTACTTGCGCTCTTCTCGCTACTCGCACTCGTTCTCTACTCGCACTTGTTCGCCACTCGTACCCGATCCTCACCCCTTCCCTGTGCGCTGAACGGTTTCCCACCATTGGGCTGATGTGGTGAATTCGGTATGGATAACAACGCTTATGGCTGCTATTGACTACCACTCAACTATCCAGCCTCATCCATGAGCAAAGTGACCAGTATGCACGACGCCGTCGCGACAGCCGTCGACGACGGAGATAGTCTCTACCTCGCGGGATTCACTCACCTCATCCCGTTCGCCGCGGGACACGAAATCATCAGACAGGGCCGTACGGACCTCGAACTCATTCGAGCCACGCCGGACCTGATCTACGATCAGTTGATCGCCGCCGGCTGTGCGCGGAAGGTAACCTTCTCCTGGGCAGGCAACCCTGGCGTCGGTAGCCTTCCTGCGTTCCGACGCGCAGCCGAGGAGGGGTATCCCACTGAAATCGAACTCGAGGAGTACACGCACTTCGGGATGATCGCGGCACTCGAGGCCGGCGCATCGAACCTGCCGTTCATGCCGCTTCGGGGATTCATCGGTTCGGATCTGCCCGAGCACAACGACAACATCGCGCGGGTCGAGAGCCCGTTCGACGACGACTACGTCTACGCGGTTGCGCCGATCGAGCCCGACGTTGCAGTCGTTCGCGCCCAGCGAGCCGACGAGGACGGCAACGCCCACCTCTGGGGGATTCAGGGCGAAGTGAAGCTCGCTGCGCTGGCCGCGGACACGGTAATCCTCTCCGTCGAGGAGCAGTGCTCCGAGGAGACGATCCGGAGCGATCCGAACCGAACGGTCATCACGGCCGACGAGGTCGACCACGTCGTCGTCGAGCCCTACGGCTCGCATCCCTCCTACGCGCAGGGCTACTACGGCCGGGACAACGAGGCGTACCTGTCGTGGGCCGAGACCGCGGCCGACCGGGACACGGTCGAGGCGTGGCTCGACGAGTGGGTCTACGGCGTCGACGACCGACGCGAGTACGTCGAGAAACTGGGAACCGAACGTATCCTCGACCTCGAACCGGAGACAGCCTATGCAACGCCGGTTAATATGGGTGAGTACCGATGACGACGGACGAGACTGAGACCGACACCGAGACCGAAACTGCACGCGAACGCGCATACACGAACAGCGAACTGATGGTCGTCGCCGCAGCGCGGGAACTCGAGTCCGACGACTCCGTGCTCGTCGGAATCGGGAAGCCGAATCTCGCCTGCAACGTAGCGAAGCGGACGCACGCACCAGAACTGCGGATGGTCTACGAGTCTGGGACGATCGGCTCGAATCCGAAGACGCCGCCGCTGTCGATCGGCGATCCGGGGCTCGCTGCCGGTGCGCTCTCGATCGAACCGATGCGAAACGGGTTCAACTACTACCTGCAGGCGGGCCGCCTCGACGTCGGTTTCCTCGGTGGCGCGCAAATCGACCGGTACGGAAACATCAACTCGACGGTTATCGGCGACTACGACGACCCGATCGTTCGGTTGCCGGGAAGCGGCGGGGCCTGCGAAATCGCCTGTCACGTCGATCGAACGATGATCATCACGCCGCACACGGAACGCCGATTCCCCGAAGAGGTCGACTTCATTACGAGTCCTGGCTACGTCGACGGCCGTGAGGGGCGGGAGGAACTCGGACTCGACGGCGGTCCGGAGGCGGTGATCACTGATCTGGGCGTCTATCGATTCAACGACGACGGCGAACTGTACGTCGACTCGCTCCACCCGTCTGCAACTCGCGACGAGATCCAGTCGAAGACCGGCTGGGAGATCGAGTTCGCCGACGACCTGCAGCAAACGGCTGAACCCACGGACGAGGAACTCCGCCTCATTCGCGAGGAACTCGATCCGGAGGAACTCTACACCGATCAGGCGGAGTAGGTGCTGTCCGCCCTTCCGTGACCACACCCGTCCCAATCTTTCTCTCTCGAACGTACTCCTCTCCTTTCTCTCGAACTTGAACTCGGCCTCGACCTCGGTTTCTGTCCTGGTCCAGCCGAAACCGGACAGCGATCGACCGATCCGAACCTTACAGATCTATTTCCGACCTTTTCGGCTATTCCTCACACAACGATCGATAACAACACACTATTGACAAAAGCGTTAGGTACCCCCTCGAAAAATGGAGTGGTATGCCAACGACACTCGTGACCGGTGCGTCCCGCGGAATCGGCCGTGGGATCGCCGAGCGATTCGCCAGGGATGGATACGACGTCGCCGTCAACTACTACAGCAGCGAGGACGCCGCTACCGCGGTTGTCGACACAATTCGGGACGAGACGGACAGCGACGCCGTCGCCCTGCAGGCAGACGTGAGCGATCCCGATGCGGTCACAGGCCTCGTTGACGCGACGGTCGACCGATTCGGCGGCATCGACCACGTCGTCAACAACGCCGGCATCAACCAACACAAATACACTCCCGAACTGTCCGCCGAGGAGTTCAGTCAACTGCTCGAGGTCAACGCAACCAGCGCCTTCTCCGTGACGAAGACTGCACGGGAGCACCTACTCGAGTCCACCGTCTCTGAAGGGCCGTCCGTCATCAATCTCTCCTCGCGGCTCGCCTACGCGGGGGCGGCGTACGAACCACATTATGCGACGTCGAAGGCGGGAATTATCGCGCTGACGAAGAGCCACGCGAGCGAGTTCGCCCCGGATATTCGCGTGAATGCGATCGCACCGGGGTACATCGAGACGGATATGACGGATCAGACGAACACGGCGGAAGACAAACGCGAGCGACGCGAGCAGATCCCTCTCGAAAAGCTCGGGCAGCCGTCCGAAATCGGACAGGCGGCGGCGTTCCTCCGGGATGCGACGTTCGTGACGGGTGAGACGGTACACGTCAACGGCGGGCAGCGAATGCAATGACTGCTGTTCGATCGCTGTTCGATCGCTGTTCAATCGCCGACCTTTCTCGGCTCCTCGAGCGACGGAGCACATGTCGGACAGCGGCGCACAGTTGTCGATCGCCCGAGATTATGACTGTAACTGCAACTGTAACTGTAACTGCAACTGCAACTGTAACTGCAACTGCAACTGCAACACATGGATACTGAACCGGATCACCAGCCCAACCCACAGTCGGATTCAGACACATCGATGACCGTCACGATCATCGGTGCTGGTTCGATGGGCCACGGCTTCGTCGTCCAGTTCCTGCGCTCGGGACTGTCCGTCAGGCTAGTCGACCACCGCGAATCGAACCTCGAGCGAGCACGAGAGCGAGCCCGAACCGCCGCGAATTTTCTGGCCGAGCAAGAACTCGCCGCACTCGAGCCGGCCGCCGTCGAAACGGATGTAACGTACACGACTGACCGCGCTCGTGCCGTCGCCGACGCTGATGTGGTACTCGAGACGATTTCTGAGGATCTCGATGCCAAGCGCGAACTCTTCAGCGCGCTCGCAGACGAAGCCGACGCGGATGCGCTGCTGGCGTCGAACACGTCGGGCCTGCCGATCACCGACATCGCCGCCGGTGCGCCGGACGCAGCAGACCGAATCATCGGCTGTCACTGGTGGTATCCGCCGTACCTGCTCCGTCCGGTTGAAGTTATTCCGGGGGAGCAGACGAGCCAGCGAACGGTCGAGCGGCTCCGGTCGTTCCTCGCGGGTGTCGACCGCGACCCGGTTATGGTCGAGCGTGACGTGCCAGGCTTCGTCTGGAACCGCGTTCAGCACGCCGTTATCCGGGAGTGTCTCCACATTGTCGAGGAAGGGATCGCGTCAGCCGACGACGTGAATCGTGCAATCCGAGACGGCTATGCGACCCGGACGGCTGCGATCGGGCCACTCGAGACGGTCGACATCGCGGGACTCGAGTTGTTCCAGACGAGTGCGAACGATATTTATCCGGATCTGACGGATCGGGACGATGCGAATCCGCTGTACGGCGAGCGAATCGACGAGGGACGAACGGGGATCGAAGCCGGTGCGGGATTCTTCGACTACGACCGCAAGCCGGACGAGATTACGGGCCGGCGCGACGAGCGAGTTGCGGCAATTCGCCGAGCACTCGGTGGGTTCGCGGACGATTCAGACACCACAGGAGACACGGGCACTTCTGCAGCCGGCTATAGTGGCGATCCTACAGAACCAGACGGGCCCGAATAACGCCGAGGATAGTACTATTGCGTTGCAGTGATAGGTGAGTCGCTCACAACGTGGTCGCCGCTACTGCTGTTCCCATAGTGTCTCGATTCGCTCTTCGATATACTCGAGGACGAGACGGCTTACATCGCGATGGTCGACTGGCCACTGCGCGTTCTCCGCGGCGGTACGACTGGCGGTTGGCGGTGGATGGAAGTGATCCGTCGAGTTGTGTGCGTTCGGATGCCGATCCCACCGACACTTCCACGTACTGTTCTGCCGGTCCTCTTGATAGTGGACGTTGAAATCGTCGTTGCGATACCAGCGAATCTCGAGGCGTGCGGCTACATCAGTCGGGTAATAGTCGCTGGACAGTTCGACGCGAAGATGGAGTTTTCCCTCCTCGACGATCTCCGACGACTCGAACGTGTGATACCCGTCGAATCGGGATCGCATCCGCTCCAACACTGCCCGATCTATCGGTGCGGGACTCGCACCGTCGTCCATCGGCACCATCTCAACTGTGCGACGGTGCCGTCGAACCGGCGACCTTTCTCCGGGCTCGTTCGTGAAGGCGGCGTTCCTCGATGACGGTGGCCCAGTCACCGAGCTCACTGTACACGTCGTCGACCCGAGCCGCATCGAACTCGAGGACGTCGACCTCGGCTGGCGAGTCGACGCCGTATTGGTCGCGGTACGCTTCGACCTGCTCGGTCAATTCCGACACACGGGCCTGCAACTCGTCGACGGTGTTCTCCTGTGCCAGTTGGTTCACCCGCCGCCACTCGAAGTAGTCATCGTTGCGCTCGTATCTGACTGGCCGCCCCTCGTGCCGAATGACGATCCCGAGATCGGCGTAGAAGGACAGATGTGTCCGTGCTGACGCTTCTGAGCAGTCCGCCCGCTCAGCGAGTTCGGTGGCGGTCATCGGCTCCCGGGCGTGCAATACGGCACCGTACACACGCTGTTTCGTGTCTTCGTCTTCAAACGGCCTCTCGAACGGGGGCGGGCCGTCGGGACGAGATCCGTCTGTCATACTCCCACTAACGAACCCAGGACATATATTTGTTCTTTCGGTCAATATATATTGCCCAAATTCGGTTCCAGCACGAACTGTGAGGTGACGTGAGTCCGATACTGAGTACACAACTACTCAGTCACTAGACGCTACTCGCCAGCGACCGACTCGAGTAACGCCTGGCGATCGATCTTGTCACTCTGGGTCATCGGCAGGTCGTCGCGGAACTCGTAGCGGCGCGGGCGCTTGTAGGATTCGATGGCGTCGGAGTTCTGGAAATGCGACTCGAGTTCGCCTGCCGTCAGCGAGTCGTCACCGGGGACGACGAAGGCGGTCACGACCGCGCCCCACTCCTCGTCGGGGACGCCGACGACCGCGCCGGCGGTGACATCGGGGTGGTCGTGGAGCACGTCCTCGACCTCTGCCGGGTAGATATTCTCGCCGCCGGAGACGATCATGTCGTCCTTTCGGTCGACGAAGTAGAGGAAGCCGTCCTCGTCGCGTCGGCCAAGGTCGCCGGTCCGGTACCAGCCGTCGACGATTGCGTCCGCCGTCGCCTCGGGATTGCGCCAGTACTCGCGCATGCAACTCGGCGTCTTCACGAGGAGTTCGCCGACCTCGTTGGCTGGCAGCGTCTCCGCTGGATCTGCTGTTTCGGGGTCGACAACCCGAACCTCGGCCTTCGGCACCGCACGGCCGATGCTCCCGAGTTTGTCGTCGTGGAACTCGGGGAACAGCACCGTCCCGAAGACGATCTCGGTCGTCCCGTAGGCGTTGACGAATTCACAGCCAGGGACGTGCTCGCGACAGCGCCGAGCTACCGACTCCGGCATCGCCGCACCGGAGTACTGGAGCATCCGAAGGTGGGAAATGTCGCGATCCGAAATCGACTCGTCGTCGACGAGCGCGCGATAGTGCGTCGGCACACCCCACATCGCGGTGATTCCCTCGGACTCGATCCACTCGAGTGTCGTCTCCGAATCGAACTCCTGCTGGACGACCGTGGTCGCGCCCATCGAGAGCCCCGGCAGGATGTTACAGAGCAGTGGCCCGACGTGGTACATCGGGCCGAGCGCGAGGTTGACGTCAGTCGGCCGGAAGCGGTTGTACGGCAGGCTGGCGTACGTGGCCTCGACCACGTTGCGATGGGTGTGGAGGACGCCCTTCGGCTGGCCGGTGGTGCCGGAGGTATAGAGGAGTAGTGCCGGGTCGGATTCGTCGATCTCGACGTGATATTCGCGACCGGACTCGAGTGCCTCGGGCGCGCTCTCCTGTCCAAGCGAACTGTACGCGTGGTCTGCGAGCGAGTCGTCGGTGCGAACGCCGATTAGCGTCGAGGGACGGTCTTCGGCGGCCACTTCGGCGACGGTTCCCTGACAGTGAGTATCGAAGACGAGGCCTGCAGATTCGGCGTGGTCGAGGACGTAGGCCAGTCGCTCTGGTGCCATGCGAGAGGAGATGGGGTTGAAGACGAGCCCGGCGTGGGCGCAGGCGAACATGAGTTCGAGGAATTCGACGGAGTCGGTGAGTATCGCTGTGAGGTGGTCGCCGGGTTCGAATCCGATTTCGCGGAGACCGACGGCGACGCGTCTGGCACCCTCGTCGATCTCGTCGAACGAACGGGTAACGTCTCGGTCCGGATCGCGGATCGCGGTCTGGTCGGGATACTTCGCGGCGGCCTGGCTAAGCACGTCGCTCCCGGTCGGGTGGCTCATATGCCGGCTATCGAAGGGGACCGTAATAATGGTAGTGACTGTCACTCATTTCGTCGCCCTCATCTCTCGTCCTTCACGCTTATTTTACACGTCTCTCTGTTTGCCTGTCGGTTACTGACAGCACTGTGTCTGCCCCAGCCCCGAGAGTTATGGTCTCCGGCGCGAACTGTGCAGACGATCAGCCGACCGCGTGAGCACTGATACCATGACAGGGCATTTTGAGCTAACCGAGGCACACCACGAGCACCGCGAGGAAGTACGCCAGTTCTGCAAGGCGGAGATCGACCCGTACGTCGAAACACACGAGTCCGAGGGGACGTTCCCGTTCGACATCGTCGAGACGGTCGGCGAAGCCGGCTTCAACGGCGTCCAGTACGGCACGGAGTACGACGGCCTCGGCCTCGACTACCGATCGTACGCGATCACGATCGAGGAACTCGCCCGAAGCTGGAAGTTCCTCGCCGGCACCGCCTCTATCTGCGGCAGTCTCGTCGGCTACCCGATCCACGAGTTCGGTGCGGAGTGGCAGCGCGAGGAGTGGCTCGGCTCCATCTGTGCCGGTGACTGGATCCCCGCGCTCTCGTTGACCGAACCCGATGCGGGGAGCGACGCGGCGGCACTCGAGACCACTGCCGAACGCGACGGCGACGAGTACGTGATCGACGGCCACAAGGTCTGGACCACGAACGGCGAGGTGGCTGATTTCGTCGTCGTCGCCGCCCGAACTGGCGACGAGGATGACGGGGCTGGCGGCGTCAGTCTCATCGGCGTCCCGAACCCGCAGGAGCGAGACGGCTTCGACGTCGTCCGTGATATCCCATCGATGGAGGGCGAGGCAGCAATCGAGAGCGAAATCAAGTACGATGGCCTTCGCGTGCCCGCCGAGAACGTTATCGGTGAGGAAGGCCGCGGCTTCCGGTACGTGATGGAGGGGCTCGACATCGGTCGGATCGGCACCGCCGCGCAGGGTGTCGGCGTCGCGCAGGCTGCCTTCGAGGCCAGCCGCGACTTCGCGGACGAGCGCGAGCAGTTCGGCCAGCCGATCCGGGAGTTCCAGGGCGTCTCGTTCAAACTGGCGGATATGGCGACGGAGGTGCAAGCCTCACGACTGCTGACGCTCCAGGCGGCTGCCAAACGAGATCAGGGTGAACGCGTCACCCAGGAGGCTGCGATGGCGAAGGCGAAGGCCACCGATGTGGCGATGGACGCCGCCACCGAAGCCGTCCAGATTCACGGCTCGCGTGGCTATTCGAAGGACAGACCGATCGAACGCTACATGCGCGTCGCGAAGGGCATGCAGATCTACGAGGGAACGAACGAGATCAATCGGCTGGTCGTCGCCAACCAGTTGTACGAATAATCGCACCGCCAGGCAACTCGAGTGACCGCTTTGCCCCGAGCGCCAACTGTTATATGACACCCATCCACACGTCGGATATGGCCGAGCTGATAGACCTGACCGCACCGATAACCGAGGAGATGGCAAACCACCCGAGTCACGGCCGGAGTCCGGTCTTTCTCACGGGGACCCGACTGAACCACGACGACGCGGAAGACCTCTGGCGTGGCAAGGGCGTCGAGGACCTCTCGCTGATCAACGGCTTCGTCCTCTTGGCCGAGCACAACGGCACGCACATCGACGCGCCGTTCCACCTCCATCCAGACGGATCGACCACCGAAGAGATCGCACTCGAGGAGTGCTATGGGTCCGCGGTCTGGCTCGACGTCTCGGACGCCGGCGCGAAGGGCGAAATCGGACCGGAACTACTCGAGAGCGCGGCCGCTGACGCCGGGGTCGAGGTCCAACCGGGTGACTCGGTCTTGCTCTACACCGGCTGGGACTCGTACCTGCCAGAGGACGAGGAGACGTACCTCGAGGAGCACCCGGGGCTGTCAGAGGCAGGTGCTGAGTGGCTGCTCGAACGCTCGGTTAGCGTCGTCGGCATCGACTGCGGCAACGTCGACGTGGCTGGTGACGTGTCGTTCCCCGCACACCGCGTGCTCCTCCGGGACGGTGCGCCGGAGGAGTACGTTCTCGTCGTCGAGCACCTTCGCGGGGTCGACGAAATTCCAGCCCACCGGTTCACGTTCAACGCGGCACCGCTGCCACTCGAGGGCGCGACGGCGAGTCCGATTCGAGCGTTTGCCGTCGTCGACGACTAACTGTCAGCAGTGCCCGATCCAAGCGCCGGGATCTCGTTGCACTTCAGTTTTAAGGCACCCGACCCGCTAGAGTGGGTATGGAACAACGGGAACTCGCGAGTATCGGCGTACTCGGTATCCTCGCCGAAGAAGACCGGGCATCCGTCGAGACAGTTCACGAGCGACTGCAGCACAACTTCGGTCGATACTGGGGTGCGAGCACCGGCATCCTCGTCCCCACGATCGATCACCTGGAGGAGCAAGGCCACGTCGAACTGACGGCTAGCACGCCAGTTGCGACGTACAAACTGACGGATTCGGGCCAGGATCGACTGCAATCTCTTCTCACCGAGCCAGTCGAAGACGTTTCGCATCCGTCATTCCGTCCGCATCTCATGCTCAAACTCGGCTTTTTACATCATCTCCCGACTGAACGACAGCGCGACGAACTCTATCAGTTTAAAGATCAACTGCACACGGCCCGCGAGGCCCTGCTCGATATCGACGAGGCGCACGAAAATACCGTCGAGGACCGTGAGGCAGTCGGTTACCGGCGCGATCTCATCGATCTCCGCGTTCGAATTATCGACGCGTTCCTCGCGTGGCTCGACGAAGTCGAGCCGCCACGATAGACGGACGCTGATCACGAGTTGCAGTTTTTGCGCATCTGCCCGTACCCGCGTACTCCGTTGCAGTCGTTATTATATATCACACGTACAATCAGTCGACTCCATTCAATTCTCTTGACACTACTTCTATCGTCGCTCTAGAAGGCAGTCGGCTCAGTGTGGGTGCCCTTTCTCCTGTCTGTGAGCCCCCGTGGCCTATGCGTGTCGGATATTCCGTTGTTCACTCTGTGGTCTTTAATCGACGAACTCCTCAGTTTCCTGTCTTACTCTACTGCGACCACTACTAATCACTGATTATTTTGTTATTCTGATAGCTACCGATCTGGCGTTCCCGAACCACATTACTCCTAACAATCACCGTTAATTATATAGCTCTGTTCGTTCTCGGATAGTTATGTGATCAAACAGTGTGAAATAACAACATTGTTTGATTACTAAACTGTCGAAACGGTACACGCGGCCTGCGTAGTCACAACAATCGCTTAGACAAAACTATCCAATGACAGACTCACGAGAACAACTGACCGCCCTCCTGCTCACCGCCCTCATGGTGCTTTCGCTCGTTGCGATCGCTGGCACCGGGCTGGCAGGGAGCGTTGCGGCAACGGAGCACAGTGACGCCCAATCAGCTGTCGATGCCGACGCCGACGGACCGGCATCGATTGACGCCGAACTCGAAGAAGCGAGTGGGACAGAACAGATATACATCGTCCTCGATCAGTACGATGGGCAACTGAGTGACGATCGCGACCGTGCGATCGCACAGTTGCAGGAGCACGCTGAGGTGTCGCAGGCGGCTGCGACCGAGGATATCGACGCACTCGCTGGCGTCGACGTAATCAACGACTACTGGATCACGAACGCGATTCGCGCCGAGGTTGACACGAGCGCAGTCGACACGGCTGAACTTGCGATGATCGACGGCGCAGAAACGATTCAGCTCCGCCCGGACTACGAGGTGCCGGAACCGGAGCCATCCGTCGAGCCAGCCGTTGAACCTGACGAAGACGACTACACGTACGGTCTCGATCAGGTCAACGCCTCTGAGACCTGGGCTGACTTCAACACCCAGGGTGAGGACGTGAAGGTCGCAGTGCTCGACACTGGCTTCGACATTGATCACCAGGATCTGGACCTCTACACCGAGGATGCAGATGACCCGACCTACCCAGGTGGCTGGGTCGAGATCGACGCGGACGGTGACCCAGTCGAGGGCTCCGAGCCATACGACACGCACTATCACGGCACGCACGTCGGTGGCACGGTTGGTGCAGCCGCACCGGCTGACGACGATACGCCGGCCTACGGTGTCGCGCCGAACGTCGACCTGCAGCACGGCCTCGTGCTGCCGGACGGCTCGGGTGCAGACTCCGACACCATCGCTGGCTTCGAGTACGTCGTCGAAGAGATGGATTCGGACGTGGTCAGCATGAGCTTCGGTGCCGGCTGTGGCCTCACCGGTCCAGTGTACGAAGACGCCTGGATCCCGGTGATTCAGAACGCCAACGACATGGATGTCGTCGCAGTCACCTCCTCGGGTAACTCCGGCGAGGGCTGTGTCGGCTCGCCAGCGAACACCTACGACTCGTTCAGTATCGGTGCCTCGAACGAAGCCGGCGATATCACCGACTTCTCCAGCGGCAACACCATCGCCGCCGACAACTGGGACAACCCCGACCCAGAGTGGCCAGACGAGTGGGTCAAACCAGACGTCTCCGCACCCGGCGAAGACGTCCTGAGCGCGATGCCAGACGACGAGTACGACTACCTGGACGGCACCTCGATGTCCGCACCGCACGTCTCCGGCGTGATCGCCCTCATGCTCTCGGCCAACGACGACCTCACACAGGAGGAAATCGAGGAGACACTCGAGGAGACCGCCTGGAAGCCTGACGGCGAACCCGACGAAAAGGACGTTCGCTACGGCCACGGCATCGTCGACGCTTACGCCGCTGTCGACGAAGTTGCTGCGGGTGCACTCGAGTACGAACTCGGTGACGTCGACCAGGACGGCGATGTAACGGTCCAGGACGTGCAGCTAACCCAGCAGTACCTCCAGGATATGGATCCTGAGCCGTTCGCCGAGGACCTCGCGGACATGGACCGCGACGGTGAGGTCACGACGGACGACCTGAGCCTGCTCCAGCAGAAGGTACAGGGCATGCTCGACGAGGGTGAGATCGACATTACGGGACTCGACGTGCCCGACGAAGTCGACGATGGTGAGATGTTCGAAGTCACCGTCGACCTCGAAAACCTCGGTGAGGAGGGTGCTGTCCAGGAAGTTGACCTCTTCCTTGGCGACGACGATGAGCCGGTCGACACCGAAGTCGTCGACATGGCAGCACCCGGCGTCGACGACCCGATTGACCACCCAGCAGAGACGACGATCACGTTCGAACTCGACGCGGGTGACCTCGACGGCGGCGACCACACTATCACCGTCGAAACCGAGGACGCGGACGCGAGCGACACGGTCACAGTCCTTGCGTCGAACTTCGAACTCTCGAACCTCGACGCACCTGACGAAGCCGACCGCGGTGACGAAATTACCGTCAGCGCAGATGTCGAGAACACGGGCAACGTCGACGACACCCAGGCCGTCGAGTACCGCTTCGACGACCTCGGTGACGCACTGTACGCACAGAACGTCACGCTCGAGGCCGACGAGGAGACGACGGTCACGTTCGATGTCGGCACGGAGAACATCACTGAAGGGACCTACGACCACGGTGTCTTCACCGAGGACGATGAGGCAACGGCCACAATCGACATCCTCGAAGCGTTCTTCAGCGTCGACATCACCGACGCACCTGAGGAACTCGCACCTGGCGAGACCTATAACGTCAGCGCGGATGTCGTGAACTCCGGCGACGCGCCGGACGAACAGACGATCTCTTACGAGGTCACGGAAGGCGAAACCGACGTTGCGGTCGTCGACGGCGACGTCGACGAAGAGGAACTCCGCGAGGAACTCGCCGACCGCGGTGTCGATGATGTCGATCTCGACGAACTCGTCGAGGGAGCCGACAACCTGGCAGATACGCTACAGGACGAACTCGACGACTCCTACGACGTAGAGACGGTCAACGCAGATGACCTGCTCGACGAGGTCGATGCCTACGATGTCTTCGTCGTCAACGACTTCGACGGCGCAGACGTCGATACGTTCCTCGACGAACTCGCAGACGACCAGGGCGTCATCTACCTCGAGAACTGGGGCAGCAGCTCGAACGCAGTGAGCGACCTGTCCGATGCTACTGACGACCCATCGTCCGTCGAGGACGGCTTCAGTGGCTCTGCACCGATTATGCTCGACATCACCGACGACCACGCACTGTTCGATGGCGTCGCTGATGCGGGCGAGACGATCGAACTTCACGACGCGTCCGATGCTGACCGTGCATGGTTTGACGGCTACAGCGGCGACGTCATCGCTGACGTCGGCGATGGCACGCCAGACGGCGCCTCCGTCGGCGTGAGCGAGGACGACGACCACGTCCTGCTCGCCGCGTTCGGTCGCTCCTCGTTCATCACGAACGCGGACTTCAGCGACGAGTCGAACGCCATCATGGCAAACGCTGTCGAGCACGTCGACGACTACGCTGGCACAGCCAGCGCAACCGACCACACGAGTGAGGTCGTCTCGCTCGAACCGAACGAATCGGCCACCGTCGAGTTCACGAACACCCTCGCCGAAGACGACGGCGAACTCGAGTGGCACCACGTTGTCGAGAGCGACGACGATATTGCGACTGCACCGTTCACCATCGACGACGGACCGAACTGGAACGTCAAGGGAACGGTCTCCGACGATGTCACCGACGAACCGATCGAAAACGCGAGTGTCGAACTGGAAGCTGGCAACGAAACGTACACGAACGTGACCGATGCCGACGGCGAATTCGGTCTCGCAAACGTTCCTGCCGGCGAGCACAACCTGACGGTTGACGCCGAGGGCTACGCGGCCCACACTGAGTCCGTCGAGGTTCCCGAAGACGACATCGTCACCGTCGACGTTGGTCTCGAGGAACTGCCCGGAACGATCAGCGGTGACGTGACCGCAAGCGACGACGACGCACCAGTCGAGAATGCAACCATCGTCGCCGAGAACGACGACGGCGATGTCCACGAGGCGACGACCGACGAGAACGGCTCGTACGAACTCGACGGCGTCTCGGCAGGCACGTACGTCGTCAACGTCGTCGACACACCACCGGGCTACGAGATTGACGAGATCGTCACCGTCGCACCCGGCGAACACGTCGACGATGTCGACTTCGTCGTCGACCGCACCGCCGGTTCGATCGAAGGCACCGTCACGAACGCCGCTGGCGTCCCAATCGCTGACGCGAACGTGATTGACGCCGACGACGGCGCGTTCAACGTGACGACCGCCGAGGACGGCTCCTACGAAATCGAGGACGTCACGCCCGGCACGAACGCGCTCCGCGCGGTCGCTGATGGCTACGACGACTCGAACGTCGAGTTCGTCGACGTTGAGACCGGCGAGACGACGACCGCGAACCTCACGCTCGGCACCTACTTCGAGGTCGACGACCTCGCAGCACCTGACACCGCCGAGCAGGGTGAGGAGATCACCGTCAACGCGACGGTCACCAACACCGGCGAGCAGGAAGACACCCGAACGGTGTTCTACTTCCCGCCGGGCACTGACTTCGGCACCGACGTTATCGACTACCAGCCTGAACTGGCCGAGACGGTCACACTCGAGGGCGGCGAGTCGACGACGGTCGAGTTCACCTACGAGGTCGGTGCTGACGACGAACCGGGCGAGTACGAACACGGTGTCTCGGCTGACGAGGTCGAATCGACGTTCATCACCATCGAAGGCGACGAAGACGACGGCGAACCCGTCTTCGACGTGTCGGACCTCGACGCACCGGCAGATGCTGAACCGAACGAGACCGTGTCGGTCACCGCCACGCTCGAAAACACCGGCGACGACGCCGGCACGCAGACGGTCACCTACGCGTTCGACGACGAGACCGTCGCCAACGAGACCGTCTCGCTCGACGCAACCGAGTCGACGGAACTCGAGTTCAGTACCGAACTCCCAGCGGATGAAGGTACGTACGAACACACTGTCTCGTCCGAGAACGACTCTGCGACGGCACAGACCGACGTTGAAGAGGCTGGCGAGCCGGAGCCAGCGTACTTCGAAGTGACCGAGCACGACGCACCGGAGTCCGTTGACGCAGGCGAGGAACTGACGGTCAACGCGACGATCACGAACACCGGCGACGAAGCGGACCAGCAGGACATCTTCCTGTTCTGGGACGCTGCGATGAGCGACCTCGAGGACGCGGAGTCTGTGGCTGAACTCCGCGAGGCAGGTATCGACTCGATGGAATCGATCGAACTCGAGGGTGGCGAATCCGACACGGTGACGCTCACCCACGAGGTCGATTCGGAGACGGAACCGGGTACCTACCAGTACACGGTTTCGACGCTGCAGGAGATGGCTGACGGTGAAGTGACGGTTGATGACGCTGCAGAAGTCGCCTTCCCAGCAGATCCGGGCGGTTTCGATGGGGCACCACCGGGAGCAGCGCTCGGTGCGAACCCGTTTGAAAACGGTATCGCGAACGGAATCGGACTGCTCGGCTAACTCGAGCGCTGTTCTATTCCGTTCGTCCCATCCCGTCACTGTCTGGCACCCACACGCAACTTCCACTTTTTTTGGTGCGAATTCGTCGCCGCTTCGGGCCGTCATAGGCAACCGTGTGGCAGAAACGTCCCAGTCGACTGGGCCGAGTATGGAGGTGCTTCTTCGGCTGTCGGCGTTGCTCGTTGTCCTGCTTGTCGGCACGGGGCTTCGAGTGTCCGGAATTCTCGATGCAACCCGGACTGATCGGTTGAACGCCGTCGCCTACTACGTCGCGCTGCCGGCGCTCATTTTTGTCTCGACGTACGATCAGGCGATTGGTGAGTTACTGTCGCTGGAACTGGTCGGCGGCCTGCTCGTCGTGTTCTTCACGACGGCCGGAATCGCGTGGTTTGTTCACCGGAACAAGGCAGACAGCGGCCGACAGGGCGTCGCGATCGTCCAGTCGTATCACTCGAATCTGGGGTACCTTGGTCTGCCGCTGGTTGCCGCGACGTTTGCCGATCCGGTTACCGCAATCGCGAGCGTGATCCTCGGCGTCGTGACCCTCGTGCAGGTCCCGCTAACGATCGTCGTCCTCTCGACGGCGAACGGTGCCGACGCCGAACTCGCCGAGGAACTGCGCGGGCTGGCCGTCAATCCGGTCCTCGTCTCGCTTCTGGTCGGCCTTGCGATCGGCTCGCTTGGAATTACGTTCCCGGGAACTGCCGTCGTCGGGCTCGACGCAATCGGTTCGCTCGCGCTCCCGCTTGCCCTCCTCTGTGTCGGTGCGTCCCTCGACGTCGATCTGCCGTCGATCGACTACGGCGCAACCGGCTCCGTCGTCGCAGTGAAAATCGTCGCCATGCCGGTGCTCGCGTGGGTCGCCTTCTCCGCTCTCGCGGTCGACACCGCGACGTTCGCCGCCTCGGTCGTCATGCTCGGGACGCCAACTGCTGTTTCGACGTACGTTTTTGCAGCCCAACTCGAGGGCGACGAGGAGTTCGCGTCGTTGAACGTGTTCACCACGACGCTCGCGTCGATCGTGACGTTGTTCGTGTTGATCACACTGATTACGTAGACCGGGACTCGACGCGTCGCGTTCCCTGCCGTCCGGTTCGGTGCCGTCCTGTCGTCCATCGTCCACCAGACGCCAGCTGGTCGCTGTCGTCCACCACCAATCAGCCGTACCAATCAGCTAGCCGTCGGACTCTGTCGACACGTCGTCCTCGCCGTACGCCATCGTGGAGAGCCCCGCGTTCGCCGCCTGGCGCGTATCCTGTCGACTCCACTGAACGACGATCGGCACATTGGACTCGACGACGATCCCGTAGTCCTCGGCCAGCGGCGGCGCGTACGGGTCGATCAGGTCGTTGACCCGAACGTGGCGGACTCGCTCCGGCGCGACGCTGAGCGGATACGGGCCGGCTTCGTGCCCGTTCGCATAGTACAGGGTAAGCTCGAGTGTCGCCATCTCCGGACCGGTGTTCAGCAGACACAGTTTCTCGTTGCTGACCAGCTCCGGCTCCGGGCCGGTGCTCTCGACGGGGACGTGTCCGCCGGGAATCTCCCAGCGCGTTTCGCCGATCGGCGCTAGCGACTCACCACCGGCGTCTCCCGCTTGTTCTGCCGCTGAATCCGTATTTGGTTCCGACTCCGTCATGAGTCGCCCTCCTCGAGTAGCTTCTCGAGATAGTCGGTCATGAACACGCCGTCCGGATCCAGTTCGCGTCGGAGTTCCTGGAACTGGTCCCACTCAGGGTACAGCTCCCGGAGTTCGGGCGCGCGAAGCGTGTGTTTCTTGCCCCAGTGTGGGCGGCCGTCGTACTCGTGGAAGATTGGTTCGATGTCCTCGAAGTACTCCCAGTGGTCCAATTCGGCGTTCTGGATGCACGAAATCGTCATCACGTCGCGGTCGTACTCGGCCGAGAGCATCGCGTCGTCTGCCGCGACGGTACGGACGAGCAACCGCCAGCCGACATCGGCCCGCCAGCGTTCGCGGACCCGTTCGCGAACGCGCTCGAAGCAGTCGAGTCCATCCTCGACTGGGAGTGCGTACTCCATCTCGTCGAACTCGCGGCCGATGTCGTCGTGTTCCGGGATGATCTCCTGCCACCAGCCGGTCTGATCCTCGACCTGCGTCGCGTACGAGAGGTCCTCGTGATCTGTGCCGCCGCCCGGCGCGTTGAGCAGCCGGAGCTTTACCTCGTTCGAACGGGGGTACCAGTAGAAGTCGAAGTTGCGGTTCTCTTCGATCAGCGTCGGGATGTGGTCTTTGCACGCTCGCCAGTTCGTACAGTATTCACGGCGCTGGATCTTGTAGGTCGTCTGCAGGTCCAGTTCGATCTCGGTGAAGATGCCAAGGGTTCCAAGCGATAATTGGGCCGCACGCAGGAGGTCGGGGTCCTCCTCGGCGCTGAACTCCCGCACGTCGCCTGTCCCGGTGACCATTCGACCACCGATGAGTGTCCCCGAGAGATTTTCGAACTCGGGACCCGTCCCGTGCGTTCCCGTCCCGAACGCGCCCGCGACGGTCTGCATCGAGACGTCGCCGAGATTCGGCATGGCGAGGTTCCTGTCGTGGAGCTCCGTCCCCGCCTCCTCGAGTGTCGTCCCCGCGTAGAGCGTTGCCGTCTTGGCGTCCGCGTCGTGAGAGATCAGTCCGGTCATTTTCGAGAGTGAGACGAGCACGCCGTCGGTTTCGACGACTGGGGTCCAGGAGTGACCCGACCCAACAACGCGAACGGTCTCACCCCGCTCGGCACACTCTCGAACGATCGACTGCAGTTCCGTCTCGCTCTCTGGCTCGAGAATTCGATCCGGTTCGAAGGAAATGCTGCCCGACCAGTTCGTCCACATCTCGCTCGTGTCTTCGTCGATTGTGTCCTGTTCCATAGCTGTGAATCGATGTCGGGGTTCGATTGTGCAACCACTGCCACTGCCACTACCACTGTCAGTGTCAGCACGTCCTGTTCGGCGTCAGCCACACGTGCCAAGACAGAGCGGTGATGGGTCCCAACGGGACTGGTACTCGAGTACACATCGAAGCTGCGGATAACGCGTTGGCCTGAACCAGCAGGCGGGGCGTTCAGTGTCTCTGCCCGGGGTGCCCTCCAGAGAACGCGACTTCGAGCACGGGGTCACTGTCGCGGTCGCCGGTGGTGCACTCCACGGCAAGCGTCGCGACGCAGCCACGGTAGTGATTGTCCGGCCGTATCCACTGTTACAGTCGTCTGGGGCCGGATTGGTGGCGTTTCTGCCTTCGGCACTTTGCCGAGTTGCTGTCGAGCATGTGATGAAGGGCCCCTATATAGTGGCTGAGAGTTGGTGATGGGTGGTCCCGTTTTCTCGAGTAGGAGAGTAACCGATGCCTGAAAATGAATCACCGTCCCTGTCCCTGTCCCTGTCCCTGTCCCTGTCCCCGTCTCCGTCACGGGCTGGATCATCGCCGCATCGACACGATGAATTCCCCTCTCAATCTCGATTCACGTTCACCTGCGATGCGTGTCGACACCAGATCGAGGTCGACGACTCGGTCGCAGCAGCGATCGTGAGACACGGCTGTCCGATCTGTGGTTCGAGGGCGACTGCAGCGTGTCTGTGTCGCGTTGCTGCTACACCGCCGTCTGATAACTGACTACTAATTACTGACTACTGATCACTACTCACTACTCGTCGTCCCGTTCGATTTCGGTCCGGCGGCCACTCAGATCTGTCGGCTCGAACTCGTAGAGCTGAATGTTGAGGTCCGGCTTCGATTGGCCCCAGATTTCGAACAACGGCCGTTTTGCCTCGCCGTACTGTTCGATGTGTGCCGCTGTGAGGTCCTCAGGGTCGATCTCGTCGATCGTTCCGACGGCGACGACGCTCCGATACGTGCGCCCCCCGTCGGATTCCTCGTAGACGACGAGGCGGACGCGTGGCGACGACTCGAGGAACTGTCGCTTTTCGCTCTCGGGCGTCGAGACGAGCCGCATATAGAACGTTGCGCTCTCGGCGTCGTAGCCGTACGAGATCGGAATCGCGTACGGCGTGTCCGAATCCGCGAGCGCGAGCACACCTGTTTCGTGACGGCTGAGAAAGGCATCTATCTCTGCCTCCGTCATTTCGGTTTCCTCGGCGAGTGCCATTGTCGTACGCTGAGAGATTTGTGTGCGGTAGTAAACCAGTTCCGTTCCCGTTCGTCGATCACCACGTCGTTCGGGCATGGGGTCGCCGCCACAGCGACTCACTGGCCGAGTACATCCGCAAAAATCTTGCGCTGGGCCGCACTCAGGTGCTCGGTTACCGTCGACTGCGTAATGTCGAGTTCGGTCGCCACCTCCGTCGCGTTCGCGCCTTTTGGCCGCTCGAAGTAACCCATCCGGTAGGCCGTCTCGAGTACCTCCTGCTGGCGATCCGTAAGTTTCCCCCGGTTGACGAACACTCGTTCGTCTGGCGTGCCTTCGAGTGGCGGCTGAAGCAGCCGTTTGACGTCGACACTCGGAAATCGGTCCCGAAACTCGTTCATGATCGTCTGCAACTCCTCGAAATCCGTTGCGTGGAAGACGAGCGTGACGACCCCGTTGTCGACTGTGTAGCGGTGGACGGGACAGCCGAACGAGCCGAGACACGCACATGGGCACGAGCACGGACACGAGTTTTGCTGGTCCTCGTCGCGAACCCAGCGGTAGAGGTTCGTCTCGCCGTAGGAGAATACCGGGCCAAACACGGATTCGGTGACCAGTGGATCGGGTTGTTCCGCTCTGTCGGTCTGTGCTGTGTCGGTCTGTGGTGCGTGTGGTTGCTTGCCAGCGGTGGCTTCGGTGTCCCCGTTGCCGTTCTCAGCAGCAGCGTCGTCGCACTCTTCGACGAGTGATGCCACCGAGACATCGGTCTTCGCCAGAAATTCGGTGGTGCTCTTATCGGCCATCGGCTGCGTGACACTCGTCGAAAGCTGGTCGATCGTCGTCTCCGTGCGTCTCGAGAAGGCTGCGATTGGACACCCAACTGGCGTCTCGAACGACACCGTCGCACGGATTCCGGACGACATACTCTCTGCTGGTGGTTTGTATTCAGGGGTCTTGAACGTGCGGTTTGATCCGACCGTGTGGGAGGCTTCTCACTGAGTCGCACAAGAGACGGGAACTTATTACAACACGCCGTCTCAGCAACTACCAATGAGCACCTGTGAGGACTACACCTTCGTTTGCCCGGAGTGTTCCCAGTCCATTACAGTTAACGCTTCCATGCGGGAGGCTCTCGTCGAGAATGGGTGTGTTATCTGTGGGGCGTCGGTCAATCGGAACGCGTTTGATACTGCCTGTGACGGATAGCTGTGGGTAGAGCCGAACTCGACCTGTCGTGGTACGTCCTGTTCGTTTGCTGTTCGTTCACGAGTTATCTTGCCGTCTCCTCGATCTACCGCTATCTCGGCGATTGTTCTGCATTGCTTATAAAGATCCCATCATATCTGTGGTGCACACTGGTTGGTTCCCCGCGGCTACGCAGTAGTATGAGTCACTCGATGCAGGCGACGTCGCCCCGAACCACACCTGACGGACACAGCGACGACAAACTGGCCGCCGACGGCGATGCCGACAAACTCCTCTCGATCCTTACTGACACCGACTGCCGAGCGATCCTCGAGACGATTACTGACACCGACGACTACCTCTCGGCAAGCGAGGTGTCTGACAGCTGTGACGTCCCACTGTCGACAACCTATCGCAAACTCGACCTCCTCACCGACGCAGCCGTCCTCGAAGAACGGCTTCGAATCCGCCGATCGGGCCAACACGTCAGTGAGTATACACAGAAACTCGACGAGATCAGCATCGCTATCGAGATGGATGGTGGGGTTGCAGTCGAACTCACGCAGTGAGCAACGGACGAGACAGAATACGAGCTGTTTTCGCCGAATCAAACCCTCTGGACGAACTTTCGACTTCCGCGCTCGTTAAGAGCGTGCTCCCCCTAGGTATCACCGATGTCAACCAAGAACGAACTGGCGGCAGCGACACTCGAGACGTTGCCGGTTACGGTCGCTGTTCTTGGGAGTGATGGCGAAATCCTGTTGACGAACCAGGAGTGGCGGACGTTCGGCCCGAACGAGCAGCCGTCGGACCACGTCGGTGTCGACTATCTTGCTGTCGCGTCGACCACCGACGACGAGCATGCCTCGCGCGCAGTCACCGGACTCGAGAGCCTTCTCGCGGGCGACCAACAGACGTTTACGATGGAGTACCCGTGTCACTCGCCCGGGGAAAAACGGTGGTTCTCGATGTGGGCGCGGCAGTTCAGCGTCGACGGCGAACGCCACGTCGTTGTCGTTCACCTCGATATTACGGACCGGAAACTGGCCGAAATCGACGCCGAAGAGTCAGCAACCCGCGTCCGCGCCGAACGGCAGGCACTCGAGGACGTCCTCGAACGGGTCGACGGGCTGATCAGAGACGTCACTGACGCAGCCGTCACTGCAGGAACTCGCACTGAGATCGAACGACGCGTCTGCAGGCGACTCGCAGCGGAGTCGCCATACGAACTCGCCTGGATCGGCCGCGTCGACGTAACGAATCGTCAGATCACACCCAGCGAGTGGGCTAGCCAAGACGAGGTCCCACTCGAGAACAACCAGCTCACGCTCGGACAGGACGAGAGCCATCCGGCAGTCGCTGCACTCGAGAGGGGTGACTCTCGCGTCGTCAGCGACCTCGACTCCTTCGAGGCGGCCGAACAGTGGTGGCCGATCGCAGCGGGGGAGTATATCGACGCCGTGGCTGCGGTGCCAATCGCTTACGGCGAGGTCACGTACGGCGTCCTCGTCGTTTTCGCCGCGGAGACGAATGCGTTCGCAGACCGCGACGTGCTCATCCTCGAGTCGCTCGCCGGGACGATTGCGACCGCAATCAACGCACTCGAGACCCGCCGAATGCTGACGACCGAAGCGGTCGTCGAACTCGAGTTGGCCATCGAGGACTCCTCGTTGTTCGTTACCGCGCTGGCTGACGACCTCGCGGCGACGGTTACCTTCCGCGGAGTCGCCTACGACGGCGACGGCACGCCGCTTGCGTTCGTCCACGTCGACCGTCCCGAGGCGGTCGCGGTGACGGCAGCGGACAGCCACGGTATCACCGACGCGACGGTGCTCTCGGCGACCGACGATGGGACGTTACTCGAGTTGACGCTCGACAGCAGCGGGAGCTTCGTGTCGACGCTCGCCGAACATGGTGCGGTCATTCGGCACCTCGAGACGGACAGCGGCGTCGCCGACATGGCGCTCGAACTGCCTAACGCACAGTCGGGTCGGTCGATGTACGACTACCTCGAAGACCGCTTCGAGCAGGTTGAACTGATCAGCTATCAGGAAGTAGAGCGGCCGGCCCAGACGGCCCAGGATCTCATGTCCACACTCGAGTCGGCGCTCACCGAACGCCAACGGATGGCGCTTCGGAAGGCCTACTACGCGGAGTACTTCGAGTGGCCTCGCAGTATCTCCGGCGAGGAACTCGCTGCGTCGATGGACATCTCGCGGTCGACCTACCACCAGCACCTGCGACTGGCTCAGCAGAAACTTCTCGACGAACTGTTCGAGGGCGAGTGAGGGTAAGGACGAGGGCGAGGGTGAGGGTGAGGGTAAGGGTAAGGGCGAGGGTGAGGGTAAGGACGAGGGCGGGGATGAGGGTAAGGGCGAGGGCGAACCAGAGCCAGAGCCATACTAGTGTGGGTTAGCTCTTTTATCTGTCTCTCGGCTAGACCTGTCACCTGACGACCCCCGTTGCGTCAGCGGAGAGAGAATGCACCTGCACCAGGGCCACATCGACTCGGACAAGGCGAAGGCGATCCAGAAGCGAACCGGGAAGACGTTCTACCTCGCGACCAGGTTCCTTCCGTCACGCGTTCGGCACGCAACACACGTCCTCTATGGATTCTTTCGGATCGCGGACGAAGTCGTCGACGACGCCGCCGGTATGCCACCGGCCGAGCAGCGCGCCGAACTCGAGTCCCTCCGTGCCCAGGCGCTCGGCGAGGTCGACGCCGATGATCCCGTTCTCGCGGCCTTTGCCGAGTTGAAAGACGCAGCCGAGATCACGGACGAAGAGGTCGACGTCTTCATCGACGCGATGGCGTCGGACATCACGACGAGTCGGTACGAAACGTACGCGCAACTCGAGTCGTACATGCGCGGCTCCGCGGCGGCAGTCGGTGTGATGATGACTGCGATCATGGATATGGAGCCCGAACTGGAGGCGGCTGCACTCCCGCACGCGATCGCCCTCGGCGAGGCATTTCAGTTGACGAACTTTCTACGCGATGTTCGCGAGGATATCGTCGAGCGTGACCGTATTTATTTGCCACAGCGGACACTCGAGAAGCACGGCGTCTCCGAGACACAGATCGAGCGTCTCGAGCACAGCCACTCGTTCGAGTCGGTGATGCGCGAGGAACTCCAGCGTGCAGAGGAGCGATACCGTGAGGGAGTTGCCGGCATTCAGTATCTTCCTGATGACTGCCAGTTACCGGTGTTACTCGCTGCAGTTCTCTACGCGGAGCATCACGCGATTATTCGCGCCCAGGAGTACGACGTACTCACGTCGGCTCCGTCGCTGTCGACGGCCCGCAAACTGCGGTGTCTCGTCCGGACGCGGTGGCACTGGCACTGGAACCGTGATCCAGAAGCGGTGTTCCGACGGGTGTCTGCGGTCCCGGTCACGGACACGGACAGCGAGACGGAATCGCGGGGGTCCGGTCACGGTGGCGGTGTGCCGACGCAGTGATGTTTTTCCTCCCGTGTTTTGCCGGTGATACCGACTTCTGTCCGGCACATTCACCGGAAACCCGGTGTGGTGCCAGCTAGCTGAACCGTCACTCGTTACTGCGGCACGTACTATCACACCGGTAGAACAAAGAGCGGTGGAATGGACAACCGTTCTAGATGACGTCCACAGCAGCCACACTCGTCGAGACACTCGAGGACCTCGGCGTCGAGTACGTCTTCGGCTACCCGGGCGGCCGCGTGATCGAACTGTTCGAGGCGGTTCCCGACGCCGATATCGACCTCGTCCGGCCGCGAGACGAGCGCGAGGCGAGCGTGATGGCCGAAATGTACGGCCGGCTAACCGGAGATCCGGGCGTCCTCACCGGGCAGGGGCCGTGGATCGGCAGTATCGGCATGATCGGCCAGATGGAGGCCCGACTTGCCTCTTCGCCGATGGTTGTTCTCACCGAAGCCTCCGAGCGCGGCGAGTACTCGACGCTCGCGCCGTACCAGCAGGCTCGCGGCGATTACGGTGGCTTCAGCCTCCCGGATATCCTCGACGGTGTGAGCAAGGAGTGGTGGTTCCCGCGGACGCCGGTCGAGACGATTCGCTCGACGCAACTGGCGTTCAAACACGCGGTCGCCGGTCGCTCCGGCCCGACAGCAGTTATCCTCGACGGGAACGCGATCACTGCTGAGGTTCCCGAGGACCCAACACCCAGAGCCTGGGATGCAGCAGCACAGACGCGGACGTGGGACGCCGCGCCGACCGCCACCGACACCGCGGCAGCGGTGGGCGTACTCGAGTCCGCCGAGCGACCAGTGATCGTTGCGGGCAACGGCGTCCACGCCGCACAGGCCTACGACGAACTCGCGGCGGTTGCCGAGACGTACGACTGTGCGGTCGTCACGTCCTACCTCGGCAAGTCGACCTACCCTGAAACTGACGAGCGGGCAGCGGGCGTTATCGGCTCCTTCGGCCACGAGGGGGCAAACCGCGTCGTCAGCGAGGCCGACACGCTGCTGGTCGTTGGGTGCCGGCTGAACCCAATGGACACCAACTGGCAGGCGCCCGAGTTCATCCGCCCGGACGAGCAGACGATTATCCACGCCGATATCGACACGCGAAACGCTGGCTGGGTCTATCCCGCGGACGTCGGCCTGATCGGTGACGCCGCCGAGACGCTCGCGGTGCTCGCCGAGGCAGGTTCGGGAGGCTCGTCGAACGGGTGGGCACTCGAGCGCGCCGCCGAGGCTCGTGAGTGGTTCGACGCACCCGAGTGTACGGACGATTCGGCACCGATCAAGCCCCAGCGCGCTGCGACGGCCATCCAGTCAGTCGTCGACGAGGACACCATCGTCACCGCCGACTCGGGGAACAACCGCTTCTGGCTGCTGTACTACCTCCAGACGCCCGCCGTCAGAACCTACTTCGGCAGTGGCGGCGTCGGCGGTATGGGGTGGGCCAACCCCGCTGCGGTGTCTGCGGCGCTCACAACCGACGACGAAACAGACGTCATCGCCGTCGCCGGCGACGGCGGCTTCTCGATGACGATGAACAGCGTCGAAACTGCCGTCGAGTACGGCGTCGCGCCCACGTTCGTCATTCTGAACGACACCAGCCTCGGGATGGTCCGCCAGATGCAACACGAGGATGGCGACATCGCCGGCGTGGAGTTCCACGACACCGACTTCGTCGGCATCGCCGAGGCCTTCGGCGCGGTCGGCAAGCGGGTGACTGAGCCCAGTGAGTTGGCTGGGGTACTCGAGTCCGCCAAGTCGGCGGACGTGCCACACGTGATCGACGTTCGGATTGATCGCGAGGAGGATATGGCGGAAACGCTATCGTCGTCGTTCTACGAGTCAGTTGGCGGGTTACACGAGTGAGTGTGAGTTCTCCTGGTCGGCCACCGTGACAACCAGAATCACACTACATCACTCGGCGTCACACTGCGTCACTCGGCGTCACACCGCGTCACTTGGCGTCACACCGCGTCACTTGGCGTCACACCGCGTCACTTGGCGTCACACCGCGTCACTT